>CANPXG010000033.1 GCA_947585795.1 uncultured Clostridia bacterium
AAGAGATTGATAAAATGGTGCTTCATAATCGCAGGTGTGGCAGCAGGTATTGTTCTTATGCTTATAATAAACTTTTTGATCCATACGATTTTTGTATGGTAAAACTAAATACTACAATCGAGAGCAAGCGGAAACGGTTGCTCTTTTTTGCGTTGGGGTGTGGGTATTGAGGGTGATATTGATTTTTGGCGGGGAGTATGGTATGATTATTCCATAATCGAATGGAGGGATAAATCGGGATTGTAAAGGATGATTGTATGATGAAAAGAAAACAAGTTATATTAACATCGTTTGCGGTGTTGATAATTGTTGCCGCAGTAATTTTGGGGGTATGGTATTCTATCCCAAAATCCTTTTTGAATGGATTAGATGTGTCCGAAGTAGCATCTATCTCTGTATTTGATGGTAATACAGGCAAAGACTTTATCATTGAGGATTTTAGAGAAATAAAACAGATAATAGAAAGCATTCAAGAAAGTGAGATGAAACGAGATAATATCTCCGTAGGTTATATGGGATATGGTTTCAGAATGCGCTTTATGGATAAAAACGAAAAGGTAATTGACAGTTTTATTATCAACAGTCCAGATACTATTCGTGACGACCCATTCTTTTATCAGTGTGATGGGAGTTTGTGCTTTGACTATCTAAAAGAACTTGAAGATATGTACGCAAGATAACTTCCCGGTTGTCGAATAGATAAAAACTAAATACCATAATCGAGAGCAAGCGGAAAACGGTTGCTCTTTTTTGGTTGGGGTGGCTCCTTACACCGAGGAACGACGGGCGGCAAGCAGATACGCAAGGGAACATAATCGGTTTAGAAAATGAAAAATGATTGACAAAACCCTATTGAATAGGGTATAATGATATTGAAATAAGGTGATACTATTTGAAAAGAAAGTTTGTCATGATGCCTGTTTTTGATAAACAGTGGCGAGATATGGGGCTTAATGATAACGATTTGACAGATGAGGAACGAAACAACATTAAAAAGATGATCGATAAATTGGAACAAAGTTTGTGACGGGAGGTGTTTTCTGTGAAAGTTTATGACGGAATTATGCAGGGATTGGAAGAAGCCGTTGCATATAACAAAGGAAAAGTCAAAGCGCGTACAAATACAATGTCCGTTGAACCCGTCCCCGATTTTGAGGCAACTGAAATTAAAAGCATACGAAACGAGCTTGGAATGACGCAAGTTTTGTTTGCCGGATTTATGGGTGTTTCCCCAAAAACGGTCGAGGCGTGGGAAGCCGGACGAAATATGCCCGACGGTCCCGCAAGGCGGATACTCGCAATGCTGAAGGTCGATCCGTCGCTTCCGCAAAGGTTAAGTATTGTCGTAAAGTAGAAGGGCTCGATTATTTCTATTTCTTTTTATACCCTTACGAACGAAATAAACGAACGGTTATCAGAATACAGAGAGCGTATTCTAAACCTTAGGCAAAAAACTAAATACCACGATCGAGAGCAACGAAGGGTTGGTCTTTTTTTGCATCGCTCGCCGCAGCCCGCCGCATCTCTGACATGCCGATGACAATGGTATCACCATTTTCGGGTTATTCAAAATTGCGCAACGACCGTTGATCGGAATATATCGCATTAGACAAAAAATTTGAAGAATTATTTTATTTTGATTAAAAAAAATAATATAGCACAGACTATTGACAAAGCGAGTTGTTTGTAATACAATGTAATACAGAAGGGAGATGTTTCTATGACTATATCATTAAGGCTCAGTGACGAAGATACTTTCTTAATAAAAAAATATGCACAGATCAATAAAATTTCCGTATCAGACCTTATTCGCCAAGCTGTTATGGAACGGATCGAAGATGAATACGATTTGGAAATGTTTCACACTGCGATGTCGGAGTATGAAAACGATTCGATCACCTATTCGCTCGAAGATGTTGAAAGGGAACTCGGTTTGTCATGAACTATAAAGTAGAATTTACTTCACACGCCTTAAAGGATCTAAAGAAATTAGACCGTCCTACAGCTGCGTTGATTTTAGGCTGGATACGAAAAAATCTTGAAAACTGTGAAAATCCGCGTTTACATGGGAAAGGGCTATCGGCGAACAGAAGCGGTGAATGGCGGTATCGTGTAGGCGATTACCGTATACTTGCAAAAATTGATGACAACAAAATCACAATTTTGGTTTTAAATGTGGGACATAGGCGAGATATTTATGATTGAGAGCAACGAATAGGGTTGCTCTTTTTTTGTGGGGTGGGGGTAATGCTTTTCTTCAAATACAAAAACTTGCGGTAATACAAAAATTGACCTTGTTTTTATGCGCGAACAATGGTATAATAAGGGAAAGCAACATCACGGACCGCAAGGAGGTATTTATGGGAGGAATATTCGGCGTGATCGCCAAGAAAAACTGTGTGTATGACCTGTTTTTCGGTATTGACTATCACTCGCATCTCGGTACAAAGAGAGGCGGTATGGTCGTGTACGGCAAGGACGGATTTAACCGCGCCATACACAACATCGAAAACTCGCCGTTCCGTACAAAATTTGAACGGGACGCGGACGAAATGGAAGGAAACTCGGGTATAGGCTGCATATCGGACAACGAGCCGCAGCCGCTTATCGTGCGTTCGCATCACGGCAGTTTCGCGCTGACCACGGTAGGCAGGATAAACAACAAGGACGAGCTTGTGGAAAAAGCGTACAAAAAGGGCGTGCCGCATTTCCTCGAGATGAGTGGGGGCAGCGTAAATCAGACGGAGCTTGTCGCCGCGATAATCAATCAGGAGGACAATATAGTTGACGGTATACGTCTTGCTCAGGAGCTTATAGACGGCTCCATGTCCATGCTTATCTTAACGCCCGACGGCATATACGCCGCGCGCGACAAGCTGGGCAGAACGCCTATCGTGATAGGTAAAAAGGACGACGCGTTCTGCGCGACGTTCGAGAGCTTTGCGTACCTAAATCTCGGCTACAGCCACTATAAAAATCTCGGCTCGGGTGAGATAGTGTTCGTGACGGCGGACGGCGTTGAAACGGTGTCGCCGCCGCGCGATGAAATGAAAATATGCTCGTTTTTGTGGGTGTACTACGGTTACCCGCCCTCAAGCTATGAGGGCGTGAACGTTGAGGAAATGCGTTATCGCTGCGGTGAGAAAATCGCCGAGCGTGACAGCGTAAAGCCCGACATGGTCGCGGGCGTGCCCGATTCCGGTACGGCTCACGCGATAGGCTACGCCAATAAGTCGGGTATACCGTTCGCGCGTCCGTTTATCAAGTACACGCCGACGTGGCCGCGCTCGTTTATGCCGCAAAAACAGACACAGAGAGATTTTATCGCGAGAATGAAGCTCATTCCCGTGGAGGAGCTTATACACGATAAAAGTTTGCTGCTCATCGATGACTCCATCGTGCGCGGTACACAGCTTCGAGAAACGACGGAGTTCCTGTACAACAGCGGTGCAAACGAGGTGCATATACGTCCCGCGTGCCCGCCTATCATGTTCGGGTGCAAGTACTTAAATTTCTCGCGGTCAAAGTCGGATCTGGACTTGATCGCAAGACGCGTCATACGCGCGCGTGAGGGTGACGACGTGTCGGAGGAAACGCTTAGAGATTACGCCGATCCCGAAAGCACGAATTATAAGGAGCTTGTGGACGAGATGTGCCGCGAGCAGAATTTTACGTCGCTTATGTACAACAGGCTCGATGACATGATCGACGCGGTCGGTCTGCCCGAGTGCAAGCTTTGTACATATTGCTGGAACGGTAAGGAATAAAAAAATACTGCGGCAGGGTAAATATTGCCGCAGTATGTATTTTTCGGGAAAAGGAGATGAGTTTTATGAGGAAAAGGATAAGTGTGTTTGTTATTATCGCTATTATCGCGTCGTGCTTCGCAGGGGTGACGGTAAGCGCGGACGAAAATCTGCTTAAAAACGGCGGCTTTGAAAGCGCGCTTTTGGGCAGCGGCAACACGTGGACATTCACACAGACGGGCGGCTGGTACGCGGCGACAAACGGCGGCACGGGTGAGATCAGCACGACAGTATATCACGACGGAGCAAAATCGCTGAAGCTGTCGGAGGCGACGGTCGGTCAGCGCGTGACGCTTAACGCCGGAACGAAGTACACTCTTACGGCGTACATAAAAGCGGACGCGGCGGTAAGTTATCCCGTTATGGGATTTTACGACGGCACGCAGGATTACCCAATGGGCGCAAGTTATGGTGTAGCGACGACAAGCGTGAGCGCGACGACCGAGTGGCAGGAGGTCACGCTTGATTTTGACTGTACGAATACGCAGGACTATCTTGTCGGATTTCTTGTGTGGAAAGGAACGACGGATACCGCGACGAATATTTATGCGGACGACGTGACGCTCACGGGCGTTGAGGGCGTGTACGACGGCGGCGGTGTTGTAAACGGCAATTTCGCAAACGGACTTACCGGTTGGACGGTTGACGGCGAAGGCGCGACGAGTGCCGACACGGGCGCGCTTGTCGCGAGTGATACGGTGAGAGTTTATCAGACGGTTACGGGACTTGACGCGGGTACGTACAACCTTACCGCGCAGGCGTATACGAGTGATATTAAAACTAAGGGTACAAGCTACCTTTACGCGAAAACGAAGGGTCACACCGTCGCGTCAACGGCTATTCCCGAGGGTACGGCGGCGTATAAAATCATAGTGCCGAGTATTGTCGTGGGTGATGACGGAACGTGTGATATAGGACTTAATCTCGAAGAGTCCGCGCAGGTGACGCTCGATAATCTCGCGTTTGAAAAGACCGAGGACACGCGCGTGAAATTCTATAAGGGCGGCGAAATTTCAAAGCTTACGTATATTGAGAGTAAGAACGGCACATTCAGACGAATCGGTGAAACTACCGGAAAAGACGACGCGCTGCAGGTCATGGCGGAAAACGGATTTAACCTTGCTCGTATACGTTTACTTGACGATCCCGGACCGGGACACGGTGAGAAAAATAACGACAGTACAACCCCTACAGGCTGGTTTCTTCCGAAAGGTTACATGACCGAGGAGGACTGTTTGGAATTGGCTCGTCGTGCGAAGGACAAGGGTATGGACATATTGTTCTCCTTTGCTTATTCGGATTACTGGGTTGACGGCGACAAGCAGATGATGCCGGCGGCGTGGAAAGAAGAAATAACGGAGCAAGGTTTAAGCGGCGAGGATATGTATAAATATCTTGAGGATAAAACCTACAGCTATACAAAAAAGGTTATGGAGGATTTAGCCGCGCAGGGCACAACTCCCGAATTTGTTTCGATAGGAAATGAGATACAGGTGGGAATGTACTTCGGACAGCGTAAGGATTCGAGTAATTATTACTCTGCCCTATATAATAATGCCGCAATGCTTAAAAGATTTTTAACGGCGGGAGCGAAAGCCGTCCGCGAGGTTTCTCCCAAAACAAAAATAGTGTTCCACAGCGACAGCGGCGGCAATTTAAGCGCAAGAGGCACGTTTATGAGCGTTATTCGTGACAGCTCTATGTCGCAATACTTTGACGTAATAGGCGTGTCATACTATCCGTGCTATAACGCCAAAGTTTCGATCGACACGGTCGTAAACGAGTTTTCTTCGCTTGTAAACGAGCTTAGAAAAGATGTCATAATCATGGAAACGGGCTACAACTGGACGCAGTACAAAAAGGGCGGCAGTTGGGAAGGACAGCTGTGGGACAGCGGATATTATCAGAATATTTACGGAGAAACACAGGACGGTCAGCGCGCGTTTTTGACCGAGCTTTACGCGAAGCTTAAAACGGTGCTCGGCGGACGGTGTATCGGTGACCTATACTGGGATCCCATTATGATTCCCGCGACCGACGTATGCTGGGCGCAGAAGGAACCGAACGGCGCGAAAGACAGCGAAGTTGTATCCAATTCTACTTTGTTTAACTACAACACGTGGCAGGCTGTTCCCGGTCAGCTTGCGATGAAGTATAACACCGAGGCGAGCGACACGCTCAATATTTCGGGTAAAATCAAAACGGGTACGGCAAGCACGGCGTATGCAAGCAATAAGGAAGTTACGTTTACCGTAAACGGTAAGCAGTATAACCGTACCACGGATGAGTATGGCGACTATATCGTGTCGATACCGTACCCCGAGGACGGAAAGGTAAGTATTTCGTTAAAGGGCAGTGCAACAACATATGACGAGGACGCGCCGACGTATGAGGGTATACTCATTAGCGGTATCGATTTTTCGGATTTTGACATAAACACCGAAGCCGATCCCAAGCCTGAGCCGGAACCCGATCCCGACCCTAATCCCGACCCTGATCCCGATCCCGACCCCGACCCCGACCCCGATCCCGACCCGCTGACAACATCGGTCGGCGCGGACGGAAAAATAAGCTTCGAAACAAACCTTGAAAAGTCCGAGGAAAGCGACATGTTATGGGTCGTGCTTTACAGCGATGGTAAGCTCGTTGAGGTAAAGCAGATCGAAAGCGGAGAGTTCGCTCATACGGCGGAGGACGGCAAGGCGTATACCGTTAAGGCGATGCTGTGGAAGGAAAGCGGCGCGCCGGCATGTGAAAGCGTTAAGCAGGAGGTCACGCCGGCGGAATAAACGGCAGTGTAAATAATTATAACAACAAAAAACGGAGGTAATGACATATGGCAAAACCAAAGGCAGCGCTCATTATGGGTTCGGATTCGGACTTTGAAAAGCTTAAGGGCTGCGTATCGAAACTGAAGGAATTTGAGATTGAAATCGACGTAAACGTAATAAGCGCGCACCGCACGCCCGACAAGGCGGCAGAGTTTGCGAAATCGGCGGAGCAAAACGGCATAGAGGTGATCATCTGTGCGGCGGGAATGGCAGCGCACCTCGCGGGCGTGATCGCGGCGCACACCGTTGTGCCTGTTATCGGTATACCGATAAAGTCCACGCTCGAAGGTCTGGACGCGCTTTTGGCGACGGTGCAGATGCCGCCGGGCATACCCGTGGCAACCGTCGGGCTTGACAACGGCACAAACGCGGCGATACTCGCGGCGCAGATTTTGTCGCTCAAATATGATTATTTAAAAGACGCACTCAAAGCCGCAAAAATAAAAATGGCTGACGGCGTGGCTGCAAAGGACGCGAAAATAAAGCAGACTGTAGCGGAGATGTAATTTTGGAGTTATGCGAAGAAAGCCTCCCTTGTTAAAGGGAGGGGGACCGCCGAAGGCGGTGGAGGGATTCATTATGAAAATAGGAAAAGAATCCCCCAGTCAGCTTCGCTGACAGCCCCCTTTGACAAGGGGGCCTTACGTAGGGGCGACCTTCACGGTCGCCTGCATTTACACCACTAAAACACAATTTGAAATAAAGGAGATAAAATTATGAGTGAAAATGCGTACAAACAGGCGGGCGTGGACGTCGAGGCGGGCTACGAGTCCGTAAGACTTATAAAGGACGACGTAAAGCGCACCGCGATAGAGGGAGTTATCGGCGGTATCGGCGGGTTCGGCGGCTTGTTTGAAATGCCGAAAAATTACGAGAACCCCGTGCTGGTGTCGGGTACGGACGGCGTGGGAACAAAGCTTCGCGTCGCGTTTCTGATGGATAAGCACGACACGATAGGTCAGGACTGCGTTGCCATGTGCGTGAACGATGTGGCATGCTCTGGCGCAAAACCGCTGTTTTTCCTCGATTATTTGGCGGTGGGCAAGAATGTTCCCGAAAAAATCGCCGAGATCGTAAAGGGCGTGGCGGACGGCTGCGTAAAGGCTGGCTGCGCGCTCGTGGGCGGCGAAACTGCCGAAATGCCGGGATTTTATCCCGTTGACGAGTACGACCTCGCGGGATTTTCCGTTGGCGTGGTCGAGAAAAGTAAAATCACCGACGGCGCGAACGCAAAGGCGGGCGATAAGCTTATCGGCATAGCGTCAAGCGGTATTCACTCGAATGGCTACTCATTGGTAAGGAAGCTGTTCGGCTTGAACGACGCGGACGCGAAGGAAACGCTGGGCACTTATTCCGACAAGCTCGGCAAAACGATAGGCGAGGAGCTTTTAACGCCGACGAAAATTTACGTAAAGCCGCTTCTGAAGCTGATCGATGAGGTAGGCATAAACACCGTGTCGCACATCACCGGCGGCGGCTTTATCGAAAACGTGCCGCGTATGCTCCCCGACGGCTTGAAGGCGGTAATTCACAAGGGGACGTGGAATGTGCTGCCGATATTTGAACTGATGCGGGAAAAGGGCAATATCCCCGAGCGCGATATGTATAACACGTTTAATATGGGTATCGGCATGATCGTAGCCGTGGACGCGGATAAGGCTGACGCGGCGGTGAAGTGCCTGACCGACGCGGGCGAAACCGCGTATGTTATAGGCGAACTCACCAAAGGCGAAACGGGTGTGGAGATTGTGTAATAATTGTAGGGGGCGGATATTATCCGCCCGTAACGACCGACACATGCAATCGTAGGGCGGGCTGCCCTCAGCCCGCCGATTAAATGGTTTGACATCCTGTAAAAGGAGGACAAAATGAAACGAATAGGAGTATTGATTTCCGGCGGCGGCACAAACCTGCAGGCGCTTATCGACGCGCAAAAAAGCGGCATTTTAAAAAGCGGCGAAATCGTGTGCGTATGCTCGAACAGTGCGTCCGCGTACGGCTTGACACGCGCTCAAAACGCCGGAATACCGACAAAAATAATACGCAAAAACGCCGACTGCGGCGGAGATATAGACGAATTCAGCCGCCAAATCTGCGCGTACATGAAGGAAATGCGCGTTGACGTTGTGGTACTCGCGGGCTTTCTCGCGATTTTCGGCGGTGAGTTGCTCACGGAATACTCGGGCAGAATAATAAACATACACCCGTCCCTGATACCGTCGTTCTGCGGCGAGGGTATGTACGGACTAAAGCCGCACCAAGCTGCGCTCGACTACGGCGTAAAGGTGACCGGCGCGACGGTGCATCTTGTAAACGAGGTGGTTGACGGGGGAAAGATACTTATGCAAAAGGCGGTCGAGGTACAAGACGGCGATACGCCCGAAATCCTGCAAAAGCGCGTAATGGAACAGGCGGAGTGGGTAATTTTACCGCGCGCGGTGGAAAAATTTTGTGGGGAGATGTAGGTGCAAAGGCGATAATTTTAAATATGACACACAAAAACGGCGGATATTCCGCCGTTTTTTTATCTTCCCACAAAACAGCTCACGCTGTGCCGGACTTTTTGAGTGCGGTTTTTACCGTGCAGCCGAGGTACGCGGCTGCGGCGGCTTTCGCTATGTCGAACGGTATAAACGGCACCACGCATACCGTAAGCGCTTGCGTGAAGGTCGTTTCCTGCACAAGCACAAACTGCAGTGTACCCACCGCGTACCCGAGAAGTGCCGCGCCGATACACGCGAGGAACGCTTTAAGTACCGCGAGCCGCTTATCCGTCGGATCTTTCGCCGTAACAAGACCTATAAGCACCGCCATCGGCACATACGACCATATGTACCCGCCCGTGGGACCCAAAAGTACCTCAAAACCGCCCTTAAACCCCGAAAACACCGGCAGACCGACCGCGCCCATGAGTATAAATACAGCCACGCTCACCGCGCCGCGCCTTGCGCCAAGTATGACCGAAGTGATCATAACGCCGAAAAATCCCAGCGTCACCGGCACGGGACCTATCGGTACCGTAATGACCGAGAACACACACATTATCGCCGCGAATATCGCGCACACCGCTATAGTTTTTGTTTTCATATCCTGCCTCCGTAAATAAAATATCAACAATCAGTATAATACATAAGATCTGATTTGTCAACCCATAAAAATAATTTTTAAGGTTTACAATTAAAAAGGTTTACTTTTTCAAAATAAAGTAGTATACTACTGTATAGGACATAAAATCACCTGAAATTTTGGAGGTTGTAATGTACGGCAAGGAATATTTTACAAAACAGCTTACGGATATATTGGAGCCGCTGAAAAAATTTTACCGCGGCGGGAAGGTATGCTTTTCCAAGCACAGCGCGTGGTACGACGATATTTCGGCTGACATGGAGGCGTTTGCGCGTCCGCTGTGGGGACTTGTACCGCTGTGGAACGGCGGCGGCGACATAAAGGATTTTGCGCGTCTTTACGCCGACGGTCTGACCGACGGCGCGGATAAAAACAGCGAGGGCTACTGGGGCGAGTGCCGCGAGCGTGATCAGCGGTTTGTGGAAATGGCGGCTATCGCTTACGGACTGCTTTTCGCGCGGGACAAGCTTTGGGACGCGCTCACGGACGGCGCGCGTGACGATTTAGCCGCGTGGCTTTACACGATAAACGAGCACGACGTGTGCGACAGTAACTGGATTTTTTTCCGCGTACTCGTAAATATCGCGCTTAAAAAGCTCGCAAGACGCTTTGACGCGTCCGTGCTTGAAAGCGACCTTGACCGCCTTGACGAGTTCTATATTTCCGGCGGCTGGTACCGTGACGGCGCGCACGGTCAGACGGACTATTACATACCGTTCGCGTTCCACTTTTACGGACTCGTGTACGCTATCACGATGGGTGACGAGGACAAGGAGCGCGCGGACAGATACAAGGAGCGCGCGTGCCTTTTCGCGAAGGATTTTATATATTGGTTCGACGAGGACGGCGAGGCGCTTCCTTACGGGCGGTCACTCACGTACCGCTTCGCGCAGACGGCGTTCTGGAGCGCGTGCGTCACGGCGGGACTTGAGCCGTTTCCACTCGGTGTCATGAAGGGTATAATAACGCGCAACATAAACGCGTGGCTCAATAAGGACATATTTTCACACGCCGGTATTTTGACCGTCGGTTACGACTACCCGAATTTACTTATGGCGGAGCACTACAACGCGCACGGTTCGCCGTACTGGGGACTTAAGGCGTATATGTTTTTGATGCTGCCGGACGATCACGAATTTTGGTCGTGTGACGCGCTGCCGATGCCGAAGCTTAACGCTTTGCACCGCATAGACGCGGCGAAGATGATTATTTCAAGACGCGGCGGCAAAAGCACGGCGTACGTGTGCGGCGAAAACGAGGCGTTTGACTGTGGGCAGATAATACCGAAGTACCTGAAATTTGCGTACAGCGCCCACTTTGGCTTTAATGTCATGCGAAGCTGCGTGAATATAGCGGAGTGCGCGCCCGATAATATGCTCGTGTTTGACGTGGACGGCATGATCATGGTGCGCAGACACTTTAAAGACTGCCGCGTAAACGGGGACAGCATAGTTATAAGCTGGTCGCCGCTTGCGGGCATAGACGTAAAAACCACCGTCACGCCGACAGAGTACGGTCACACGCGCGTTCACGAGATAACGTCGGAGTACGAATGCTGCGCGTACGACGCGGGCTTCGCCGTCGCGGCGCGCGATATTGACAGGTGCGTAACGTCGGAGGGTAAGAGCGCGAGCGCCGAAAATTCGTTCCAAAGGTGCGCGGTGGAAAGTGAAACAGGCGGCGAAGGCGTTATAATACCCGCGTCGCCCAACACAAATATTCGGTACAGAAAAACCGTCATTCCGGCGGTGAAATACGTAATACCGCGCGGTAAAACGGTGATAAAAACGGTTGTAAAGGACAGATAATATGCGTATACCACAGGACAGCGCGATCTTACTCGGCTTTGTCAACACGAAATTGCGCGACTTTTATAAAAGCCTCGACGAAATGTGTGACGATATGGAGCTTGATAAGACCGAGATAGAGGAAAAATTAGCCTCGATCGGGTACAGATACAAAAAAGAACGTAACCAATTCGTTTGAATTGCCGAAGGGGAACAGCTTATGAGAGAAACGGAAATAAAGAGTATTATAGATATGGACACGTATGAACGCGTGGATAAAGCGTTCGCGTGGGAGAGCGTGAAGGAGCAGGAAAATCATTATTATACCGACGCGGCTTCGCTGCTTCGCGAAAAGCGCGTAATGGTGCGTGTGAGAGTGGTTGACGATACCGCCAAAATACAGGTCAAGGTTCACAAGAACGACAACAGTCCGCTGCAGATATGCGACGAGAGCGAGTTTGAAACGGACGGCGCGCCGGAGGTTATCGACGCGGATACGGCGAAGAAAATCACGGGTATGGACGTTGGGGAGCTTAGAAGAATGGGCAGCTCCGTAACGCTTCGCAAAACTTTTACGCATAACGGCTCGGAATTATGTCTTGACAGGACGACATATTTTGAAAAGACCGATTACGAGGTGGAAATGGAGTACAGTGACAAGATGAGCGCGGAGCTTCTTATGAAGCTCAACTCGCTCGGAGTGATGTTCGATAAGAAAAGCGTCGGAAAATTTTCGCGTTTTCTTGAAGAATACTTAAAAAACAGGGGGTAGAACGGTATGAGAGCAGTATCCTTAAGTAACAGAGGCGGACGCGCAAACAACGAGGACTGCGTGAAAAGCGCGCGTTCGGGTGACATATTCTGCTTTGTCCTGTGCGACGGGCTCGGCGGACAGCTTTGCGGCGAGGTCGCGTCGCGGCTCGTCTGCGACACGGTATGCGCCGAATTTGAAAAAAATCCCGAAATATCAGAGGAAGCGGTGTACAATTACCTAAGAAAATCCGCGGAAATACTTGGCTTTGAGCGTGAAAACAACGACGACCGTACGGATATGGCATCCACCGCCGCCGTACTCGTCACAAACTGGCGCAAGGCGGTATGGGCACATATAGGCGACAGCCGTCTTTACCACTTCCGCGACGGTCAGATAAAAACCGTGACCGACGACCACAGCATCGCGTTTATGCAGTACGCGGACGGTATGATCACGTATGACGATATACGCCGAAGTCCCAACCAAAACAAGCTTTTGAGGTGCGTGTGCGACATGGACAACTTCGATCCCGACGTGGAGCACGTCACGGACGTTGAGCGCGGCGACGCGTTTCTAATTTGCTCCGACGGGTTTTGGGAGTACGTCAATGAGGACGACATGGAGGACGCGCTCGCGCTTTCAGCCTCACCCAAGGAGTGGGTTGAAAAAATGCTCGTTTCGCTCCATAAGCACGCGAAAAAGAATAACGACAATTACAGCGCGATCGCTGTAACGGCATAAAAATCGGAAAATATCACGGCACAAAGCGGGACTGCTTTGCGCCGTTTTTTTGTCGAAAAAACAGCGGATTTACATCTTTACAAATTTCAATATGTATGATAATATTATACTTGCGACATACAATACTATTATCAAATTTATTGGTTTGCGCTTGTTAAAAAAGCGCACGCTTTGATTTTCATACCGATAAATTTGATAGTATGATAAAGTGTGTCGCAGCATTAAATCAAGGCAGCGTTTTTAGGTGCGCCGCCAAAAGATTTATGCGCGGCGCACTTTTTTTGTTGGGCAGCTTTCGTGAGCGAAGCGAGCAGTCAGCTGCAACGTGTGCAGAAAAGCAAGCCGACGTCGTTACTATTTTGCGCAGCAAAATATGTATGTCGGAGGCGGTCACGCGCAGCGTGATGCGCTGCACACCTGCACGGAGTGCAGTGGATTTCTCAAAGCCTCCCCTATTAGGGGAGCCTCACGATGTCACGCCGTAGAGGTAAACCGCAAACACACAATCATACTAATATATTTACGGAGGTAAAAATATGAAAAAAAGAATTTCAACCTTACTTGCACTGCTGCTTGCAGTATCATTGGTACCGGTCACAGTCGGAGCGCGCACGGAGGATGAGCCGCATACGCACAAAATATGTGCCGACGCGGACTGTCCGGACAACCACGAGGTCAAAACGTGGACGGCGTGGGACAGCTCGTCCGCGCTGCCGAACGAGGCGGGATATTATTATCTCACGAATGACATTATAACAGAAAACGGCGTGAATGTCGTTGACGGAGTGTATATTTGTCTTAACGGTCATATTATACAAAGTGTCGGCAAAGGCACCGTGACGCTTACCGCAACGCCCGCCTGCGACAACTGCGGACTTACCGACTGCACCGACACCGTCCACAAATTCAGCGAACGTGAGGACGGGCTGTGGGTGCTCGACGAGGAAAACGGCGACATACCGATTGAGGGCGCTGCGATAATCGGCAGTATGCTTATCGCGTCGGACATTATGTTTGAAATGTATAACATAAACGCGGTCGGCGACGACGGCGCGGGAATTTTCCTTTACAGCAGAGGAAAGGTCCTTTTGGAAAAATGTGGGATTTCCGGCAATAACGGCTCACACGCGCTTAACGCCATATCGCCCGTGGAACTGCGCGACTGTATTATATGCGCAAACAGATGTGACAGCGCCGTGCGCGTATCGAATGAATTTAAAATAGGCGGCAGAATAACGATAGACGCTAATATAAACGCTGATGGAAAAAGCTGCAATCTTGAATTGAGGGAAGGTCGAACCGTTACGATAGCCGAGCCGCTTTCGGAATACTCGTATATCGGCGTAAGCGCCGAGGCTGTGCCTACAATAGGCAACCCGATAAGCGTTACCGGCGCAAACGGCGAAGATTACAGCGCGTACTTCCACAGCGACAACTACAATTACATGATCGTGAACGGCGAAAACAATGTCGTGCAGCTTACGGAGGTCAATCCCAAAACGTATCCGTACACGATAAATTCATTAAAGCTCGTTTCCGCCAGCGGCGAGGAATACGACGAAATCCCGACCGATAAGGGCTTTATAGTAGATATGGACGTTACCAAGGTCGCCGACCGCAGCGGACAAGATTACTTTATCGTCGCGGCATACGGTGAGAACGGTACGCTCGTGAGCCTGAATTACATAAAAGCCGATTTGCCGACTGGTACGAGTTTTTCGTGCGGCGTGAATATGCCGAAAACGGACGAGTTGATAGACACGGTAAAGGCGTTCGTATGGGACGGCTTGGGCACGGCGACGCCGCTTGCACAAAGCGTTGAAATTTAAATAACAACCAAAAAAGGGAGAGCATATCATATGATACGCTCTCCTTTTTATTTCCTATTCATAGCCTTCGCGCGAAGGCTTGTATTTAAAATCCTCTTACGCATACGCAAATGGTTTGGCGTGACCTCAAGAAGCTCGTCGTCGGCGATAAAGTCAAGACACTGCTCCAAACTCATCTCCCTTGGAGGTGTGAGTTTAAGCGCGTCGTCACTGCCCGAGGCACGTGTATTCGTCGCGTGCTTTTTCTTGCACACATTCACCGTTATATCCTCAAGCCGCGAGCTTTCGCCCACGATCATACCCTCGTATACCTTAACGCCGGGACCGATAAACAGCGTGCCGCGCTCCTGGGCGTTAAAAAGACCGTAGGTGATCGTCGTACCGTCCTCCCACGCGATAAGCGTACCGCGCGTCCTGCCCGTGAAATCACCCTTGTACGGCTCGTACTTTTCCAAAATACTGTTTATGATACCCGTACCCTTTGTGGCGGTAAGAAGCTCACTCCTGTAGCCTATAAGACCTCTCGACGGGATAAGGAACTCAAGGCGCGTGTAACCCTGCGCCGTCGGAGCCATATTCGTCATCTCACCCTTACGGCTTATAACGCCGTCCATTACAGTACCCGTGTACTCGTCCGGCACGTCCACCGTAAGGCGCTCCACAGGCTCACACTTAACTCCGTCTATCTGCTTGTATATAACGACGGGATTCGATACCTGAAACTCGTACCCCTCACGGCGCATATTCTCTATAAGCACCGAAAGGTGCAGCTCACCGCGTCCCGACACGGTAAAGCTTTCCGTCGTGTCCGTTTCCTCCACGCGCAGACTGACGTTTGAGTCAAGTTCGCGAAACAGCCTGTCGCGCAGGTGTCTTGACGTTACGAATTTACCGTCCTGTCCCGCGAACGGACTGTCGTTGACGCTGAACGTCATGGACAGTACGGGATCGTCAATCTTAACGAACGGCAGCGCTTCGGGATCGTTCACGTCACATACCGTTTCACCTATATTTATATCGGAAATACCCGATATCGCCACAACGTCGCCCGCGCCGACCTCGTCGCGCGGAGTTTTTTTAAGTCCCTCGAACGTGTAAAGCCTCGTCGCCTTCGCGTGCGTGACCTTACCGTCGTGACCGCACACCGAAAGCGGCATATTCACGCTTATCTTGCCGCGCTGTATCTTACCGACCGCTATCCTTCCCGTATACTCGTCGTAATCAATGTTTGAAACAAGCATTTGGAACGGCGCGTCCTCCTCACAGTCGGGACAGGGGATGTAATTCACTATAAGCTCGAACAAGTCCGTCAAATCGTCCTTCGGACGCTCGGGATCGTACTCGGCGCTTGCCCAGCCGTCGCGTCCCGACGCGTATATCACGGGCGTGTCAAGCTGTTCCTCCGTCGCACCGAGGTCTATGAACAAATCAAGCACCTCGTCAACGACCTCGTAAGGTCTTGCGTTCGGGCGGTCAGCCTTATTCACGACGATTATAGGCTTTAAGTCGAGCGAAAGCGCCTTCGACAGCACAAACCGCGTCTGCGGCATACAGCCCTCGAACGCGTCCACCAACAGCAGCACTCCGTCCACCATTTCAAGACCGCGCTCCACCTCACCGCCAAAATCGGCGTGACCGGGCGTGTCGATAATATTTATCTTAACGTCCTTGTAGTAAAGCGACGTGTTTTTCGCGAGTATCGTTATACCTCTCTCACGCTCAAGGTCGTTCGAGTCCATAACACGCTCGTCCACCTGTTCATTTTCGCGGAACGTTCCGCTTTGTGAGAGCATCGCGTCCACGAGCGTCGTTTTACCGTGGTCTACGTGGGCAATTATCGCTATATTTCGTATATTCTCTCTGTTTATCATAAAAAGCTCACCTTATTCGTCGCCGTCGACCGCGTCCTTGTGCGACAGTGAGATTTTACCGGTTTTCGCGTCCACTTCCATGACCTTGACCTTGAGGTAGTCGCCCTCCTTGACAACGTCCTCGACCTTTTCGACTCTGTGGTTCGCGAGCTTTGAAATGTGGCAAAGACCGTCTTTGCCGGGAAGTATCTCGACGAACGCGCCGAACGGCTGGATAGTCTTAACAAGACCGTTATAAATTTCGCCGACCTCGGGATCCTTGACGATGGTTTCGATAGCGTCCCTTGCCGCCTGTCCCGCTTCCTGAGTCGTGGCAAAGATGTAGATCGTGCCGTCCTCCTCGATGTCTATCTTCGCGCCTGTTTCGGCTACTATCTTCTGAATGACTTCGCCGCCCTTGCCTATTACCTCACGTATCTTGTCGACCTCTATCTTCATAACGTCGACCTTCGGAGCGTACGGCGAAAGCTCGTCGCGTACCGCGGGTATAGTCTTCAGAAGCACGTCGTCGATAATATGGCAGCGCGCCTTGTATGTCTTTTCAAGAGCCTCGGCGATCACCTCGTAGGGAAGTCCGTCGTTCTTTATATCGACTTGAATGGACGTTATGCCCTTCTTTGTTCCGGCAACCTTGAAGTCCATTTCGCCGTAAAAGTCCTCAAGTCCCTGTATGTCGACCATTGTCGTGAAACCGTCGTCTGTCGTGATAAGACCGCACGAAATACCCGCAACGGGTGCTTTTATCGGCACACCCGCCGCCATGAGCGCGAGCGTCGAGCCGCACACGCTGCCCTGTGACGTTGAGCCGTTTGACGAAAGTACCTCCGACACGACTCTTATCGCGTACGGGAACTCGTCCTCCGGAGGAAGCACCGGAACGAGCGAACGCTCCGCGAGCGCGCCGTGACCTATCTCACGTCTGCCGGGACCTCTCGAAGGTCTTGTTTCGCCGACGGAGTATGACGGGAAGTTGTAGTGGTGCATATATCTCTTTTCTTCTTCCATGTCGATGCCGTCAAGGCGCTGATGCTCCGAAAGCGGCGCGAGCGTCGCTACCGACAGTACCTGTGTCTGACCTCTCGTGAACATACCCGAACCGTGCGTTCTGGGGAGCAGGTCGACCTCGGCGGCAAGCGGTCTTATCTCGTCAAGACCTCTGCCGTCAACGCGTCTGCCCTGTACGAGCCACGCGCGCACGATCTCCTTCTGCATCTTATATAAAACTTCACCTATCTGCTCGTTTATGTCGGGAAAACGCTCCTCGAGCGCGGGGATGATTTCGTCCGTTATAACGCCTATTCTCTCGTCGCGCACGTTCTTGTCGTCGGTATCGAGCGCGTACTGAAGCTTCTCGAACGCCATTTCCTTTATCGCGTCGTAGAGGTCGTGGTCAACGTCGTGCGACTCGTACTCAAACTTTTTCTTTCCGATTTCAGCCTGAATACCGCTTATAAATTCACAAAGCGTGATGATTTCCTTGTGGGCGAGCTTAATACCCTCGAGCATAACGTCGTTGGGTACCTCGTTCGCGCCGGCTTCTATCATAACGACCTTCTGCTTTGTGCCCGCTACCGTAACGAGCATATCGCTCTTTTCTCTCTGCTCGACGGTCGGGTTTATAACGTATTCACCGTCAACAAGTCCGAGCCATACGCCGGCTATGGGACCGTTCCACGGAATATCGGAAATCGAGATCGCAATCGATGTGCCTATCATAGCCGCGACCTCGGGCGGGTTGTCCTGCTCTACCGAGAGAACTGTCGCCACAACGGTAACGTCGTTTCTAAGGTCTGATGGGAACAGCGGTCTTATAGGTCTGTCGATAACGCGGCTCGTGAGTATAGCCTTTTCGGAGGGCTTACCCTCGCGCTTGATGTAGCCGCCGGGTATCTTACCTACCGAATAAAGCTTTTCCTCGTAGTCCACGCTCAGGGGGAAGAAGTCTATTCCCTCTCTTGGAGAACGTGAAGCCGTTACGTTTACCATAACCACCGTGTCGCCGTAGCGCACGAGGCAGTTTCCGTTTGCGAGCTGCGCCATTTTACCCGTTTCGATAACGAGTGGTCTGCCCGCGAGTGTTGTTTCAAATGTTCTGAACATTTTTATATCTCCTTTTTGTTTAATTATTTTTTCGGAGATACGTTTTAGCATATAAACACAGGAAGGGAATATGTTTCCCATCCTCTATTTATGTGCTAAACAAATATCTCCGTAAATATATATAGGCAAACCGGACGCGCCGGTTTGCCTTATATTCGCTGTAAAATT
This sequence comes from uncultured Clostridia bacterium, assembly GCA_947585795.1. Lineage (GTDB taxonomy): Bacteria > Bacillota > Clostridia > UBA1381 > UBA1381 > Hominilimicola. The sequence goes on from CANPXG010000033.1 coordinate 19,014, forward strand.
ACTTTCTTAAGCCTAATTTAGCCACGAGAGCACGGTATCTTTCAATATCCTGACTCTTAAGGTAATTCATAAGTCCGCGTCTTTTACCTACCATCATAAGCAGACCGCGTCTTGAGTGATGGTCCTTCTTATGGATGTTAAGGTGGTCGTTGTTGAGGTGGTTTATTCTCTCCGTCAGAAGAGCAACCTGTACCTCGGGCGAGCCTGTGTCGCCTTCATGCGTAGCAAATTCCTTTATGATCTGCTCCTTACGTTCCTTTGTCATGGTTTCACCTCCTATGATAAATCATCGCCCTTCGCTGAGATGCCGTTGGTGATTCGGCTTTCCAAGCAGGGGTTCACTTTACGTACTTGATTTGTTTTTGTTTTGCGGCTTATGAGTTAGCCGGCTTTCTGTTGAAACGCTTGTTAAACTTCTCAACGCGTCCGCCCGTGTCTACAAGCTTCTGCTTACCTGTGAAGAACGGGTGACACTTCGAGCAAATTTCAACCTGGATATTTTCCTTCGTTGAGCCCGTCGCAATTACCTCGCCGCAAGCACAAGTAATGGTAGTCTGCTTGTAATCGGGATGAATTCCTTCTTTCACTACCTGCTGCCTCCTTACTTTAAAATTACGGTACACAAAACTATACCTCGTGTAGTATAACACATAAAAACGCTATTTGCAAGCATTATTTTCTGTTTTCGATATTTTTTTTCTGACCTCACCCGCAAGGTAGAGCGAGCCGCACACGCAGACAAGGATGTCCTCTGAAAAATCAAAAGCCTTTAAAAGCGCGTCAATGGGGTTATTATTCACAATAACGGGTACGTCGATACCCTCCAAAGCCTTCGCGATTTTCTCCGCTTTTACGCAGCGCGGCATGCTAAGCTCCGTCACGGTCACCGCCGCCGCGTCCGCCGCTATGATACGCGCGCACTCCTCCCAAGATTTGTCCTCCATCATCGCGATAACGATCACATAAGGACGCTTGAGCGCGTCAAGCGATGCTTTGAGCGCGCGCATACCGTCCGCGTTGTGCGCGCCGTCTATAATAAGGTCGTCGCGCACAAGCTCGAACCGCGCCGCGTGGCGCGTATTTTTAAGCCCTTCGATAACAGCCGCTTCGGGAATGTCAAACCCCTTTTCACGAAGCGCCCTCACCGTTTCAATCACAACTGCCGCGTTGTACTTTTGGTATTCGCCTTTAAGCGACAGCTCATACCCGTCGGCATCGCGTACGTCCGCGACGGTAAGGCTGGCGTTTTTAGCGTCGGCGTATGCGCGGATAATGTCGGTGACGCGTTTTTCGTTCGGGTACGCTATGGCTCTGCCGCCTTCGCGGATAATGCCGCACTTTTCGCGCGTTATTTCTTCTACCGTATCACCGAGGTACTGCGTGTGATCGAGCGCTATTTTACATATCACGCTCACGACGCTCTCGTCGATCACGTTCGTCGCGTCGAGCTTGCCGCCCATTCCGACCTCAAGCACCACTATATCGCAATTTTTTTCGTAAAAGTACAGAAACGCCGCCGCAGTCACAAACGCGAACTCGCTCACAAGCGCGCCGCTTGTTTCCATAATATTTTTTACCCTTTCGGTATATTCCGCCATCGCGCCGTCCGAAATATTTTCACCGTTTACGCGTATGCGCTCGTTAAAGCGCTCGATAAACGGCGACGTAAAAAGTCCCGTTTTATATCCGCACTCACGCAAAATTCGCTCCGTCATCGCCGCGACCGAGCCTTTACCGTTCGTACCCGCCACATGGACAAAGCGCAGCTTTTTTTGCGGATCACCCAGAAGAAACAGCAAACGGCTCAAATTTTCGTTACCCAACGGACGGCGGAATTTCGGTATCGAATGTATATAATTTAAACTTTCGGTATAATTCATCGTCCTCACCCATATATTTATTTTAATATATCTTAATATATTATCGCCAATAAGTCAAATTAAGCCGCTTAACAAAAAATTCATAAAAAATGTATTGATTTTTTTATATTTAAGTGGTATATTGTAGTGTATGATGTAAAATGCGGTATCAGCGTTTTATATTTGAGGAACAAATGAAAGGAGATCATATAAATATGAACGAAAAAAGGAAAGCGTCAGCCGCGGACAAACTGATAAACGTCATCATAGCGGTTGTTTTGGTTGCGTTTGTCGCGGTGGGTGTATACGCGACATACGGCAAGCTGTCACAGGGTATAAAGGACAGAAAGATAGCAAGCGGCGAGGCTGAACCGACGGTCGACTACCTTGCAAGACAAGCGAGCATGAGCGTGGAGGACTACCTTGCGCAGTACGGTCTTACCCTTTCCGACACCGTAACGAAGAATACGCCGGAAAGCGAAATGACCGACAACATGACGATTGAAAACTACCTCAAGTACTCCGGCATGGAGCAAACCGCGGATCAGGTCATATCCGACGCGGGACTTACGGACACGGTCACGAAGGACACTCTTTGGAAGGACTTCTTCCCGCAGCTCCCCGTAAGCATGGTATACGATCAATCGACGTTTGAACAGCTTAAGACGCAGCTCGGACTTGGCGACGAGGTAACTCTCGACATGAAGTACGGCGACTTTGAGAAGATTTTGGATGAAAAGACGGCGACCGCCGGCGAAAGCCCCGCACCGACGGAGGAAGCGGCGGAGCCGACCGACAACGCCGAAGCTTCGGAAAGTGAACAGACACCGCAAGGTGAATAAATATTTTTAGGTTAGGAGATAGGTAAAAGTGAACGAAGAAAAGAATTTCAACGAAGAAAATGAGGAAGTAACCGAAGAGGTTACCGAAAACATCGAAACAGCGGAGGAAGTAACCGAAGAGGTTACCGAAACTGCCGAAACAACGGAGGAAAAGATCGAGGACGCGGTAGAGGAAGCCGAGGCGGCGGCTACCACCGAGGAAAACATGATCGACTCCGCGTCGAACGAGGACACTGAGGCACCCGAAACGGTAGAAACGCTTGACGCGGACGAAACCGCCGAAGAGGTCGCGGAAGCCGCAGAGGGTGAAATTGCCGACGCGGCGGAAACCGCCGAGGAAGCTACGGACGGCATAGCGGAGGATGCTTCTGTGCTCGAAGGAACCACGGAAAAGAAGTCAAAGAAGGGCGTAGTTGCGGCGATAATTATCATAGCGGTACTCGTGGCGGCGCTCGTTGCCGCGGCTGTACTGTTCGCGCCGACGCTGTTCAACAAGTACAACAGAATGGGCTACGTTGACGTAAGCGGACGCACGCTGGGCGAGGTTGCCGAGGAGTCGGGCATGGAGCTTGACGAATTTTTGGAGCAGTTTGGTCTGCCCTCAGACATGCCCGCCAACACGACGGAGAGCGCGGCGTACAACAACATTCCGCTTTCCGTAATGGCTCAGACCTACGGCATGGAGGTAAGCGAGATAAAGGAAATGCTTCAGATGCCCGAGGACGTTACGGACGAAACACCGTGGGGCGAGGCTATAGCGCGCGTAACTTTGGGCGCGTATGTCGGCGAAGCGACTTTCGATCAGTTTAAAGAGTATTACGGCTTCGGTGACGACGTTACGCTGGACACTCTTTGGGGCGACGTAAGACAGACCGTTGACGAGAAGAACAGAGAGGAAAGAATAGCGGCTGAGAAGGAAGCCAAGAAGGCTGAAAAGGAAGCGGCGAAGGAGGAAGCGGAAGCCACAGAGGCTCCCGAAGCTACCGACGCGGCACCCGAGGCAACAACGGCGCCTGAGGCGACAGCGGCACCCGAGGCAAGTCCCGCGGCTTAAAAGACGGAAATAATAAAAAAACAACGGGAATATTGAGTATTTTACGCTCAATATTCCCGTTTTTTAGGTATTCACTCTTATTCGTCCTCACCGTCAGCGTCCTCACCGGTCACAAGCTCCATCCTGTTTACGGACACCTCATACGCCGTTTTTTCTATTGTTGTATCGTCGTCGATACGCTTTTGGTACGTCCTCGACTGGATACGTCCCCAAATCTTAACGTTGTCGCCGACGTTTAGATTTTTCGCGAAACGCGCGTTACGCCCCCATGCTATGATCGGTATGTAGTCCGATTTGTTATAGCTTCTGTTTACCGCGAGCAAAAGGTCGGTTATTTCGCGTCCGAACGGCGTAGTGCGGTAGACGGGCGGCTTACAGATAAAGCCGTTAAGATACAGCGTGTTGGGGTTTTTGCTGTCCGACTCCTCGTAATGCTCTATATCCTTTGCGAAAACGGTAAGCACAAGACGGTTATCCCCGTTTTCGTAGCTGTTGTACGAGCGAAACTGTCCCGTCACCTCGACTCTGTCGCCCACGTTGTACTCGCCGTCCATTATAAGTCTTTCCGAAACCATGATGCGCACGTTGTCGTCCGTGCCGCTGAGGCGCGGAACGCGCACGGTGCACGTGTAAAATTTCTCTCCGTAGATTTCGTGATTGAATTGAAATTCGTCCGCTATGTTGCCTATGATCGCCGCCTGATTATTGGTTATATTGTTATCCATGGGTATAAACCTCCTCTGTAGTAATTAAATATCTTTTATCATCAAGTTATATTTATTCCGATATTTTCTCTTTTATTCTTAATTTATCACATTTTGAGCGATAGTATACCGATTATTTTGCCGTCACATCAAATATCGGAACGGTAAACGGCGTTTAAATACGCTTATTAACATTGTAACACATACTTGAAAATTTTGCAATATATCGTTTTTACCGCCAATACGGCATATTTAGTTTAACTTTGCCTTGACAAAAACGCGTTAAAATGCGATAATAATTGAATAAGAACAATTTTTAGGCGAAAAAGTAAGGAAAGGATGTGCGCGAAATGACCGTGATTTCGGTAATAGCCTTGATTTTGGGCGTGATCGCGCTGTTTATGACGTTCCGCGCGAAATTTGTTTTGGAAAAGATACTACATAGGGAAGCGACGGAAAAGGCGGTGCTGCGAGTCAAGTACGCCGCGCTCGGCGTGGCGGTCGCCGCATTCTTCGCGGCATTCCTCCTCGACTAAAGCGGCGGAATGTAATGATTGTGTAAGCCTCCCTTGTCAAAGGGAGGGGGACCGCCGAAGGCGGTGGAGGGATTCATTGTAAAATCGCACCGTCGGGCGGGCTGCCTTGCTACGGCATACGAGCAAAGCTCTATGCCTACAACACGCAAAGCGTGTTGTTCACCCCAGCCCGCCGCATCCCCGACAACCCGATTTCAACGCCACCCGTAGGGGCGACCCTCGCGGTCGCCCGTCCCCGACAACCCACTATCAACGACACCGTAGGGGCGGATATTATCCGCCCGCTAGCCTCCCTTGTCAAAGGGAGGGGGACCGCCGTAGGCGGTGGAGGGATTCATTGTAAAATCAAAAAGGAATCCCCCAGTCAGCTTTGCCAACTATTGCTTGCGCAATAGTAA
>CANPXG010000034.1 GCA_947585795.1 uncultured Clostridia bacterium
TAACGAATCGAGCAGCCGTAAGCCGGCAGGTCGAGCGTCGTGAGCGAGTCGATAAAGCACGCGGCAAGTCTGCCAAGTCCGCCGTTGCCAAGTCCAGCGTCGTTTTCCATTTCGGCAATCTCGTTAAACGTGTAGCCAAGGTCGGCAAGCACGTTCTGATATGATTTTGTCTGCATCAAATTAAGAATGTTGGTGCTTAAAAGTCTGCCCATAAGGAACTCGAAAGAGAGGTAATAGAGCTTTTTTGAGCCCTTATCTCTTACTACCTTGTGCGACTTTGACCATTGTTCCATAATTTGGTCGCGGACGGTGAGGGCGCACGCGGTGTAAACCATGTGCGGAGTGGCATCCTCCATGCCCTTACCGAAGTGTCTTCTTACTTTACCGATGATTTCGTTCTTCAAAGCTTCCTCCGAAGCTGTCAGCTTTGATGTTTTAGCTTGTGCCATGTTTTCTTACATCCCCTCTAATTTTCTTCTTGCTTTACGAAGTTTTGCCGCCGGACGCGGGTTTCTTCGCTGTTTTTGAGGCGGTGCTTTTAGCCGCGCTCTTTTTAGCCGTTCCCGTTTTGGAAGCGGTTTTTTTCGTTGTTGTCTTTTTTGCGGCGCTCTTTTTAGGAGCCGGTTTTTCATCCTCGTCAAAAGGATTTTTTACCTTTACGATCTCGGGTTCCTTCGCGCTCTTCGCCGCCGCCTCGGCGGAGGCTTCCGCGTCGGCTTTAAGGTTTTCGTCAAACTTGCTCGGCTGCGGTTTTGCAGCTTTTTTGCGCGCCGGTTTTTTTGCCGGCGCAGCCGCCTTTTTCTCAGGCAAGTCGTATATGCCGGTAAGATCGCTGTACATGCCGATGTACTTGTCTGCCGATACGTTCCATGAGTAGTCCATCGCCATGCCGTTGTCTATTATGTTGTTCCACTCGTCTTTTCTGTTGTAGTAGATGTCCATAGCGTACCAAATGATCTTCATCATTTCGTCGGCGTTGTAATTTGCGAACGAGAAGCCCGTGCCCTCGCCCGTGTACTCGTTGTACGGCTGTACCGTGTCCTTAAGTCCGCCCGTTTCGCGCACGATTGGTACCGTGCCGTAACGGAGGCTTATAAGCTGTGACAGTCCGCACGGCTCGAACCGTGACGGCATCAGGAACGCGTCGCAAGCGGCGTAGATCTTGTGCGACATTTCGTTTGAGAAGTAAATCTGTGCCGAGAAACGGTCGGGATATTTCCACGCGTAATGTCTGAACAAGTTCTCGTACTTTTCGTCGCCGGTTCCGAGTACGACTACCTGTAAGCCGCCGGCGCAAAGCTCCTCCATCTTGTACGCGACAAGGTCGAAGCCCTTTTGGTCGGTGAGGCGTGAAACGACGCCTATCATCATCTTGTCGGGATCTACCGGAAGTCCAAGTTCTTCCTGAAGCTTTTTCTTGTTCTCGATCTTGTTCTTGTGAACTGTTCGCGCGGTGTAGTTTTTGTAAATCATCTTGTCCTTTGCGGGATTCCAGTCGGTATATGAAATACCGTTCACGATACCCATAAGGTCGCCGCTTCTCGCGCGGAGAAGATTATGAAGTCCCTCGCCGTACTCCTCGCTCTGGATTTCGCCCGCGTATGTTGAGCTTACCGTAGTGATCTTGTTCGCGTATACCATGCCGCCCTTTAAAAGGTTCGCGTCACGGTAAAACTCGAGCTTGTCGGGAGTGAAGTAGTAGTCGCTTATGCCCATTGCGTCCTTTATCTTCTTGAAGTCCCAGCGTCCCTGGAATTTGAGGTTGTGTATGGTCATAACCGTCTTTATTCCTTGGAAGAACGGATTGTCTTGGAACGTGTCAAGGAACACGGGTATCGGACCTGTCTGCCAGTCGTTGCAGTTTATAACGTCGGGACGGAAGTCAAGCGTCGGCAAAAGCGACAGTACCGCCTTGGAGAAGAATATAAATTTCTCGCAGTCAAGGTGGATATAGTCGTAGGGCTTGTCGCCGTTGAAGTAGAACTTATTGTCCACGAAGTAGAAAATGCATCCGTCGTGTTCAAGCTCGAACACGCCCGCGTACTGCTTTCTCCACGCCATATCGATATAGATATGATCAATGTATTTCATTTTGTCCTTGTATTCCTGAGGAATACAATTGTAAAGCGGCAGGATAACTCTCGCGTCAACGCCTTTTTCGCGAAGCGTCGCCGGAAGTGAGCCCGCCACGTCGCCCAACCCCCCTGTTTTTACAAAGGGAGCAGCTTCCGAGGTGGCAAATAAAACTTTCATAACTTTTCCTTTCTCCACATTCTAAATAATATTACACTAAACTTTTATTTTTGTCAATGTCAAGAATAAAAATACGTTAAATTTAACAGGGCTGCCTGCAAAAAGAGGCAGTCCTATTATGTATTTATTCTTAAATTACCGTGCCCTTCGATATTGCCAGCGGGTAGCTTTCCTGACCGATGAGCTTTCTGCCCTTGGTTATATAGACCTCCTTGTCGAATACAACGTGGCTGAGCTCAACGTTTTCGTCTATAACGCTGTCCTGCATTATGATCGAGTTCTTTATCACGGCACCCTTCTTTACCTTTACGCCGCGCGAAAGAACGCAGTTTATAACCGTGCCCTCGATCATGCAGCCGTCGGAAACAAAGCTGTTCTGTACGACCGCCTCAGCGCCGTACTTCGTCGGCGACTGGTCCTTCGTCTTTGTGTAGATCGGGTTGGCGGGGTTAAACAGTTCTTCTCTGATACTCTTGTCGAGGAAGTTCATGTTGTTTCTGTAGTACGATTTCAGGGAGTCTATCTTGTCGGTGTAGCCCGTGTGCTCGTAGCCGTATATGCGAAGTCCCTGCATTTTCTTTACGAGCGCGTCCTTTACGAAATCTCTGTCGCCGCGCGCGCTGCACTCGTCGACGATGCTCTCGAGAAGCGCCTTTTCCATAACGTACACGTCCATGCTCGCCGTGGCTGTCTTGGGATAGTACGGCTGTACTTCGATGTCCGTGACGCGCTTTTTCTCGTCAAGCTCGATCATTGTAAATCTTGAGAGCTCTCTTTCCTCAACGCCTCTCATGTCCTTGTACAGGATCGTGATGTCAGCCTGACTGTTCACGTGCTGCTCGAGAACGTCCGTAAAGTCGAGGTTGTAAACGCTGTTTCCGAGTGACAGAACGACGTAGGTCTGCGGGCTTCTCTGTATAAAGTCCTGAATACCCGCAAGCATGTCGATGTTGCCCTTTATCGCGCCGTATGTCATTTTTTCAAGGCTCGGGGGGAGAATGTTAAGTCCCCAGTTCTTTCTGTCAAGATCCCACGGACTGCCGCTTCTGATGTGGTCCATAAGCGACGAGTAATTTGACTCCGTGGCAACGCCGATATTCGTTATGCCGGCGTTCGCCATGTTTGAAAGCACAAAATCAATTATTCTGTAGCGTCCCGCGAACGGAAGCGCACTGTTTGCTCTTATATCGGTAATAGGCGGTATTCTGTCGTTATTCGTCAGAATAATACCCATAGTATCTCTTCTCATTGGCTCATTCTCCTTTCTTATACTTCCACCATGCTGCCCGTGTAAATATCCTCGCCCGCGGCTACCGTCGCTCCGCCTTCGATAAGTACAAGGTCATTGGTGCACAACTTTGACGCGTTCTTATTGTCGCTCGAAGAATCCACGCCTACCTTCGCGCCGTCGCCGATAACCGCGTCAGTGCCGATCACCGCGTTATGAATAACCGCGTTCTTGCCTATCTTCGCGCCCGGCATAACTACCGAGTCGGTCACAACGCTGCCTTCGCCAAGCTCCACGCCGCCGAATATTACCGAATGGTCGATAGCGCCGTCAATGTGGCAGCCCTCGGTAACGGTCGATCTTGTTATCTTGGCGTTCGTGCCGACATAGTGGGGAGCAAGTGCCATGTTTCTCGAATATATACTCCAGTGTCTGTCGTTCAAGTCAAACTTCGGAGGCTCGTCAAGCAAGTCCATATTAGCCTCCCAAAGGCTCTGTATGGTTCCGACGTCCTTCCAGTAGCCCTCAAAGCGGTAGCTTATCATCTTCTCGCCGTTCGCAAGCATCTTCGGGATAATGTTCTTGCCGAAGTCATTGTCGGAATTGGGATCGTGCTCGTCGTCGGTGAGGTATCTCTTGAGCGCGTCGTAGCTGAATATATAAATACCCATCGACGCGAGGTTACTCTTAGGCTCCGCCGGCTTTTCCTCAAACTCCACGATCGTGCCCTCGTCGTCCACGTTCATGATACCGAAACGGCTCGCCTCCTCCCACGGAACGGGCATTACGGCTATCGTCGCCGCCGCGCCCGACTCCTTGTGAGCCTTCAGCATTTCACCGTAGTGCATCTTGTAAATATGGTCGCCCGAAAGAATGAGAACGTGGTTCGGGTTAAAGCCCTCAAGGAAGCTGAGGTTCTGATAAATGGCGTTCGCCGTTCCCTTGTACCATTCGCCCGTCTTGGCGCTCTGATACGGCGGGAGCACGTAAACGCCGCCGTGGCTCCTGTCGAGATCCCACGGGTTACCGTTACCTATATAACGGTTAAGCTCCAGCGGCTGATACTGAGTGAGCACTCCCACGGTGTCTATACCGGAATGCACGCAGTTCGACAGCGGAAAATCTATTATTCTGTATTTACCGCCGAACGGAACCGCCGGCTTTGCAACGTTCTTCGTCAGTGCGCCCAGTCTTGAACCCTGACCGCCCGCAAGTATCATTGCAACGCAATCTTTTGATACCATTAAAATCATCTCCTATATTATTTTTTTATTCTTACCGGTCTGCCGGTTTTTTTGTTTATTAGTTCTTTGCCGCTTTTTTCTTCGCGGCGGTCTTTTTCGGAGCAGCCGTCTTTTTCGCCGCCGTACTCTTAGCCGCGGTCTTTTTTACGTCCGGCTTTCTCTTTAAAAACATCACTGAGTTGCCGTCTATCGACACCTCTATGGTGTACATCATGTCGGAGTACTGCATACGCTTAGCCTTGTAGGTCTTCTTCGCTATGCGTCTTTCGCCGCCGTACTTGGACGAGTTGGAGTGGAATACCACCTCGTAATCACCCGCGACGGGAACGCCGAGCTTGTATATCGGTCTGTCGACCGGAGTGAAGTTCGCCGCCACTATCACGTTGTCCGCGACGTTTTTGCCGCGTCTTATATACGATATTACGGAGTTTTCGCTGTCCGCCTCGTTTATCCATTTAAATCCGTCCCAGCTTGTTTCACATTCCCAAAGCGCCTTGTTCTCAAGGTAGAAGTGATTTAAGTCCTTTGTGTAACGGTGAAGCTTGCGATGCTTGTCTATGTCGAGCAAATTCCATTCGAGCTGGTCGTCGTAGCGCCACTCGAGGAACTGTCCGAACTCGCCGCCCATGAACAATAGCTTCTTTCCGGGCATCGTCATGTAATAGCCCAAAAGCGTCTTGTAGGCGTTGAATTTATCGTCGTAGCTTCCGAACATCTTGTCGATAAGCGAATGCTTGCCGTGCACGACCTCGTCGTGCGACAGCGGAAGTATAAAGTTCTCGCTGTAGGCGTACATCATAACGAACGTCAAAAGTCCGTGGTTGTCCTTGCGGAAGTAGGGATCCATGGACATGTAACGCAGAGTGTCGTTCATCCAGCCCATGTTCCACTTGTAGTTAAAGCCCAAGCCGTCGTTCTCGGGCGGAGCCGTAACCATGGGCCACGCCGTCGATTCCTCGGCGATCATCATAAAGTTCGGAAATTCCGTTCCGAGAATTTTATTGAGTTTCCTTAAAAAGTCCACGGCTTCAAGGTTTCCGTTTCCGCCGTATTGGTTGGGTATCCACTCGCCGTCGTTTCTGGAATAGTCGCGGTAGAGCATGGACGATACGGCGTCAACGCGTATGCCGTCTATGTGGTACTGCTCCGCCCAAAAGTACGCCGACGACGTGAGGAACGATATTACCTCGCTCTTGGAATAGTCGAACACCATTGTTCCCCAGTCCTTATGTTCTCCCATTCTCGGATCCGCGTATTCGTATGTCGGTGTGCCGTCAAACATGCGAAGCCCGTGCGCGTCGCGCGGGAAGTGAGCCGGTACCCAGTCCATTATTACGCCTATTCCGTTTTGGTGGAATTTGTCGATGAGGTACTTTAGATCTTCGCTCTCGCCGTAACGCGTGGTAGCCGAGAAGAAGCCCGTCACCTGATAGCCCCACGAGCCGTCGAACGGGTACTCCGTCACGGGCATCATTTCAATATGAGTGTAGCCCATGTCCTTAATGTAGGGCACAAGCTCGTCCGCAAGCTCACGATAAGTATAAAGACTGCCGTCGTCGTGGATCTTCCACGAGCCTATGTGCATTTCGTAGATGTTTACGGGCTTTAGCATGGTGTTTTCCTTTTCCCTTGCACTGATCCACGCTTTGTCGCCCCATTTGTATCCCGAAATATCCTTCACGACCGAAGCCGTGCCCGGACGAACCTCGCTTTTTACCGCGTAAGGATCGGCTTTGTAGTACGTCTGACCGTCACGCGCCTCTATCGCGTATTTGTACATCATGCCTTCCTTTATGTCGGTGAAAAAGCCGTACCATACGCCGCTTGTTTCTATTCGTTCAAGCATTTTATCGTAGCCGTTCCAGCCGTTAAAGTCGCCGACAACGCGTACGCTTACGGCGTTCGGAGCCCATACGGCGAACCGCCAGCCCGTTTTTCCGTCTATCTTTACCTTATGCGAGCCAAGCATTTCATAAGACTTAAAATTGTCACCGGAATTAAACAAATATGTCTGAAAACGGCTTATATCCGCCCATGTTTCCTCTTTGGTCATATATTTCCCTCCTTTTTTACACGCAAATAAAGCAAAAATACCCTCTGCGCAATCTAATACTGTTACCATTATAGCACACTTTTTTTTGGTAGTAAAGACCATATGTAAATAAATTTTCCAAAAATTTTTGTGCATTTTGACATAAGTGTTCTTTTGTGCCGAAATTTTTGCCTTTTTATCACGTTTTTTACATTAAAATATGATTTCAATATTGTATATATACTGTAACATTCTCAATAACTCCTTGACATATGCGCAAAAATAGTATAAAATATATAATGCTTAATGTTCTTTAAAAACAAGTTTTTCTGTAAAATATGAAATTTGATATGTAATCCCAATACTTAAAATGGAGCCGTCTTAAAACGGGCTGCTCCGTATGATTACAAACCGCCTCGGCGCTTTACCTGCAAACGCGCCGCGGTGCATAACGGCACGTTTGCCGATGTTTCATAGGAAGCAGTCATTTTAAGAAAGTCCCCCATTGCAGGTGTTGGAGAAACTTTATGGGGGTGTTACTGATTATTAGTTCAATAATTTTGATCGCGGTTATTGCCGCCGCGGTCGTATTGTGCGCCGCGGGCACCATAATCGGTTTTAATATGGGCGTCGCCCACAGAAAGAAAATTGCCGAAGCGGAGTTTGGCAGCGCGGAGGAAAAGGCAAAGTCTATAATTTCCGAGGCGGAAAAAAGTGCGAGCGCGAAAAAGCGTGAGATGCTCCTTGAAGCGAAGGAGGAAAATCACAAGCTGCGCGCGGCTTTCGACGCGGAGGTCAAGGAGCGCAGGAACGAGCTTAACCGTCAGGAGCGCAGACTTAACCAAAAGGAAGAGAATTTAGACAAAAAGACAGATAATTTAGAGAGAAAAGAGCATTCGTACAATCAGAAAATAAAAGCTCTTGAATCTAAAGAACAGGAAATCGCAGAAATTAAAGCTGAGCAGATGGCGCTCATCGAAAAAATCTCCGGTCTGACGGCAGAGGAAGCCAAAGCTATATTGCTTAAGGATATTGAAAGTCAGACAAGACATGAGGCTGCCATCATGGTTAAAGAAATTGAGCAAGAGGCAAAGGATAACGCGGAAAGAAACGCAAAGAACATCGTTGCGCTTTCGATTCAAAAGGTCGCCGCGGATCACGTTGCCGAAACAACCGTTTCCGTCGTCAATCTGCCGAGCGACGAAATGAAGGGACGTATCATCGGACGCGAAGGTCGAAATATTCGTACCTTGGAAACGCTTACGGGCGTTGATCTCATCATCGATGACACACCCGAAGCAGTCATAGTTTCGAGTTTCGATCCGATACGCCGCGAGATCGCCCGTATGGCGCTCGAAAAATTGATCGTGGATGGACGTATTCATCCGGCGCGTATAGAAGAAACGGTTGAAAAATCTCGTAAAGAGGTTGAAGCGATTATCAAGCAGGAGGGTGAAAGCGCCACGTTCGAAACGGGCGTACACGGCTTGCATCCCGAGCTTATCAAGCTGCTTGGTAAACTTAAGTTCAGAACAAGCTATGGTCAGAACGTCTTAAAGCACAGTGTTGAGGTTTCGCACCTTGCGGGCGTTATGGCCGGTGAACTGGGAGCCGATGTCGCGCTCGCGAAGCGCGCGGGTCTGCTGCATGACATCGGTAAAGCGGTTGACCATGAAGTCGAAGGCTCGCACGTTACTATCGGAGCTGATATAGCGAAGAAGTACCGTGAGAACAAGGATGTCGTACACGCCATCATGGCGCATCACGGCGATGTGGAAGCGAAGACGCTTGTCGCCTCGCTTGTACAGGCAGCCGACGCGATATCCGCAGCGCGTCCGGGAGCCAGACGCGAAAATCTTGAAACCTACATCAAGCGTTTACAGAAGCTCGAAGAAATTTCCAACAGTTTCGACGGGGTTGAAAAATCCTACGCCATTCAGGCGGGCAGAGAAATCAGAATTATGATCAAGCCCGAGGTCGTTTCGGACGACGGAATGATACTTGTGGCAAAGGATATTGTTAAGCGCATAGAAAGCGAGCTTGAGTATCCGGGACAGATAAAAGTAAGTCTTATCCGTGAAACGAGAGCAGTCGATTACGCTAAATAAACCTTCTGCAAACGAAAAATCTGGGGCTGTTACAGGGCGTAAACGGGCTCGGCTGAGGTACTTTGCGATAAAGGCACTGTACAAACCGTCCGCCGTTTAGCTTCTACCCGTTCTGTAATGCTCCTTTTTTATTTGTAATACCGTTTAGAGAAAGGACATTCTTATGAAAATCTTATGTATCGGCGATATAGTGAGCCGCGTCGGACGCGAAATGCTGTTTCGGTACGTTGACGAGCTTAAATACCAAAAGCAAATAGACCTCGTCATAGCCAACGGTGAAAACTCCACCCACGGCAGAGGCATGGCGCGCGCCGCTTACAACGAGCTCATGCGCGCGGGCGTGGACGTTGTGACAATGGGCAATCACACGTGGAACTGCCGCGAGGTGGTAGATATAATGCGCAAGGAGCAAAACGTGATACGTCCCGCCAATTACAACGGCGTATGTCCCGGTAAAGGCTCTCTTATCCACACGCTCAGGGACGGGAGAAAGGTCGGAGTTATAAATCTTATCGGCAGAACGTACCTCGAGCCTGCCGACTCTCCGTTCGAGAGCGCGGAAAAGGAAATAGAAAAACTGAAAAAGGTCACCGATATTATATTGGTAGATTTTCACGCCGAGGCGACGAGCGAAAAGCTTGCGATGGGATATTTTCTCGACGGTAAGGTGAGCGCCGTTTTCGGTACTCACACTCATGTGCAGACGGCGGACGACACGATAATGCCGCTTGGTACCGGCTACATCACCGACCTCGGTATGACAGGTCCGCAAATCTCCATTCTCGGC
This sequence comes from uncultured Clostridia bacterium, assembly GCA_947585795.1. GTDB lineage: Bacteria > Bacillota > Clostridia > UBA1381 > UBA1381 > Hominilimicola. The sequence continues at coordinate 9,653 of CANPXG010000034.1, forward strand.
AGGGAACGTACTTCGATAATAAACAGATTTCTCTGCAACATGCCGCAGAAGTTTGAGATCGCCGACGGCAAGGGGCAGCTTTGCGGCTGTATCTTCGACATCGATGAGGGCAGCGGTCTTTGCTCCGCAACGGAGCGCGTGTTTATACGCGAAAAATAATCACGAAAAAACAGGCTGACGGTCAGCCTGTTTATTTTTTTATTCGGTTATGTAAATGCGCGTGCCGAACGGTATCGTGGCGGCGATCCAGTTTATGTCGTCGGGGTGCAGTCTTACGCAGCCGTGCGATATATTCACGCCGACGCGTCCGTCGTACTCGCCGCCGCCGTAGTAGAGCAGCGTAGAGTGGAGCGCGTAGCCGTTATGGAAGCGCAGTACCGGTCCGACGTAGTAGCCCGAGTAATTCCATTGCGTACGCTCTATGTACTCAAACTGACCGGTTATCGTCGGTGTGTCCCACGCGCCGAGCGCGCAGGGGAATTCCTTAAGCTGCCTCCAGCTGTACTGCTGTCCCTCGTATACTCTTACCTTGTACTCGTGCTTCGATACCCACACGAGGTAGTTTGTCTTGCTTCCTATGCCGTCGCGGTTTACGGGAACCTTGTCCCTCTCCTCGCGCACATATGGCGACTCGCCTATGAGAATATCCATGAACTCGCCGTAGTCCGCGACCTCAAGCTTACATTCAAACGCCTCCGCAAGCGCTCTTACGGGCACAAACAGCGAACCGTCTATGTAAACCGTTTCGTGGTCGGCGTTTACTCCCACGCCGAAAATCGTCATGTATATGTTATTCGCCCAAAATACGACTGATTTGTCGCCGACGCGGCACTCCACACAGTCCTGTTCCTTGTTATAGTTTACCTCAAGTCCCATAGCCTCGCCTATCGCTCTGACCGGCATCATCGTTATGTCGTCCACTATGCGCGCGTGAGGTGAAACGCTTTCGAGCCACCGATTCGTGACGTACATCCGCAGTTCCTTGTCGTAATGCGGATTACCCTCTATAAGCGCGCCGTTGTGCTGAACATACGCGCCGTTTTCGTCGAGAGAACCATAGGTATCGACGGTCAGCTCGCCGCCCGGCTCAACGCGCGTGCCAAGGTAGCTTATGGAGCGCAGTCCTTCCACGAGCTTTATCTTGAACTTCGTTCCCATTCTGTACTGCGGCACTTCAAAAACCATGCTCACCTTCGGCGTGTCCCAGCCGACGTAGCGAAGCTGTGAGCCCAAAAGCTGTCCGTCCTCGCTGTAAAGCTCTATGACGGCGTTTTTTGAAATTATGTACTTGTGCTGAGTCACTTCTATGTCAAGCTTAAATTCCGTCGATAATTCCTGAGGAGGAACGTTCTCGTTGGGATTTGGCGACGTAGTCGGCGAGGGTGACGCAGTCGGCGATGGCGACGCGCCCGTTGAAGGCGACGCAGTCGATGAGGGTGACGTAGTCGGTAAGGGTGACGCGCTTGTTGAAGGCGTGGCGCTCAGTGAGGGTGATGTGCTCGGTGAGGGCGACGCTTCGGTATTCGCGTCAGCCGACGCTGTCGGTGACGGCGTTTCTGTGGGCGAAGCGCCGTTTGGCGCGGCAAGCGCCGCTGTATTTGCAAGCATCATTACCGCCGCGAGGACGGCTGCTATTTTCTTTGTCATTATTACTTTGCTCCTTTAGATGTAATTACCCAATAATCATACCATATTTGTATAACAATTTCAAGATGAAGTTTTAATTGACTGTGACAATATTTTATGTTATGATAAGGTTCGGGAGTGATGAAATTGAGAAACGGTATAAAAACGTATCTTACGCTGTTTTTTTCCACGCTTAAAATAAGCGCCTTTACATTCGGCGGCGGCTTTGTCATAATACCCATGCTGCGGTCAAAATTTATTACCGATTTGGGGTGGATAGACGAGGAGGAGATGCTTGACCTTATCGCGATAGCTCAGTCCGCGCCGGGCGCGGTGGCGGTAAACGCGTCGGTGCTTATCGGTTACAGAGTCGCGGGGATACGCGGAGCTTTGAGCGCGCTTTTGGGTACCGTGCTGCCTCCGCTTGTTATACTGTCGGTAATTTCAATGTTTTACGCCGCGTTCCGTGACAGCGCCGCGGTAAGCCGCGTGTTAAAGGGTATGCAGGCGGCGGTGGCGGCAGTCATAGCGGACGTGGTCATAACCATGGCTTATAACGTCATAAAAGACAGACGTATATTCCCCGTGCTTATAATGATTTCGGCGTTTACAGCCGCGCATTTGTTCGGCGTGAACGTGATATATATAGTGATCGTGTGCGCGGCTGTGGGGGCGCTGTTTATGCGTCCCAAGCGCAAGGAGGGCGTAAAATGATTTATTTGCAGCTTTTTCTCAGTTTTTTTCAAATCGGTCTGTTCGGGTTCGGCGGAGGGTATGCCGTAATGCCGCTGATACAAAATCAGGTCGTTGATATTCACGGGTGGCTCGATATGAGCGCGTTCTCGGATATTATAACAATTTCTCAGATGACGCCCGGTCCTATCGCAATAAATTCAGCCACGTTCGCCGGTATACAGACGGCGGGGCTTCTCGGAGCCGTGGTAGCGACGCTCGGCTGCGTGCTGCCGTCCACGATCATCGTTATCGTTCTCGTGAAGCTTTACATGAAGTACCGCGACATGTCGGTCATGAAGGGCGTTATGAGTGGTCTGCGTCCCGCGGTGGTGGCTATGATAGCGTCGGCGGGGCTTTCGATACTCACGCTCGCGCTGTGGCAGGGAAACGCACCGTCGCTCGACGCGCGAAGCTTCGATTTCGTCGCGGCGGGTATATTTGTGCTCGCGCTCGCGGTGCTGAGGATTTTTAAGGTAAATCAAATTTATGTGATGGCGGCGGCGGGTGTCGTCGGGTTTTTCGCTTATATGTACTTATAAAAAACGCGTCATTCAAAGAATGACACGTTTTTTGTTTGTATGTATTTATTCCGCTTTTTCGCGCTCCATATCGACTTTCATAAAGTCGTGGTCGGTAAGCATGTCGGTGATGTTGTCGTTTTCCCTGCCTTTTATTTTCTTCATGCGTGCGGCTCTGAGCTGCTGAAGCGGTGCTACGGAACCCGGTCCCGCCATACATCCGCCCTCGCACGCCATACCTTCGATGATGTCCTCGGGTAATTTGTCCACGTTGAGCATCGCGAGCGCGACTTTACATTCCTTAACTCCGCTGCAGCCCTTGGCTTTTATCGGATCGGTGCAGCCCATTTCGGCGACAGCCTTCATGACCGCCTCGGTCACGCCGCCCGCGCCCGAAAAACGTCTGCCGAACGAGGTCGCCTCGGTGGGTGTTTCCTGACAGTCGGTCACGTTGATCCTTCGTGCGTCGAACAGGGCGTTCAGTTCCTCGAACGTCATTACCGCGTCGGGACTTCCCTCAACGCCGAATTTCGCTTCCTCTTTTTTCGCCATGCACGGTCCTATAAACACAATGTACGCGCCCGGCATATTCTCTCGTATCCACCTTACGGTCGCAACCATCGGTGAAACGGTGTTGGACATTTTTTCGGCAAGCTTCGGGTAGTGCTTCCTTATGAGCGTCACGAACGCCGGACAGCATGACGTGGTCATTTTTATGCCCTTTTCGTGGTTCTCGATAAGTTCCTTCGCCTCGTTGTACGCCACCGCGTCCGCGCCCAACGCGACTTCCACAACGTCGTCAAAGCCGAGAAGCTTGAGCGCCGTGATCATTCGTCCTATGGTCGCTTCCGCGCCGAACTGTCCCTCGACAGCCGGAGCAGGGATCGCTACAACTTTCGTGTTTTTGTCGTTTATTTTTTCTATTACCGTCGTTATCTGCGACACGTCGGAAATGGCTCCGAACGGGCAGCCGACAGCACAGTGACCGCAGCTTATGCACTTGCTTTCGTCGATGCTCGCAAGCTTGTCGCCGCCTATCGTGATAGCGCCCACGTCACAGTTGCGCTTGCACGGGCGCATGAGGTCGGCTATCGCGTGGTACGGGCACGCCTCGGCGCACTTGCCGCACTCGTGGCACTTCGACTGGTCTATGTACGCGCCGTGTCCCGTGATCGTGATCGCGCCGAAGGCGCAAGCGTTTTGGCATGCCTTAGCCATGCATTTCTGGCAGTTCTCCGTCACCTGGAAACGGTTTATCGGACAGCCTTCGCACGCCGCGGGAATAACTTGTATCGTGTTGTTTTTGACCTCGATATGTTCCGCGTTATGCGCCGGAAGCGGCGGCTTGCCCATCGCAAGTCTTACTCGCTGACGTATTATTTCTCTTTCCTTGTAAACGCAGCAGCGGAAGCGCGGCGTTGCCGTCGGTATTATCTTGAACGGTATCTCGTCTATGTTCTCATCCGTAAGCTCGTCGGCAAACGCAAGTTCAGCAACCGATAGCAATGCCTCGTATTTAAGCATCTGTCTTGTGTCTTTGTTTCGTTCCATATTTCACTCCTCCATAGCGTAAATCGTTACTCTGTTTGATATAATTTGTACCCTTTTTTTACGTTAATTGTATCCCTTTTGTTCGTTAATTACGGTTTTTCACATACTATTTTACACTAAAATGTAGAAAATGTCAATCAAATCGCCGTTATTTTTGTGACATTTTGTATAACCTTAAATATTTTTTACATTAATTATATTTCTATTGACATACCTCATATTTTAGATTTATAATTTTTTAAACGGAATATGAAGGTTTGGAGGAGTGTCAGCATGAACGGCGAGCTACCGGACAGCGTTATGAATATTTTAAGCCGGCTTCAAGAGGGCGGCTTTTCCGCGTTTGTCGCGGGCGGCGCGGTGCGCGATATGCTCATGGACAAAACTCCGCACGATTACGATATTGCCACGAGCGCAAGACCGAGGGACGTTAAGGCGCTCTTTGAGCGTACCGTCGATACGGGTATACGTCACGGTACGGTCACAGTCGTGGAAAATAAAACGGGGTACGAGGTCACGACCTTCCGCCGCGACGGCGATTACATCGACGGCAGACACCCGTCGTCCGTCAGCTTCGTGGACGACATCCGTGAGGACTGTGCCAGACGCGATTTTACGATAAACGCGATGGCGTACGAGCCACACGCGGGTATACTCGATTATTTCGGCGGGCGTAATGATATAAACCGCAGGCTTATACGCTGCGTCGGAGAGCCCGAGCGCCGTTTCAAGGAGGATGCTCTTCGGATGCTGCGCGCGGTGCGTTTCAGCGCGACGCTCTCCTTTAAGATAGAGGACAGCACATGGAAGGCTATCAAAAAGTGCGCGGTGCTTATAAAAAAAGTGAGCAGTGAGCGTATTTCGGAGGAAATAAACAAGATACTTCTGTCGGAAAATCCCGATTATATACGCAAGCTGCACGAATGCGGGCTGCTTCGGTATATAATGCCGGAGCTCGAAAGGTGCTTCGGTGAGCCGCAAAAAAACAAGTACCATATATACGATGTGGGTGAGCACATAATGCACACGCTCAAAAGCGTTCCGCCCGATATGACGCTGAGGTGGGCGGCGCTTATGCACGACATAGGCAAGCCGTTATGCTCGAGCACGGGTACGAACGGTATAATACATTTTTACGGGCATCACAGGGAGAGCTGTAAAATCGCGGTGGATCTCATGCACAGGCTGCGCATAAACGCCGACACCATACGCGACGTCGCGGTGCTTGTCGAAAACCATGACGTGCGCGTGGAGCCGTCACAGCCGGCGGTAAAGCGCATGATGTCGCGTACGGGTGAGGCGCTTTTCGAGAAGCTGATGCTTTTGCAGACGGCGGACAACAGAGCTAAAAATCCCACCCACTTCCCCGAAAAGAAAAAGCGCATAGACAGCGCGTACCAAATATATAAGGAGGTCCTTGCGGAGCGTCAGCCGTACCTTGTATCGCACCTCGCGATAAACGGCAAGGATCTGTTAAGTCTTGGCTACCGACACGGCAGGGAGATCGGTGATACGCTGAGAAGGCTTATTGACGAGGTTATAATAAATCCCTCGCTCAATAACCGCGAATACCTTTTAAGGCGCGCGAAGGAGTACAAAAGAAGCAGGAAATTTTAAAGGGACGGTAAGCCGTCCCTTTTTCAATGCGCGTATTTTACAAATCGAGAGATTTTAAATATTCCTTAAATCGGTCTTTTAAGTCGCCGCGAGCAAGCGCAAATTCCACCGTTGCCTGTAAAAATCCCATCTTGTCGCCCGTGTCGTACCGTTTGCCGTCAAACTCGTACGCGTACACGTCCTCGCGCTTCGTGAGCGCCATAAGCGCGTCGGTAAGCTGTATCTCGCCTCCCGCGCCCCTTGGAGTGTTTTCAAGGCAGTCAAACACGGCGGGCGTAATTACGTATCTGCCAAGTACCGCAATGTCGGAGGGCGCGTCCTCCTTCGCGGGCTTTTCGACCATGCCCTTTACCTTGCGAAGCCTGCCGCCTTCCTCACAGTCCACTATGCCGTACTTGGAAACGTTTTCCTTCCCCACTCTCTGCACGCCGAGGACCGTCGCGCCCGTCTTTTCGTACTGCTCGATAAGCTGACCTATACACGGCTTTTTTGCTGTTACTATATCGTCGCCGAGCAGTACCGCAAACGGCTCGTTACCGACAAAGCTTTTCGCGCAAAGCACGGCGTGACCTAAGCCCTTTTGTTCCTTTTGGCGCGTGAAAAAGACGTTTACGCCCTCCAAAACGCCCTTTGACGCTTTAAGCATTTCGGTTTTTCCTCCGCGTTCCAAAACTGTTTCAAGCTCAAACGCGCTGTCGAAGTGGTTTATTATCGCGTCCTTGCCGCGCGACGTTATTATGAGCAGATCCTCTATCCCCGCGGCGGCGGCTTCCTCCGCGATATACTGTATCGCAGGAGTGTCCACTATCGGGAGCAGTTCCTTCGGCACCGCCTTTGTCGCGGGCAGAAAACGCGTCCCGAAGCCCGCAGCGGGTATTACGGCTTTCCTTACCTTCATAATTTACCCTCCGTAATTTTTTTATTCTTACTTGCTATTGTATCATAAAAATGGTATAATGACAAGCGGTACGATAATTTTATGAAGAGGAGCAGTTATATTATGTTTATAAAGGATATATTTAAAAAGAAAAAGCCGGTGCTGTCGTTTGAGGTGTTTCCGCCGAAGCAGGACAGCGGTCTTGACGCGGTGCTCGGCGCGGTGAAGGCAATGTCGTCGCTGCCGATAGATTACATGAGCGTCACGTACGGCGCGGGTGGAAGCAATTCCAAAAATACCGCGCGGATAGCCTCGTACCTCAAGGATAATCTGTCCATACCGGCTCTCGCGCATCTCACATGCGTGACGAACACGAAGGAGGCGGTCAGGGAGCGCCTTAACGAGTACCGCGCGCTCGGTATCGATAATATTCTCGCGCTGCGCGGCGACAAGCCGAAGGACTGTTACGGTCAGCTTTTCCCCGGCTACAAGTACGCGTCTGAGCTTACAGAGGCTATAAAGAGCTGCGGCGGATTTTGCGTCGGCGGAGCGTGCTACCCCGAATGTCACCCGGACTCGTCAAGTCTTGACGCGGATATTGAAAATCTTAAAATAAAAGTGGACGCGGGCGCGGATTTCCTTGTGACGCAAATGTTTTTCGACAACGACGCGTTTTACGTGTTCCGCGACAAGTGCGTTAAAAAGGGTATAAATGTGCCGATAAACGCGGGTATAATGCCGCTTACGAGCGCCGGTCAGATAGACCGTATGGCGGTGCTGTCGGGCGGAGCGTCGATGCCGTCGAAGTTTTTGCGGATAATCTCGAAGTACCAAGACAATCCCGACGCGCTCAAGCAGGCGGGTATCGCGTACGCGGTGGAGCAAATCATAGACCTTCTCTCAAACGATACCGACGGCATACATATATACACGATGAACAAGCCCGAAACGGCTGAAAAAATCGTGGGAGTTGTAAACAGTTTGTTTTAAAAAAATATCGCGGGGCGGTCAAACCCCACGATATTTTTTTGCACAAGGCTGAATTTTATTTTACTTTATTTCCGTCCATTCGGTGCCTACCGCCCCGATTATACGCCAGAATCTTCTGTGCGAGCCGAGGTTGAAGGCGACCTGTATGCGGTTGTCAACGTCGATCGGCACGACCAAAACCGTGTAACGTATGTATCCGTCCTTATACGTCGTCGTGTCCGAAGGAGCGTTGGTAAGCTCTCCGTATCTTGAGTTGAAGGAGTACCAGTTCGACTGCCATGACGCTCTGTTGAAGTTGTTCAGGCAATCGGTGCCCGTGCGTGTGTCCATGAAGTAGTTGAGCAGGTACGAGCGCGTCGTTTTGTCGAGCTTGTCCTCCGTTATGCTCTGATCTATTATTTTTTCGTTGTTTATCGCGTTCTCGGCTATCTTTTCCTTTGTGACGGCTCCGTCGATTATTTTAAACGTGTTTATGGAGTTCGTGTGTATTTTCTCGGCTGTGACCGCCGCGTCGGCTAATTTCGACGTGGTCACCTGTCCGTCGCCAAGCTCGCCCGCCGGTTCGTCCAAATGCTCTTGGAACGCGTCAAGCTGTTCCTGCAGCGCGGTGTCAAGCTTGGTTTTCGTTACGGCTTGGTCTTTTATGTGCGCCCCCTGCACGGCTTGTGGATATATTTTTGAGGTCGTTATCGCGTATTGCGCGAGCTGCATATTGCTTATCGCGTAATCTTCTATTTGCGCCGCGCCGATAGTTTTATCAGCCATTTTTTCCGCGGTGACAGTCTTGTCGGCTATTTGCGCCGCGGTGACAGTCTTGTTCTCGATCTTCTCCGCCGTGACGGCGTTATCCGCCAGTTGGTCCGTGCCCACAGCCTTGTCGGCTATGTGGCGCTGTTTCACGCTGTCGTCTGGGTGGTCAAGCTCCGACGCGGTTTGGTGCGTTTCAAACGTGTTTTTGATCGCAGTTAAATTGTCGCGGACGATTTTCCACCACGCGCTTAAAGTTGTTTTTCCCGTAAAGTTAAAATTCAGATTCATCTTTTTGTTCCTTTCTTTTAATTTATCCTTTGTGTTTGTGTGTTATTTTTGTCTTATCGGTGAACTTTTTTCAGCCTTGTGCGTCCTCCTTTTAAGACACTTATATTATACCATATTTTGTTAAAAATTTCAAGTCGTTTGCGTAATATGAGCGCATTCGTTTATCGCGCAGAGTATAAGCGGCGCGTTTTCGGCGTACACGTCATCGAGCATTGTCATGGGCAGCGGGTTTTTGCCTCTGCCTATTTCGACGGTAAAGCCGGGCCTGTGAAATTCTTTTATGAACCAGTCCTTGCAGCCGCCGAAGGAGGCGGTGCCGGTCGGTATTTTTACCTCGTATCCGCTTGCTGCCGCCATTTTTTGCGCCGTTTTTAAAGCGCTTTCCTCCGTCTTGCCGTTAAAGTCACAGTATATTTCCGCGCCCTGACTGTGAAACGCGAGCATCATGTCAAAATTTTCTTTTCGTAAAAGATCTACCACGGCGCGCGTTTCGCTTTCGCTGTGCGGGTATTCGCCGCCGTACTTTGAGGCTGAGGGTTTGTCGAGCACTCTGTCCCAGTCAGCGTCGAAGTTGTGGTTTATGTCAACGCCACGCGCGTTGGCTTGCCATGTGTTTTTAAAGTCGTGTATGCCGACCGTGCCAAGAAGTGCGCGGTGGTGTTCGTTTGTTAAGTCGATGCCGTTTACGGCGATGTCAACGCCGTCGGGGTTTACCATGGGTACGGTGAAGAGCGTCACTTCGTCAAAAAGTGCGCGGGCGTTAAAGCCGAAAAAGGGTTCGCCGCGTGCGGCGCTTTCGGTGTAGCGTGAAACAAACTTTACAAGGAGTGCCGCCGTCAGGTACTCGAGTCCGTGGTACGCGCCGCCGAGAAAAAGCTTCCTCTCTCCCCTGCCCGTCTTAATACATATAATGTCCCTGCCCATAAGGCTTTTGCCTATCGAAAACGTTTCCGTCACGGCTTTGTCAAGCGCCGATATTTCCTCAAGCATTACCGAGTGGCAATACATTTGCATCCCCTCCTTAAAATCCGCTAAAATAAGGTATGATGATAATTTTGAATTAATGCGCGGTTTGGGGAAAGAAGCGAATGGGAGCTTGACATCTTTTGTAAAATGTTATAGAATAATCGTTGCGTATAATTTTAAGGGAAGGAGCTGTCGGTTTTGAAGAGGATCGTTTCAATACAGGATATTTCGTGCTTCGGTAAATGCTCGCTGACGGTGGCTCTGCCGATAACGTCGGCAATGGGTATAGAAACGTGCGCCGTGCCGACGGCGGTGCTTTCCACTCATACCGGCGGTTTTACGGGGTATACGTACCGCGACCTCACAAGCGATATACCGAAAATAGCAAGTCACTGGAAAAGTATCGGGTTGAAGTTTGACGCGGTCTGTACCGGTTACCTCGGCTCGTTTGAGCAGATAAGGCTCGTGTCGGATTTTTTTGACGACTTCAAAACGAACTCCAATCTCTTGATCGTGGATCCGGTAATGGGTGACAAGGGTAAGTTTTACGCCGGATTTACAAACGAGTTTGCCGCGGAAATGCGTAAGCTCTGTTCCAAGGCGGACGTTATACTCCCCAACCTCACCGAGGCTTCCCTGCTTTTGGGTGAGGAGTACGTCGGGGACGTTTACGATGAGGAATGTATTAAAAATATGCTTACGCGTCTTTCAAGGCTCGGCTCAAAAATAGTCGTGCTCACGGGCGTGACTTTCGACGAAAATTCACAGGGCGTTATGTCGTACAACAGTGAAACGAACGAGTTTTTTTCGTATTTCAGCGACAATATCCCCGGCTATTACCACAGTACCGGCGACGTTTTTTCAAGCACGCTCTCGGGCGCGCTCGTAAAAGGGTTCGATATGGGCAAGTCGGTGAAAATAGCGGTGGATTTCACGGTGGACTGTATACGTCATACCGTCGGGCACGAAAAGGAGCATTGGTACGGAGTGAAATTTGAGGAGTGTTTGCCCGATTTGATAGAGATGATAAAGTAAAAGGAAGCGGCAGCGCTTCTTTTTTTGTTTGCGCGCAAAGGTTAAGGCGGTTACCCTTTTAACATAATCGCGGCGGTTTTCATATTATAAAATCAAGAAGAACAACATAAGGAGGAATTGACGCGCCGTTTCGCGTCAATCGGATTTGATTGCAATTTAACGCATTATCCGCCCACGGTAACGCGTTAAAATTTTTATTACCATACTGTGGGCGGAAAGGCTTTGGTGGTTATGTTTGAAACCGTTTCCGTAATCGGCGGAGATTTAAGGCAGCTTACTCTCGCGCGTCTTTTGCGTGAGGAGGGGTACCATGTTTTCTTGTACGGCTTTGATAAGGATATTCAGCTCGATTCGCCGGAGTGTGAGCCTGACACGGACTACGTTTTGGGCGCGGATATTATTATACTTCCCGTACCTGTCACCTTTGACGGCGTGACAATTAATTCACCGTATGCAAAAAACGCCATGAGCGTCGAGGAGCTTTTGGATAACGTCAACACGTCGGCAATAGTGTTCGGCGGTCAGATACAGCCCGCGCTGCAAAAGGCGTTTGAGGAAAATCATATCGCTTACCGCGACTATTTAAAGCGTGAGGAGCTTTCGATAAAGAACGCGATACCGACGGCGGAGGGCGCTATCGAGATTGCGATCTCCGAAACGCCGATAACGATCCACGGCAGTAAAAGTCTTGTTTTGGGGTACGGGAAAATAGGTAAGATACTCGCCAAGGATCTGTACGGCATGGGTGCGCAGACTTACGCTATGGCGCGCAAGTACGCGGATCTCGCGATGATTGAAAGTCACGGCTACGAGCCCGTGGAGCTTGAAAATCTTAAAGCGCATATTCACGAGTTTGATATTATTTTTAACACCGTGCCTTCGCTTATCCTTACCGACGAGATGCTTAAACGCGTCAAAAAGGACGCGCTCGTGATAGACCTCGCCTCAAAACCCGGCGGGGTGGATTTTTATTTGGATAAGGTTTTTGCGGCGGCGCAGGAGAAACGCTGCCTGTTCGGCTTGCGTATAAGGGAGAATATACGAAGAACACAGGCTGTGTTCGGATATTGATGAGGCGGCGATAGGGAAGGAGCATAATAAACCAATAAAACAGAGAGATAATTAAATTTGCTGTTGTATTTTACGAATGCACTTCGGATTTCGCAGTATCGTAAGCTTGGATATACAAAAGGCGAGGAGTTTTATCCCCGCCTTTTGTAAGCAAAATATCCGTCTGCACTATTTTTCTATCAGCCACCGAATAATATCCCTGTCGTGCGCTATAGACCAGCCGCCGCCGTGGTAGCTTGTTGTTCCCGCGGGGAAGTAATCGTCCGTCTTTATGTCGAGAACGAGCAGATCATCAAGCTCGCCGCCCGTTATGCCTATTCTTTCGTATGCTGATTTTAATCCCTCATACGCGCGTCTTGCCGTGTCCGAGCCGTAATACTCGTCATGCTCCGCCATACTGATGTAGACGGGCATTTTGTGCTCCGCGACAGCGTCATAGCCGCCGTCCCACTGTGTCGCACAATGCAGATACGCGGCAAACAGTTCGGGACGCATATCGACAACTCGTGAAAGCGTTTCGCCGCCCGCGCTGAAACCCGCGGCGTATATCCGCGAAGTGTCAACATTGTAATTTTCAATAAACCAATCCGCAAGCTCTATCGTCTGCCTTGCCGATTTTTCGCCCCAGTCGGTCAGGTTCGGTGACACGACGATCATATCGCCGTTAAGCTCCGTCCAGACCTTGGCGTTGCTTTTCGCATACGCGTTGTCGGTAAGCGGCGTAGTCGTGATAGTGTTAAATCTGCTGCTCCAGCCGGGGAGCGTCATAAGCATCGGATATACTTTGTTCCTGTCATAACCCGATGGGAGATAATATGTGTAATGGAGCGTTCCGTCCGCCGTGTCAAGCGTGTTGTTAAGGTATTCGGTAAGCTCCGTTCTCTCGACTTTGAGATCATCAAACGAACCGCATTGCGTAAGCGGCTTCATAGTACCTTTTTCCCATGCAAAAATTTTCATTTTATATAAGCCGTCGGGCAGATTTTCAAATTCACCTTCCGATTTGTCCGCCCGTACCGCATAAAGCGTTCCGTTTTCGTCATAGAGCGCGGCTATGAGATACATATTGTCCGCGCCCGAATTTACGGAAAATTTAATGCTTCTTCCTTCAACAACCGGTTCATCGGTTTCAAGCTCCGGCAGAGGCAATTCATCCTTCGGGAACACGCTCATAAGAAATTCGTCAAAATCGGGACACCAGTTGCCGTTCGCGCCGAAGCCGTGCGAATAGCCTTCGAGCATATTCACGCCCACGGTCACTCCCGCTTCGCGCAGAGCTGTGATATGACGCTCGATCTGACTTCTAAACACCTCGTTTGTGCCGTAGCACACATACGTCGGCGGCAGATTTGCGTTTCTTAAGGTATCAACGTCAAGCTCCGCCACGCTCAATCTGCCGTAGAACGAATAGATAACGCCCACTGCCGCGACATCGGCGTTTACCTCATCCAGTTCATCGGGGATATAGCTGCTGTCGAGCGCCGTTCCGTTTACGCCGCCCTTAAAATTCATAGCCTGCTCGCCCGCTTGTATGCCGCCCGCGCTGAAGCCCGCGACCACGATATTGTCGGGATCGATGCGGTAAATATCCGCGTTCTTTCTCACGAACCGTACCGCGCGCTGAAGGTCTAACGCGCCCTCTTCCTGCGTGTACGGGTGGAGCCGGTAATCGACTATAAAGCACTGATAGCCGAGCTTGTTCATTTCCTCCGCCGTCGGAACGGTGTCGGTATAGTCACCGCGAAACGCGAACGCGCCGCCCGCGCAGAGCAGTACCGCGCCCTTCGGCTTAACGTCCTCCGGAACGAGCATCGAAGTTACATACGGAACGAAATTGGGATCGTCATAGTAGTTTCCGTTATTCGTCGTGTAATTTGTTCTCGCGGGAACATTGTTTTTATCCCATAAATACAAGCTCTGTTCGGTATATCCGTCAGCCCTTGCGGTCGTCAC
>CANPXG010000035.1 GCA_947585795.1 uncultured Clostridia bacterium
CTCGCCAACCTCGGCGCACTGAGCCGTTTCGTCGGTATGCTCACCGACTCGCGCAGCTTCCTGTCGTACACGCGCCACGAGTATTTCAGACGCATAATGTGTAACCTGCTCGGCACGTGGGTAGAGAACGGCGAATTCCCGCAGGATTATGACACCCTTGGTAAGATTGTGCGGGATATTTGCTATAATAACGCGGTAAGGTATTTTGATATGTAATTAGGGCGCATCGGCGACGACACCGTAGGGGCGACCCTCGCGGTCGCCCATGCGTGAGGCCCCCTTGTTAAAGGGGGCTGTCACGCGTAGCGTGACTGGGGGATTCCTTTTTGATTTTACAATGAATCCCTCCACCGCCTTCGGCGGTCCCCCTCCCTTTAACAAGGGAGGCTAACGGGCGGCGAATCGCCGCCCCTACACCCACGCCGTAAACATACCACCAAATAATAAATTACCCACCCCACTAAAAAGGAGAAAATAACAATGGAACTACTAAAACGCACCCCATCCATCCCGAAGCACACGGAGCGTGTGCTGCAATTCGGCGAAGGCAACTTCCTGCGCGGCTTTGTCGACTGGATGATTGACCGTCTCAACAAGGAAAACGGCGGCGACTACGGCGTTGTCGTGGTGCAGCCGCTTCCGCAGGGATTAAGCGATATGATAAACGCGCAGGACGGACTTTACACGCTCTACCTGCGCGGACTTTCGGGCGGCAAGGCGACAGAGGAAACACGCGTCGTTGACTGCGTGACGCACTGCATTAACCCCTACGAACAGACGGACGAATTTTTTGCATGCGCATTAAATCCCGACCTTCGCTTTATCGTGTCGAATACCACCGAGGCGGGAATCGAGTACAGACAGGGCGACAGCGCGGACGATTTTAACGGCACAACGTTCCCCGGACGGCTCGCGATGTTTATGAAAAAGAGGTTCGACGCGGGACTTAACGGCTTTGTGCTGCTGCCGTGCGAGCTTATAGACAAAAACGGCGACAATCTCAGGGAGTGCGTTTTAAAATACGCGTCAGACTGGGGTTACGGTGACGCGTTCGTAAAGTGGGTGAACGAGGAAAACCACTTCACGAACACGCTCGTTGACAGAATAGTTACGGGCTATCCGCGCGACACGGCGGCGGAAATGGAAAAAAGCTACGGCTACCGCGACAACGTGATCGACACCGCCGAAATATTTCACCTGTGGGTAATTGAGGGCGACAAAAAGTACGCGGAGGAGATACCGTTTCACAAGATCGGTCTTAACGTGCTGTGGACGGACGACGTTACGCCGTACAAAAAGCGCAAGGTTCGCATTTTAAACGGCGCGCATACCATGTCCGTGCTCGCGGCGCGTCTTATGGGGCTTGAAACGGTCGGCGAAATGATGAACGACGCGGACACTTACAAATTCGTGCACAACGGCATATTCGAGGAAATCATACCGACGCTCGACCTCCCGAAAGAGGAACTTTGCGCGTTCGCAAACGACGTGATAGAGCGTTTTAAAAACCCGTTCATAAAGCACTACCTTTTGAGTATCGCCTTAAATTCCGTATCGAAATTCAAGGTGCGCGTGCTGCCGAGCATACAGGAGTACATAAAGCGTTACGGTAAAGAGCCGAAACGGCTCGTGTTCGCGCTTGCCGCGCTAATAATGTTCTACCGTACCGACGAAGCGAACGACGACGCGGAAATCACGGCGTTTATGAAAACGGCGTCGGCGGCTGAAATATTAAAGCGCGCCGATTACTGGGACGAGGACTTGACGTACCTTCTGCCGAGCGTGGAAAAATACGTCGCGGAAATGGAAACAAAGGGAGTGCGCGGGGCGTTAAAGGAAATATTGTAATGAGAACTATTAAAATAAACGAAAACGACAACGTAGCCGTAATGCTCGACGGCGAACTGCGGGGACACAAAACCGCGCTTTGCGACATAAAAAAGGGCGAGGATATTATAAAGTACGGCTACAGTATAGGACGCGCCGCGTGCGATATAAAAAAGGGCGAACACGTCCACACGCACAACGTAAAAACCAACCTTGAGGGGACACTAAAATATACGTACGAGCCGAAATTGGGGACACTAAAACATGGGGACACTAAAACCTTCCTCGGCTACCACAGAAAAAACGGCAGCGTCGGCATACGCAACGAGATATGGATCGTAAACACCGTCGGCTGCGTGAATAAAACCTCGGAAATACTTGCACGCGTTGCGAATAAAAAATACGCGGGCGAGTGTGACGGCATATTTAATTTCGTTCACCCGTTCGGCTGCTCGCAGCTTGGCGACGACCAAAAAACGACGCAGGCGGTCTTAAAGGGTCTTGTGAACCACCCCAACGCCGCAGGCGTGCTTGTGCTGGGCTTGGGCTGCGAAAATAACAACATACCCGTGTTCCGTGACATTTTGGGCGAAACGGACGACGAGCGCGTAAAATTCATGTCGGCGCAGGATCACGACGACGAGATTGAAAAGGGTCTGGAACTTATCGGTGAACTTGTGGAGTATTCCAAAAAATTCAGGCGCGAGGAATGCGGCGCGGACGAGCTTGTGATAGGCTTAAAATGCGGCGGCAGCGACGGTTTTTCGGGTCTTACCGCGAACCCTCTTATAGGACGCGCGTCCGATGAGCTTATCGCGATGGGCGCGAGTACGGTTTTGACGGAGGTGCCTGAGATGTTCGGCGCGGAAACAATTCTTATGAACCGCTGTGTCAGCGAGGAGGTTTTCGATAAAACCGTCCGCCTCATAAACGACTTCAAGGACTACTTCACGCGTCACGGACAGGTCGTGTACGAGAACCCGTCGCCCGGCAACAAAAAGGGCGGCATAACGACGCTGGAGGACAAGTCGCTCGGCTGCGTGCAGAAGTCGGGCAGCGCGAACGTGGCTGACGTTATAGGTATAGGCGAACACGTCAAAAACAAGGGACTTAACCTTCTGACGGGTCCGGGTAACGACATCGTAGCCGTCACGAATCTCACCGCGTCGGGCTGTCACATGATTTTGTTCTCGACCGGACGCGGCACGCCGGTGGGCGCGCCCGTGCCGACCGTGAAGGTCGCGACGAACACAGCGCTTGCGGAGAAAAAGCCGCACTGGATCGACTTTAACGCGGGCCCGATTATTGATGGCGCGGATCTCACGGAGGAATTTGTGGATTATATACTCTCCGTCGCAAGCGGCGAAAAAACAAACAACGAAAAAAACGGTTACCGCGAAATTTCAATTTTTAAGGACGGGGTAACGTTATAAAATATTTTACAGAAAGGTAATGATACACATGAACACAAAAGTAACAGACACAATTATTTACGCGGGAGTTGACGACAAGACGCTTGACCTCTTTGAGAGTCAGTACGTCGTGCCGAACGGCATTTCATACAACTCCTACGTCATCATGGACGACAAAATTACGGTAATGGACACAGTCGACAAGCGCGCGTCCGAGGAGTGGTTTTCAAACGTTGAGAAGATACTCGACGGCAAAACTCCCGACTACCTTGTCATATCGCACCTTGAACCCGACCACGCGGCGAACATCGAGAGATTTACCGAAAAGTACCCCGATGCGAAACTCGTCGGCAACGCCAAGACATTCGCCATGCTGCCGCAATTTTTCGGCAAGGACTTTGCCGACAGACAGGTGACGGTCAAAGAGGGCGACGAGCTTAACATCGGCGCACACACGCTCACCTTCTTCATGGCGCCGATGGTACACTGGCCCGAAGTAATGGTCACCTACGACAAAAAAGACAAAGTACTCTTTTCGGCTGACGGTTTCGGCAAATTCGGCGCGCTCGACACCGACGAGGACTGGGACTGCGAAGCGCGCAGATACTACTTCAACATCGTCGGCAAGTACGGCGCTCAGGTGCAGGCGCTTCTTAAAAAAGCGGCGACGCTCGACATTGAGATCATATGCCCGCTTCACGGACCTATCCTGACGGAAAACCTTGCGCACTACATAAACAAGTACGACACGTGGAGCAAGTACGAGCCGGAGAACAAGGGCATAACGATCGCTTACGCGTCGATACACGGCAACACCGCGGCTGCCGCTGAAAAAATGGCGGAAATACTAAAAGCGCAGGGGGAGAAAAAAGTTTCCGTATTCGATCTGTCGCGCGACGATATGGCTGAAGCGATAGAGGACGCGTTCCGTTATGACGGTATCGTGTTTGCGTGCGCCACCTACGACGGCGGACTGTTTCCGTGCATGGAGGACTTTCTCGCGCATTTAAAGTCAAAGACGTACCGAAGCAGAACGGCTGCCATAATCGAAAACGGCTCATGGGGACCGATGGTGGCAAAACGCATACGCGAATCGCTTGACGCTATGAAGGACATTACCGTTGTGGACAAAACCGTGACTATCAAGTCTGTAATGACCGACGCGAACGTATCCGAAATGGAGGAAATGGCGAAAGAGCTTCGTTCGGCGCTCGGCAGATAAAAAAACGAAACAAAAAAAGCGGCAGCGCCGCTTTTTTTATTATCACTTTATTTCACTGTGGAACCTTTGCAGCGACTTAACTCCCGCGTCGCCCCTCTGTATGGCTCTTATACCCGCCACAGACGCTTTCGCCGCCGCGATAGTCGTCATGTACGGGATCCTACCCTTAATAACGCCCTTTCTGATGTAACTGTCATCCGCCGCGCCCTTCTTGTCGTTCGGCGTGTTTATGACCATCGTCACCTCACCGTTTGTGATTACGTCAAGCACGTTCGGTCTGCCCTCATTAAGCTTCGCTACCGCCTTCGCGGGTATACCGTGCGCGTTTATAAAGTCCGCGCTGCCCTTCGTCGCGATTATCTCAAAGCCAAGGTCGTGGAAGCCTTTCGCGACCTCAAGCATTTCTTCCTTGTCACGGTCATTCACGCTTATAAGCACCTTACCGGAAACGGGGAGCCTCGTCTGTGTAGCCTCCTGTGACTTGCCAAACGCCTCACCGAAGTCCGCCGCCATACCAAGTACCTCACCCGTCGAGCGCATTTCGGGACCTAAAATCGGATCCACCTCTTGGAACATATTGAACGGGAACACCGCTTCCTTAACACCGTAATGCGGGATCTTCTTTTCCGTCAGATTCGCCACCGGTGACGGTCTGCCGGTTATCGGCGACGTGATTATGTCTGTCGCCAAAGGCACCATTCTGATATTGCACACCTTCGACACAAGCGGCACCGTTCTTGACGCGCGCGGATTCGCCTCGAGCACGTAGACTTTACCGTCCTCGATCGCGTACTGCATGTTCATCAGTCCGCGTACATTCATTTCACGCGCTATTTTGCGCGTATACTCCTTGATCGTTTCGACGTTTTCAGCGGGGATATGCAGTGACGGCAAAATACAAGCCGAATCACCGCTGTGTACGCCCGCGAGCTCGATATGCTCCATAACGGCGGGCACAAACACGTTTTCACCGTCGGAAATAGCGTCCGCCTCACACTCCGTAGCGTGATTTAAGAAACGGTCGATAAGGATCGGTCTGTCGGGAGTTACGCCCACAGCCGCGTTCATGTAAACCTTAAGGCTCTCCGCGTCGTGGACCACCTCCATACCGCGTCCGCCGAGCACGTACGACGGGCGAACCATTACGGGATAACCTATCTTTTCCGCAATTTCAAGCGCTTCATGAACGTCGACCGCCATACCCGACTCCGGCATCGGAATATCAAGCTTGTCCATCATAGCGCGGAACAAATCTCTGTCCTCCGCCAAATCTATCGTTTCCGGCGTAGTACCCAAAATATTTACGCCGTTTTTCTTTAATTCTGCCGCCAAATTGAGTGGCGTCTGACCGCCAAACTGAGCGATTACGCCAAGCGGCTTTTCCTTTTCGTGTATGCTCAAAACGTCCTCGAGCGTCAGAGGCTCAAAATAGAGCTTATCGGACGTGTCGTAGTCAGTGGAAACCGTTTCGGGGTTGCAGTTTACGATTATCGTTTCAAAACCGAGCTGCTTCAGTGCCTTCGCCGCGTGAACGCAGCAGTAGTCGAACTCAATACCCTGACCTATTCTGTTCGGACCGCCGCCCAGTATCATGATTTTCGGCTTGTCCGAAGCCTTGCTCTCGTCCTTCATGTTGTACGACGAATAATAGTAAGCCGCGTCCTTCGTGCCGCTTACGTGAACGCCCTCCCACGCTTCGGTAATACCCGCCGCGATGCGAGCGTTCCTGATTTCCTCCTCCGTAACGTTCAAAAGACCACTCAAATACCTGTCGGAGAAACCGTCCTTCTTCGCCTGCTCGAGAACGTCCGTCGGCGGAACGCTGCCCTTATACGATTTTAAGGCTTCCTCCTCCTCGACGAGCTCCTTCATCTGCTCGATAAAGTAATGCTTTATCTTCGTTAAATCCCAAAGCTCCTCGACAGTCGCACCTTTTCTCAATGCCTCGTACATGATAAACTGTCTTTCGCTCGACGGAGTTACGAGCATTTTTAAAAGCTCGTCCTTCGATTTCTCAGCGAAATCCTTCGCGCCGCCCAAGCCGTAGCGTCCTATCTCAAGGCTTCTTATAGCCTTCTGAAACGCTTCTTTGTACGTCTTGCCTATGCTCATCACTTCGCCCACCGCGCGCATCTGCGTGCCGAGCTTGTCCTGCGCGCCCTTAAACTTTTCAAACGCCCAGCGCGCGAACTTTATAACGACGTAGTCGCCGTCGGGGTAGTATTTGTCGAGCGTGCCGTACTTTCCGCATTCTATGTCAGACAGATCCAAGCCCGCCGCGAGCATAGCCGAAACGAGCGCGATAGGGAAGCCCGTAGCCTTTGACGCAAGCGCCGACGAGCGCGACGTACGCGGATTTATTTCAATTACGATAATACGTCCGTCCTCCGGATTTCTCGCGAACTGAACGTTCGTACCGCCGATGACCTCTATAGCCTCAACGATTTTATACGCCTGTCTTTGCAGCTCCTTCTGCACGTCCTCGGGGATAGTGAGCATCGGCGCGGAACAGAACGAGTCGCCCGTATGAACGCCCAAGGGATCGATATTTTCTATGAAGCAGACCGTGATCATATTATTTTGGGAATCTCTTACGACTTCAAGCTCAAGCTCCTCCCAGCCGAGAACGGATTCCTCAACGAGAACCTGACCGACGAGGCTCGCCTGCAAGCCGCGCTCACAGACGACCTTTAATTCCTCCGTATTGTAAACAAGGCCGCCGCCCGCGCCGCCCATGGTGTACGCCGGACGAAGCACAACGGGGTATCCGAGCTTGTCCGCGATTTTAAGCGCTTCCTCAACGGAGTAAGCGACCTCGCTTCGCGCCATCTCGATACCAAGGCTGTTCATTGTTTTCTTAAATTCAATTCTGTCCTCACCGCGGTCGATAGCGTCCACCTGAACGCCTATGACCTTAACGCCGTATTTGTCCAAAACGCCGGCGTTCGCGAGCTCCGAACAGAGATTTAAGCCCGACTGTCCGCCAAGATTCGGCAAAAGCGCGTCGGGACGCTCCTTTTCGATAATTTGAGTAAGTCTTTCAAGGTTAAGCGGCTCGATATATGTAACGTCAGCCGTTTCGGGATCAGTCATGATAGTGGCGGGGTTCGAGTTCACGAGGACTATTTCGTAACCGAGCTTGCGAAGCGCCTTACACGCCTGCGTACCCGAGTAGTCAAACTCGCACGCCTGACCGATAATAATAGGACCTGAGCCGATTATCAGGACCTTGTGTATATCCTCTCTTTTTTTCATAAAAAAACCTTTCCTTTCCGATGTTGTGTAAAATTAACTTATCCTAAATATTATCTCTTATTTATGGTTTTTTGTCAATAGTTAGGGATAAAATAAAAATTAAATTATACATTAACGCGAAAATAAGGAGATCATATTGAATATATCGATGAAAAATGTTATAATATAAACGAATTTGCGTAAATTTCAATGTAAAACATATCAAAATAAGAGGAAAAAAATGAGCTTTTCATACAAAATTATCGACAAAACAATAAGAAAAATGGGACTTAAGCACCATTTTGACATGAGCGAAGAGGAATTTATCAAGTATATAAAGGAAAATGAGCGCCCTTCTTCGCTCCCGAAATTCATGTATAAACACCTCAAGGTAAGCGAGAAAATAATCGACGGAAAGCCGCTGTTTTGCTTGACTTACGGCGCTTCACCAAGCGGCGGCGCGATTCTTTTTATCCACGGCGGAGGAGGCATGTTCTCGCCGACGATACTACACTACAGATTTGCCGAAAAGCTTGCCAAAACCACAAACAGCGCGGTATACTTCCCGTTTTACCCACTCGCGCCCGAAGCCAACGCCGACGTTTCGGCAAATTGGGTGTCAAAAGTATACGACTTGATCGAACAAAATCACGCTGATAAAATAACGGTGGTAGGCGACAGCGCCGGAGCGCTTATCGCCGCGCGTATCACCGCGTCCGCCAAGAGGAAACCGCGTAAGCTCGTGCTTATTTCACCCGTGACCGGTACGGACAAAAACGATGAAGCGTACATGACCGCGAAGAAAAACGACGCGCTTCTTTCCGAATTTGTAATAGAAATGTCCGGTAAGCACTGGGGAAAAGACATACCGCACTCAAGTCCGCGCATGAACGCCGAGTACATAGACTACACGGATTTTCCGCCGATACTTTTGTATTACGGAACGGCGGAAATGTTTGCTCCGCACATGGATAACTTAATTGAAAACATAAAAAAACGCGGTGTGAGCTTAGAGGTACACGCGGGAGAAGGCATGTGCCACGACTGGCCACTCATATTAAGCGTGCCCGAAGGACGTGCAGCCTTTAAACGTATGACCGCCTTTCTGCTCGAATAACGCAAAACAGACATATAAAATAACAAACACCCCAAAAGCCAAACACTTTTGGGGTGAATTTTTTAATTACTGACGTTAGGATTTTAAAATACGTTACTTCAGTATGAAATCACAGTTTTTAGCGTCCGTTCCGTCCGTAAGAGTGAGCTTTGCTCCGTCAACGGTCAGGAAAAATCCCGGCTTCGCCGCACTCTCAAACGACACCGCGCCGCGCGTGCCGCCTATACCTTTAACCGTTTTAAACGTCATACGCTTCGCAAGACTTTCGTCGAGCGTGTCCTGCTGCGTCAAAATTACGCTGCGCCCACTCGCGCATATGTACAAGCCGGGCTTATTCACCGCCTGTATCGAAACGTAGTTTTCATTCCGCGCGTCATACTTACCGTTTTCAATTTCCCACTCCGCGTCGGACGCGTCCGAAGCCTCACCCGCGTACATCGAGCGTTTTAGCGGGTAAGAGCTGTCGTCCGACGGATTTATAAAGCTCTCATGGTACACGCTCTTACCGCCGCACGTTATGGTTGACGCGGTGCCCGTAAGTCCCGTTGACGTTTCCGTTATAGGATCTATCGTACCGTCCTTGTTTATCGTAAGCTCCGCCGCGCACACGCTTCTCCTGAATCCGCTGCCCCACGGCAGGGAACCGTTGTGGTAGATGAAATACGTCTTGTTTTTAAAATCTATTACCGACGGATGGTTTGTGTTCGACGTAGCCGTCGGCGGCATAAGCGTACCGCCATACGTCCATTCCGTGTTAAGAGTACCGTCGGCGTTCACCAAATTGTCCGCCGTGGCGTACGCCATTTGCTCGCGCCAGCCCATAGCGTAGAACAGGTAATATTTACCCGTATACCTGCCGCTTTTATCCTTTTGTCTGTATATCCACGGAGCCTCCGTGAATACGTCGGGAGCGTCCGTTATGGTCTGCTCGACAATATCGGTACCCATCTCTATCTTACCGTTACCGTCAATGTCTTTCACGGACACCATATCCTCGTTAAGCTCGCATATAAAGAGTTTACTGTTACCCCAGCACAGATAGCGGTGCTCATCGTTATTTACTTTTTCAACCCATACAGTAGGATCGATGTCGTTCCACGTGCTCGAATCGGGAGTGAAGCTGCCCGTAACAAGCGGCTCGCCAATATCGGTATACGGACCTGTGGGAGAGTCCGCGACAGCCACTCCAATCGATTTACCGCCGTATATGTCGTGATTTGTTTCCGCACAGTAGTACAGATAGTACTTGCCGTTATACTTAACAGCCTGACTTGCCCACGCGGACACGTTATCGTTCACCCAGCTTATGGAGCTTTCGTCCATGGCAGCGCCTTCATACTTCCATTCTTTCATGTCCTTGGACGAGTACGCAACCCATTCGGGCATTACGTACCCCTCGCTTGTCGAGGTATCGTGACCGGCTATTATGTACACCGTGTCGCCGTCCGTGAACGCGGCGGGATCGCCCGCGTAAAGCGTGTCGCCGTCAGCGCCGAAGCCTAAGATCGGGTTGCCGCCCACACTCTTTTTAACGGTCGTGGCAGTGGTTTGCACTCGGTTTACGTTTCTTGTGCTTTGAGATACGGCGCTGCTCTTTTTGGCGAAGCTTGCGACTGAATTTTGGTCTGTACCCGTCATTACGATCGCGCTTTCCCTACGGTCCTTATCGTAACCGGTAAGCACAAACAGCGTCATAACGTCGCCGTTTTTGTAAAATTCGTAATTATCCGCGTCACCGTCCGTATCAAACGTAAGCGTAACGGTGTGGTCACCGTCATACGTCCACTTACCGAGCGTGCCCGCGTCACCGCCGCCTATAACACCGTCCTTTTGCAAAATCATCTCCGACGAATGTACGGGCAAGTCGCTGCCCTTGTACGCGCCACTCTTGCTCACGTCGGTAACTCCCTCGTCCAAAATCGTATGACCGACGCTTGACAGGTCCCACGTGCCGTACAGCATTTCCTTCGGGATCTGCTGCTCTTTTTCACCCGCGTATACAAGCGGCGATATCACGGGCCAGCCGTCCTTTGTCCAAAGCATTTTCTTTACCTGTAAATACGCGGCAGCGTCGGCTATTTTACGGCAATGCTGAACAAGATACCAGCTTCCGTCGTCGTCGCGCAGCACGCTGTTGTGACCGCTGCCCACGTACTCGATACCGTCGCCCAAACGGAACGAGCCTGACATTTTGTAGCCCCAAAGCTCGTCAAGCGTACCGCCTTCCTTGACTTGGTCGGCATACGTCGTGCCGACAAGTCTGCCTTGCTGATCCTGCAAAAACCTGTGCGACGAGCCCGCAAGTATCTCGGCAAACGTCTTATCCGTTCTTGCCACTCTTATATTGTAGTTTGTTCCGAGCCAGCCGTATGACGTGAACATATAACGGTAACCGTTGTCGGCGTTGTATACCGTGAACGGTCCCTCGGGACCGACAACGCCGGCGGGAGTTGAGTACATTCTCGCGCCGAAGCTCTTGCAGCTTTCAAGAATTTTTTCGTCCGAGGTATAATCAACGTCGGCAAGTTTGCCGGTGGAAGCGTCAAGCTCCGCCATATGTATACCCTTCCAGAACGAGCCCCAAATCAAGTACGTTTTACCGTCCGTATCGGTAAAGATATTCGCGTCGATAGCGTTTGTGTTGTAGTCCTTGCTTTCTACGCTCGCGAGCACAACGCCGCAGTCCTGCGTTTCACCGCCCCAAAGCAGCGGCGACTTTGCTTTAATAAGGTTTATTACCGAGTTTCTTCCGCCCAGGCCGCATGAGATAGAGAGGTAGAACCAATACGGATACTCGTCGCC
Source organism: uncultured Clostridia bacterium (assembly GCA_947585795.1). Classification (GTDB taxonomy): domain Bacteria; phylum Bacillota; class Clostridia; order UBA1381; family UBA1381; genus Hominilimicola. The sequence goes on from CANPXG010000035.1 coordinate 11,615, forward strand.
CGCCTTGTACAGTATATCGGGTGCCCAGTACGTGCCGTTGGGCTGAGTATCGGGATAATTATTTTTAATAAAGTCATACGCCGTCTGCGGAATCGTTATCGCGATACCGGTATTGTTTGACGCGCTCGGCTGCGCCTCTGACGGAGCAGACGGGTCAGCGTCGCTGTAGCTTGACGTGTAATCGTACTCTTTCCAGTGTATGAGGTCTGACGACTCGTACACGAGATTATGCGACGAGTACGCGTAGTACTTTCCGCTTACGGGATCCTTAAACACAGTCGGATCATGCGCGCCGAACGTGGTCGCGTCCGTGTCGGGGGGAGAGGCTTCGGGGAACGATACGTTCGCCTTCGGCAAATATCCTCCGTCATACGACTTACCGCTTGTCTTGTCCGTAACGACTACGCGGTAACAGGACACGCTCGCGTCCGTCTGCAAAAGTCTTTCGATGCTCTCGCTTTCGGCGGGAGAGATGGTAAAGTCCTCCGCGGCGGTCATCGCCTCACCCTCACTGCCGTCCGCGCCGCATGGTATAACGGAAACGCTTACCGTTCTTTCGTCGGGCAGGTAGTTCGTGATCTTTGCGCGCAATAAAATATTTTCACCGCCGGAATATTGAAACGTCTTTTTAATTTCCGATTGCCTAAGTTCGTCGGCAGCGTCGTAAACAAACACCTTCACGATGTCGCTGTCGGATGAGCGCGGCGATTTCAAAGTGCCCGAGCCGCTGTCAAGCTTTGCGTGGACGGCTTTTTTGAGAACGCCGTCCGAGTACGCGGCGGCTATGACCGAGGCGCCTCCGTTGTTATTGACCTTCGCCGTTATCGTGCCGTTTTCCTTGTTTTCCTCCCATGTAAAACCGAGGTCGGACGCGGTGTAAAACTGCGTGTCGATAACAAGACGGTTTTCCTTGGCTATGGTATTTTGCGTTTCACGCTCGACAGCCGCCGCGCTCAGCGCTTGTATCTCGTCCTCGCTCAGCGCTCTGCCGTACAGAAGGAAATCGTCCATCATGCCGGAAAAACCTTCACCCGTGCCCCAGTTCGCGTGACCTATCCACGCCAAGGCGTCGTCGGTAAAGAGCGACTTAACATCCACAGCCGCCGTATCGGAAGAAACGAGTCTGCCGTTCACGTACACGCTCGTGCCGTTCGCCGCATACGTCACGGCGACATACTGCCAGTCCATGTACGTTCCGTTCGAGGTGACGGTGCTTAAGCGCGTGCCGTCGTTATTAAACCTCTCCGCCTGTAGCGATGACGGGGACGCGAGCAGACCGAGATACTTTTCGTACTCGTATGTTTGCTCACCCGACACGGGAGTTGTGAAGAACGCCCAGCGCGTACCGGGCTTGATCCAAAACGCGGCGGTCGCCGCTTCGCTTCCCGCGAGTATGCCCTTCGGCAGCTCGAGGTAGTTGTCAGCGTTATCGGTCGATATACTGAGAGCCTTACTGCTGCCGTCGTAATTGTCGGTATACGCGACGGAGCCGTGCTCCGTTACCGTGCCGCCGAGCGACGCTTCAAACGAGCCTGTGCCCGTGCCTTTTTCATCGAAGGTGATGCTCATAAGCAACCCGTCGGCGGGCAGCACCGCCGCGAAAACGGGCAGAGTCCCGCACAGCACAGATACCGTGACAAGAACGCAAAGAAGCCTTTTTAATGCTTTATTCATAACGTTTCCTCCTATAATTGTTTCTGAAATCTATTAAAATTATATCAAAACGGACGGTAAATGTAAAGAAAAATGGTTAAAAAACACTCGATCACGGCGAATAAAACATATTTTTTTGAATAGTTATTAAATGGAGGTGTGGGACATGGAAAAGGGAGCAATACGGGAAGGCGGAAAGGTGAGCACGCTTGTCTTTGCGGCGGCGCTGCTTCTGCTCGCGCTCGGAGTGACTGCGGGCAGTATGTACCTCGCGAAAAACAGCGCTGATATGGGAGAGGGAATAAAGGAATATTTGTCGCGGTTTTTTACGTCGTTTTCGGAAAACAGAAACAACGCCGCAGTCTTTAAAAATTCCCTCGCCTCAAATCTTATGTGCGCGGGAATGATCTTTGTCATGGGCTTTTTTCGGTTCGGCTGCCTCGGCACGGGCGCGCTGCTTCTGCGCAAAGGGTTTGTCATGGGCTTTACGGCGGCTTCATTCTTTAAATTCTACGGAGCACAGGGTGTACTTATAATGCTCTCCACCATGCCGACGGCGCTCATAACGCTGCCGACGCTCATTATGTTCTCCGCCGTGAGCCTGCGTTTTTCGTTAAATTCGAATAAAAAACAAAAAAAATTAATTTTTTCTTATATTTTTTTTCTGATTTTAACGATTTCTATATTTTGTGCCGCATCGCTCGCCGAAGGGTATCTGACTACAACATTTATGACTTTAACAATTCCAAAATAAGTAATAAATGTAAGAAAATGGTATAAAATCACCCTTTTCGGGCATACTGATGGAAAAATAGGTATTTACAAATAAAAAATTTGTGATATAATAACGTTATTGAAATACAAATGAAATATTTCTGAAATATATGTAAACGAATGGTAAAATAGGGAGGCACACAACAAATGAATACATACGTGGAGGAATATACCAGCTTTATGGCGAATGTGCGGCATAAGTCGAGCAATACGGTAGAGTCGTACAGGCGAGATGTAACGCAGTACATTACATACCTGAGCGAAAGCGGTATACAAGACGCTGCGAAAGCGACAAAAACGACGATACTTACGTATCTTATGTCGCTGCAAAAGAACGGTAAGGCAAATTCGACGGTTTCGAGGACGCTTGCTTCACTGAGGTCTTTTTACCTGTTCATGCTGCAAAACGGAAAAGTGTCGTCAAATCCCACGTTAAATCTCGAAGCGCCCCACGTTGAAAAGAAGATGCCTCAGATACTTTCGGGAAGCGAGGTGGAAAGGCTTTTGCAGCAGCCGGAAGCGACGGATAACAAGGGCGTGCGCGACAAGGCTATGCTGGAGCTTTTATACGCCACGGGCATACGCGTGAGCGAGCTTATAAACCTCGACGTGAACGATATAAATTTGCCGATGAGCTTTATAAGGTGCAGGGGCGGGAAGAAGGAGCGCATAATCCCGATAGGCAACAAAGCGAAGGAAGCGCTTGAAGATTACATGAATAACGCCAGAGAGTACATGATAAAGAACGAGGACGAGCGAGCACTGTTCGTAAACTGCGGCGGACAAAGACTTTCACGTCAGGGTTTTTGGAAGCTGATAAAGTACTACAGGAACAAGGCGGGAATACAGGCGGAGATGACTCCGCACACTTTGCGCCACTCGTTCGCGGCACACCTTTTGGAAAACGGAGCTGACCTTCACTCGATACAGGAAATGATGGGACATGCCGACATTTCCTCGACGCAGGTGTACTCGCGCGCGCTCAGCAGCAAGTTGAAGGACGTTTACGCGAAGGCTCACCCGAGGGCGTAAATTTCCACCGAAATGAATAGAAAACCATAAAAAGCATATTATAAATTCATACAGGCTTTGTGAAAGGAGTTCTAAGTATGAAGAAAATAATATGCTTTTTTATGTGCGCGTGCTTCCTTATGCACGGACTTTGCGCGAAGGCGGAGAACAACGATACGGACGCGTCGGCACAGACCGCCGCCGATCTCGGTATTGACGCGAAAGCGGCGCTGCTCATGGAGGAGGAAAGCGGCAGCGTGCTTTACGAGAGCGATCCCGACGAACGGCTGCCGATAGCAAGCGTTACCAAGATTATGACTATGCTTCTCATCATGGAAGCGGTGGACAGCGGCAAGATCACGCTTGACGACATGGTCACGGTCAGCGAAAACGCCATGAGCTACGGCGGCAGCACGATGTTCCTCGAAACGGGCGAGAAGCTCAGCGTAAACGACATGCTAAAGGGTATAGCCGTCGCGAGCGCGAACGACGGATGTGTCGCTATGGCTGAGTACCTTGCGGGAAGCGAGAGCGCGTTTGTTGACATGATGAACGCGCGGGCGCAGGAACTGGGCATGGAGAACACTCACTTTGTCAACACAAACGGTCTTGACGCGGACGACCACTATTCGAGCGCGCGCGATGTTGCCATTATGTCGCGTGAGCTTATAAAGCACAAGACTATATTTAATTATACTTCGATATGGATGGACACGCTCCGAGGCGGCAAGTTCCAGCTTGCGAACACAAATAAGCTCATACGCTTTTACGACGGCGCAAACGGTCTTAAAACGGGTTCCACGTCAAAGGCGCTGTGCTGTCTTTCGGCGAGCGCGAAGCGCGGCGATATGCAACTTATAGCCGTTGTTTTGGGCGCTCCGACGTCGGCTTTGCGCTTCTCGTCGGCAAAGGCGCTGCTCGATTACGGCTTTGCCAACTACAGCGTCAACACGCTCGTCACCGCGGGTGAGGAGGTGGATAAGGTCGCAGTGGAAAAGGGCGTTGAAAGTGAAGTAAGCGCCGTCGCGGGCGACAGCTTCTCGACGCTTGTCAAAAAGGGCAGCGAGGAAAACGTCACGACTGAAGTGATCATGAGCGATGAGATCACCGCGCCGCTTGAAGCCGGAGAGAAGATAGGAGTGATCAGAGTAAGCTCCGACGGCGAAGTTATAGCCGAGATCGACGTAAACAGCGCGGCGGCTGTCGAGAAAAAGGGAATAGCGCTCATAGTGCGCGACTTTTTCCGCATGCTTTTCTACGGCAGAAATACCGCTAAGGCGGAAAATTTGTAAATAAATTAAAGTATGCTGTTGAAATCGGCGGTGAATTGATATATAATGTATAGATACAAAATTTAAATTACCGAGGAATGATGAAGATATGAAAAAAACTGTTTCGCTGATTTTAACGGCTGCTTTGTGCGTGCTCGCCGTGCCCGCGGACGCGGCGCGGGACCTGTGGGCGGAGTATCCGTGGGCGGCGGAGAGCGTGGAATACTGCTTGAATAACGATATTATATCCGGTGACGAAAACGGCGACCTCGACCTTGGCGCAAATCTCACAAGGGCGCAGATGGCGCGTATATTTACCGACGCGTTTTCACTTGACGAAACCGAGGCTTCGCCGTTTGACGATGTGAAAACAACAGACTGGTTCTACTCCTACTCGCTATCTCTTAAGGACAGTATGCCAAAGCAAGGCAGCGAGTTTAACGGCGGGGAATACGTGACGCGCGAGGAATTTGCCGCGACGATGGTAAAAGCGTCGGGCGGTAAGGCGGCTGACAGCTATTCAGTGACGAATTACAACTTCAAAGACGCGTCCGACGTGGACGATGCTTATAAAAATTTGCTTGAAACGGCAGTGACGAACCTGTACATGCTCGGAGATGACAAGCATATACGTCCCAAGGACTTACTGACGCGCGCGGAGGCTTGCTGCTTTTTGTACCGCGTCATAGATCCCGCAGCGGACAAAACGCCGATAACCGGCAGCGCCGAGGTCACGCTCGAGCAGGCGCTTGACTGGGCGAGGGACAAGGGCGCCGAGCAGAGGTATATAGATGTTGCCCCGTTTTACTGGTACTACGGCGAGCAGTTTGGCATACGTCCCGAAGTCATGTACGCGCAGGCGGGCAAGGAAACAGGTTACGGCAAATACGGCGGTGCGGTGCTTCCCGAGATGAATAACTGGGCGGGTATAAAAATTAAAAACCCGCAGGGCGACAGGACCGAGGACCACGAGAGCTTTCCCACGCCCGAGGACGGCGTTAGGTCGCACTTTAACCATATGAGCGCGTACATCGGCATCGCGCCGATAGGCGAGGTACACGACAGGTATTACGTCGTAAAGACCATAGCGTGGGCGGGTACCGTTAAGTATGTGGAGCAGCTTGGCGGCAGGTGGTGTCCGGACATAAATTACGGCTACGAGATACTTGATATGATAGATAATATGAAAACTTATTAAACATAGGAGTAATTATGATACTGCTTAACGGAAGTAATCTCAAAAAAATGTTCCTCGACGAAACGCTGTTCGAGAATGTGTCGTTCAGCGTTGACAGTTCGGACAAGATCGGCTTTGTCGGCGTGAACGGCGCGGGCAAGACCACGCTTTTTAAAATGATCACGGGTGACGCGGACTTTGACGCGGGCGAGCTTTTTAAGAATAAGGAGCTTAAAATCGGTTACCTTGACCAGTATACGGTAAGCGGAAGCGAAAAAAGTATATTTGAGGAAACGCTGACGGTATTTTCGGACGTGACGGAGCTTGAGGAGCAGCTTGACGAGGTACGCTTCGATATAGAAAACGGTTTGGGCGATATTGCCGAGCTTATACGTAAGCAGACGGCGATGCAGGAAAGGTTTGCCGAGGCGGACGGATTTTACTATAAATCGAAAGCCAAAGCCGCGCTCATAGGTCTTGGCTTTAAGGAGGACGAGCTTGACCTTTGCGTCGATAACCTTTCGGGCGGTCAGAAAACGCGCGTGGCACTGGCAAAAATACTTTTGTCTGACGCTAATCTGCTGTTGCTCGACGAGCCGACGAACCACCTTGACATTGAAAGCGTCGAGTGGCTTGAGGACTTTTTAAAGAACTATGGCGGCGCGTTTATAGTGATCTCGCACGACAGATATTTTCTCGACAAGGTGACGGGCAAGACATTTGAGCTTGACGCGGGCAGGTTCCGTTCGTATAACGGCAATTACAGCGCGTACGCGGCGCAGCGCGCGGTGGAAAGGAAAAGCGAGGAACGCGCATACGAGAATACCACACGCGAGATCGAGCGCCTTGAGGGCGTTATAGAACAGCAGCGAAGATGGAATCAAAGACGTAATTACAGGGTAATAGACAATAAGATGAAGTCGATAGAGCGTCTTGAAAAGTCACTCGTGCAGCCGCAGGCATCGCATGAGGATATGACGTTTTCGTTTAAAGCGGCGGCGGGCGGCGGCAGGGACGTTTTGGAAACGGAAAACCTTGGCATGACGTTCACGGACGCGCCGCTGTTTACAAACGTGAATATGTATGTGGGCAAGGGCGAAAAGGTGTTTTTGCTCGGTCCGAACGGGTGCGGCAAGACGACGCTTTTAAAAATAATAACCGGCGCGTACGAGCCGACCGAGGGCGGCTACAAAATCGGCGCGAATATAAGTATCGGCTACTACGACCAGCTTCGCGAAAATCTTAATATGGACAAAACGGTAATAGACGAGGTGTGGGACGGGTATCCGGACATGACGCAGACCGAGATACGCAGCGCGCTCGCGGTGTTTTTGTTCCGAGGCGAGGACGTTTTTAAGGAAATACATACGTTGTCGGGCGGCGAGCGAGCAAGGGTGGAGCTTGTAAAGCTGATGCTTAAAAAGGTAAACTTCCTCATCATGGACGAGCCGACGAACCACCTCGACATAGAGTCGCGAGAGGCGCTTGAAACCGCGCTGTCGGGCTATGACGGAACGATGCTTGTCGTGTCGCACGACAGGTATTTTATAAATAAGATCGCGGACAGGGTTTTGTACCTTAACGCGGACGGTGTAGTAAGCCGCGACGGCGGGTACGACGGTTTCACGCGGAACACGCCCACAAAGACGGAAAAGAAGGAAAGCAGCGGCGCGCGCGACTATAAGGAGCAAAGACGCGCCGAGGCGGAAAAACGCAAGACGCTTAACCGTTTCGCGAAAGTCGAGGAGGAAATATCCGAAAAGGAAAACGAGATCGCACGTCTTGTCGCGGAGCTTGAAGATCCCGACATTGCCGCCGATTACGTGAAGGCGGGTGAACTCACGGACAAAATAACGGCACTGCAGAGTGAAACGGACGCGCTTCTCGAGGAGTGGGAAGCACTGCAAATTACAATAGAAGAAAGCGGGTACGAGATATGAAAGCGGTGGTGCAGCGCGTTACGGACGCGCGAGTGAAAATAGACGGCAGCGTGCGGGGCGAGATAACGAACGGTTTTCTTGTGCTCCTCGGTGTCGGTGACGGCGACACGGATACGGACATGCGTTACATCGCGGACAAAATCATAAACTTACGCGTATTCTCCGACGAAAACGGCAAAATGAATTTAAGTCTTGCGGACGTAGGCGGCAGTATGCTCGTAATATCGCAGTTCACGCTCTACGGCGACTGCTCACACGGCAGACGACCGTATTTCGGCGGCGCGATGGAACCCGAGGGCGCGAACGCAATGTACGAAAAATTTGTAGCTTACGTGCGCGGCGAGGGTATACATACGGAAACGGGCGAGTTCGGCGCGGACATGAAAGTGACGCTCACAAACGACGGACCTGTGACGATAATTCTTGAAAGCAAAAAATAAAGGGGACAGTAAAACAAGAAAAAAGGGGACACTAAAATGGATTTGGATAAATTATTGCACTGCGGGGATCTGTACCTGCCTTTGGAAAAAGAGATCATGGACGAACAGTTGAAGCGCCTTGAAATGCTTTACGAATTCAACGCGACGCGCCCGTCCGAGCTTGACAAACGCACAAAAATGCTTAAGGAAATGTTTGCGGAGTTTGGCGAAGGGTGTTACATCGAGCCGCCGCTTCACGCGAGCTGGGCGGGCAGAAACGTGCATTTCGGCAAAAACGTTTACGCGAATTTTAATCTCACGCTTGTGGACGACACGCATATTTACGTCGGCGACTGTACGATGTTCGCGCCAAACGTCACGGTAGCCTCGGCTGGGCACCCGATCTTGCCCGAGCTTCGCGAGCAGGGCTATCAGTACAATTCTCCCGTACATATAGGCAAAAACTGCTGGATCGGCGCGGGAACAGTTATTGTGCCGGGCGTCACGATAGGTGACAACACCGTTATAGGCGCGGGCAGCGTCGTGACGAAAGACATTCCTTCAAACGTCGTCGCGGTCGGAGATCCGTGCAGGGTGATGCGTGAGATCGGTGAGCGCGACAGGGAGTACTACTTCAAGGACAAAAAAATACCGCCCGAATTATTGGGGACAGTAAAATAATACGCGAAATCTGTTGAAAACGGCGGCGGTTTATGTTACAATGAACACACTGAACAGGGAGGGTAAATTTATGCGAAACGAAACGGTAATCGTGCTTGACTTCGGCGGTCAGTACAATCAGCTTATAGCGCGCCGCGTGCGCGAGTGCAATGTGTACTGCGAGGTCATGTCATACAAGAACGGTATTGACAAAATCAAGGAGAAGGCTCCAGTGGGAATTATTTTCACGGGCGGTCCCAACAGCGTGTACGACGAAAACTCGCCGCGCTATGACAAGGCGATATTCGAGCTTGGCGTGCCGATTTTGGGCATCTGCTACGGTTCGCAGCTCATGGCGTACAGCCTCGGCGGTCACGTGGACAAAGCGCCGACGCGTGAGTACGGCAAGACGGCTGTGACCGTGAAGAAAAGCAAGCTGTTCGAGGGCGTAAGCGCGAGCACGGTTTGCTGGATGAGCCACACCGATTACATAGACAAGGTGCCCGAGGGCTTTACAATTACCGCGTATTCCGAAGCGTGCCCCTGCGCGGCGTATGAGAACGAGGCGAAGAAGCTCTACGCGGTGCAGTTCCACCCCGAGGTAAACCACACCGTCGAGGGACAGAAAATGCTGCATAATTTTCTATATAACGTCTGTGGCTGCAAGGGCGACTGGGTGATGAGCGATTTCGCAAAACGCTCGATTGAAACACTTCGAGAAAAGATAGGCGGCGGCAGGGTGCTTTGCGCGCTGTCGGGCGGCGTGGACTCGTCCGTGGCGGCGGTAATGCTGCATAAGGCGGTCGGCAAGCAGCTGACGTGCGTTTTCGTTGACAACGGTTTATTGCGCAAAAACGAGGGCGACGAAGTAGAAAGCCTGTTCAGGGAGCAGTTTGACATTGATCTTGTTCGCGCGAACGCGCAGGACAGATTTTTAAGTAAGCTTGCGGGCGTGACCGAGCCTGAAAGGAAAAGAAAGATAATCGGCGAGGAATTTATCCGCGTATTTGAGGCGGAGGCGAAGAAAATCGGCAAGGTGGATTTCCTTGTGCAGGGCACGATCTACCCCGACGTTATCGAGTCGGGCGCGGGCGACGCGGCGACGATAAAGAGCCACCACAACGTCGGCGGTTTGCCGGAGCACGTAGATTTTAAGGAAATCGTTGAGCCGCTGCGCGATTTGTTCAAGGACGAGGTAAGGCAGCTGGGAATAGAATTGGGCTTGCCTGAAAAATTTGTATGGCGGCAGCCGTTCCCGGGACCGGGATTGGCGGTGCGCGTAATAGGCGAAATTACGGCGGATAAGCTTGAGATTTTGCGTGACGCGGACGCGATTTTCCGTGAGGAGGTCGCGAACGCGGGACTGGAGCGCAGCATAAATCAGTATTTCGCGGTGATCACCGACATGAAAAGCGTCGGCGTAATGGGCGACGAGCGCACGTATGACTACACGCTTGCCCTCCGCGCCGTGACAACGACCGACTTCATGACCGCCGACTGGGCAAGGATCCCGTACGACGTTCTCGAAAAAGCGTCAAACCGTATCGTGAACGAGGTAAAACACGTCAACCGCCTCGTCTACGACATCACCTCAAAACCCCCCGCTACAATTGAGTGGGAGTAGTAGACAGCCCGGCAGAAACCGCATAGTTGAGCCATTTTTGGAACTGCAATAACAAAAACGGCAACACTTTGGCAACATTTTGATTATTCATTATAAAAGAGCTAACTGATTTTTAAAAATCGGTTAGCTCTTTTGTACTTTTTTAGTAAAATACCATAGATAGGTTATGTCGTCGAAAACTATTTTATTATTGTTTTCATCGGACACTACAATACCGTCTATAATGTATTCCCAACAATAGGTGTTGCCTTGAATAAACACACCTTCCGGCGGAATATGATGACATTTGCATAAATTCATCTGTTATTCCCCTTGCCGTTGTTTCTCGATTTATGAAAATCGTCTACAAGCATATCGCTTAACTCCTGTGACGGTGTTACTTTGACATAGCCTTTTAGATTTGCAAAATCCGGATAATGATAACGCCATTTGTCGTATTCTTCTTTGGAGATTTCACCTGCGTTATATTTCTCCGATTGCTCCGCCCATTGGTAAACCATTTGAAGCAATTCGGGATTGAGCGTTTTGGTATTGGTGAAATGCAGCGTTACTTCACCGTTTTCGAGTGATGCCTTAATGCCGTGTATATCCTCAATCGCAAAGAAGGTGTGCATTAAGCCAAAGTCGCTGTCTATGTCGGGAACCGCTAACGCAAGAGGAGAAACGTCAAGAATGTTCGCAAGAGATTTTACTACGTTTTCCTTCGGCGTTCTTGTGGAACATTCGTACTGCGCCATGCGTATATCGGCGGACTTTTCGGGAAAACCGACAGCAATACCGAGCCACTTCTGCGTCATACCGCGCAGATTGCGGATAAAACGTATTCTTTCGCCTATTGCCATAATAATTCAACTCCTACAATATGTTATGGATAAAGTATATCATAAATGTTTAAGAA
>CANPXG010000036.1 GCA_947585795.1 uncultured Clostridia bacterium
AGCGACAAGAATTTTGCGCGTCTTAACAGCTACAAAACGCTCGAAAAGAAAAACAAAATCAAGGAAAGCATAGGCTCGAACGAGGAATTTTTAAGGCAAAGCGGCATCAAGGTACAGTTCCACACCGACTGCGAAGCTAATTCGGAACGGCTGTACGAGCTTGTTATGCGCGCAAACCAGCTTAATTTTACGAAAGTGCGTCCGACAAAGGACGAATTTAACGCCATGCTCGCCGATAAAAACACGCGCTGCGGCTACGTCACCGCCGTTGACAAGTACGGCGATTACGGCGTTGTCGGCTTTTACGCCGTAAAGGACGGCAGGGCGGTGCATCTGCTGTTTTCATGCCGCACTCTCGGCATGGGACTGGAGCAGTACACGTATGATTACCTCGGCTGTCCCGAGCTTGATGTCGTGGGCGACGTGTCGGTTAAGATAGGCAAGGGTATGATGCCGTCGTACTGGATAAACAGCGGCGAAAACAGCGGCAGCGGTGATTTTGAAAAGATAGAGGGCGCGGATTTTAAGGTGCTGATGAAGGGACCGTGCGACCTCAACCAAATTTTTTCGTTCATAAAAAACGAGGATATGTTCGACTGCGAGTTCACGTACGTGAGCCGCGAAAAGCAGTCGCTCGGCGTTACGATAGAGGGCATGAACCACACGGAGCAGATCAAGGAAGCGTACTCGATAACCGACGCGGAGAAAAAGGCGCTATGCGATTTGCCCGTATGCGATAGCGAGATGTTCCCCGACTCGATCTACAAAAACAGCTACGGCATGGTGTTTGTGAGCATACTTACCGACGTAAATCTCGGACTGTACCGAAAAAAGGACGGCGGTCAGATTTTCGCGTTCGGCGAGTACATATACCCGCTGACCGATGAAAAGATGTGGGATAAGTACATAAAAAAAGAGGTGTACACCGCGAACTGCAATTTCACGCGCGATACGCTCCGTAAGATAGCGGACGGGTACGAATTTCTTGGCAGACTCACGCCGGAGGAAACGGCAAAAAATCTGCGGTTTATATTCGAGCATCTGCACAAGGGTACGGAGCTTGTGATTTTGCTCGGCTGCGAGCGTGAGTACAGGGACAATAAGCTCGAGGCGTGGACGAACCGCCACAGCGACCATAAAAAGTGGAACGCGGCTGTCCGCGCCGAGTTTGAGGGCGAGGAAAACGTCACGCTGTTCGACGTGAACGAATACATAACCTCGGACGACGATTTCAACGACAGCATAAACCATTATAAAAAGCGCGTGTACTACCTCATGGCGCAGAGGTTTACAGAGATGATCAACACACGCGCTCACCGCGATGTCGCACGCCAAACGTCAAAAACAAAGCTTTTGTATCTGTCGCTAAGACAAAAGCTTATACGTCTTATACGCGGGTAATCAAACGATATAAAACAAAATGTAAAGTATATGCAGTACGCTGCCGAGTACCACGAAAACGTGGAACACGGAGTGCATATACTTTTTATTTTTCATAAAGTAGTAGAACAAAGAGCCGACGGTGTAGCATATGCCGCCGCCAAGCAGCAGCGCCGTGCCGCCGCGTTCAAGCATAAAGTCAAACGCGCTCCACGCGCCAAGTATGCACCAGCCCATAACGAGGTAACAGATAGCGGAAAATTTTTTGAACGCGTTTATATCTATAGCGTTAAGCGTTATACCTGTTACCGCTGCTCCCCACACGAGTGCGAACAGCGTCCACCCGAGCGCCGCGCTGTACTCGCGCAGTGCGCACAGGCATATGGGCGTGTACGTGCCCGCGATAAGCAGGAATATGGCGCAGTGGTCGATAATTTGAAAGACTTTTTTCGCCGCAAGGCGCGGACTTAGCCCGTGGTACACGCTTGAAAACACGTATAAAAGTATCATCGACGCGCCGAATATCGCGCCGCCTACCACTCCGTACACGCTGCCGCGAAGCGCCGCGAACACCACGCAAAGCACCGTCGCGGCTATACCTGCCGCCGCGCCCGCTATATGCGACACCATGTTAAAAATTTCCTCGCCGCGCGTGTACGCGGGCAGCGTTCTTTCCGATAATTTTTCTCTTTTCATAATTTTCTTCTCCCATTATTATCTTATATATCACTATTATATATAGTATTCAAAACTATTTTAGCACTTATTTAACTTTATGTCAAGATAATACTTGCTATTTTTTGTGGTAAGGTATATAATATTCACAGCTATAGTAACGGAGGTATTATTATGTATATAGAAAAGGATAAGTTGATTTCCACCTTTAATGAGCTTGAAAAGATGCTCACCGACTACTCCCTCCCCATGTGGGACGAGCTCCCTGACATAGAGCTTTACATGGATCAGGTGGTGTCGCTCATATCAAAATATCTCGGTATTTACTCGGAAACCATAGGCACGGAGAAGATCGTTACGCCGTCGATGATAAACAATTACGTGAAACTGTCAACGGTGCCCGCGCCGGTAAAGAAAAAATATTCAAGGGTACATTTGGCGTATCTGCTCATTATATGCACGCTTAAGCAAACGCTTGACATTGCGACGATACAGAAAATAATCCCTGTCGGTATCGATGAGGGGACAGTACGCTCCGTATACAACTCGTTCGTCAAAAATCAGCATAAGGCTTTTTCGTATGTTGTGGAGAACGTGCGCGCGGTTGCCGATCCCATACTTGAGCTTTCCGGTGACAATCAGGAACGCATGAACGACTTGCTTATGCAGGTCAGCGCGTCGGCAAATATTTTCAAAATTCTTACGGGAAAAATAACCGACTTGTCCTGTGATAAGGAAAAGGAATAAAAACAGTTGACAATCAAGTGTTTCACTGATAAAATAGTAAGGTACGGTATATCAATCGTATTGTGCGGAAATTGTACAAAAATTCCGCATACAGCACCATCGTAAAAAAATTCGATTTTCCACAAGACAAATCTGAACAAGATGGTTTTTGCCGCGGACATTCGGCGCGGCAGTGTATTTACAAATTAAATATAATTAAAAGGGGGAATTTTTTTGAGAATGACCGGTGCTGAAATGCTTGTTAAAACATTGGAAAAAAACGGCGTTAAGGTCGTGTTCGGTTATCCGGGCGCTGCCAATGCTCCTATAATAGACAGGCTGTCTTTTTCCTCAATAAAACATATTTTAACGCGTAATGAGCAAGGTGCCGCCCATATGGCGTCAGGCTACGCCCGCGTTACAAAACAGCCGGGAGTCTGCACCGCAACCTCGGGACCGGGCGCGACAAACCTTATAACGGGTATCGCGACGGCGTACATGGATTCTATACCTATGGTAGCTCTTACCGGACAGGTAACGACGAAGCTTATCGGTAAGGACGCGTTCCAGGAGGTTGACATCACGGGAGCCACGCTTCCGTTCACAAAGCACAGCTACCTTATTAAAGACGGCTTGGATATTCCGAGAGTGGTAAACGAGGCGTTTCATATTGCGGGTACGGGAAGACCGGGGCCTGTGCTTATCGACTTCCCGATGGACTTGCTTAAAGCCGAGTATGATTATCCCGACAGCGACGACGAGGACATCAGCATAAGAGGCTACAAGCTCATAAACAAGGCGAACGAGTCGCAGGTAAAGAAGGTCGCGGAGGCGATAAAATCGTCCAAAAAGCCCGTAATACTCGCGGGAGGCGGCGTTGTAATATCCGGCGCGACGGCGGAGCTGAGGAAATTCGTCAAGGAAACGGATATTCCCGTCGTTTCGACGATGATGGGTATAGGTACCGTTCCGACGAACTCGCCGCGTTACTACGGTATGATCGGCTCGCACGGCGTAAAGCGCGCGAATATGATTTTCAACCGCGCCGACCTTGTGATAGTAATGGGTTCAAGACTCGGTGACAGAACTGTCGCGAACGTAAAGGGACTTGAGGACAGCAACAAGCTCGTACATATTGACATCGATCCCGCGGAAATAGGCAAGAATATACAGCCTTATATCCCCGTTGTCGGCGATGTAAAGGATGTGCTCGAGCAGCTTCTGCCGCAGATAAAGGGTTACAAAGCCGGCAACTCATGGATCGCGGAAGCGGACGAGCTCAGACAGCGCTTCACGCATGAGCCGTTTAGCGAGGACAACGGGTTTGTAAATCCAAGATACTTCCTCAAGGTTCTTTCGGAAAAGACTAAGTCCGACGTGTATGTAACCACGGAAGTGGGACAAAATCAGATTTGGTGCGCGAACTACTTCACGTTCCTCACGCCCGAATCGCTGCTCACATCGGGCGGCTTCGGCACTATGGGTTACGGACTTCCCGCGGCTATAGGCGCGAGCGCTGCTTTGGACGGCGCGAAGCCGGTTATCGCCGTAATGGGTGACGGCTCCTTCCAAATGGATTTGCCGGAGATGGGCACGATGGCTCAGTGGGACATACCCGTTAAAATGGTACTGTTTCGCAATAACCGTCTTGGTATGGTGCACGAGCATCAGTTCCTTTTGTACAAGTCGAATTATCAGGCTGTCGAGATAGACGGTTCGCCGAATTTTGAAATGCTTGCGAAGGCATACGGCTTTAACAGCGCGACGGTGCATGAAAACAGCCGCGTCGGCGAGGCGATAGACAAAATGCTCGCGGACGATAAATCGTACCTGCTCGTTGTAGAGGTAAATCCGTTTGAGCCTACGGGCGACTCGCTTAACGAGGCTGCTCTTCCGAAAAAGGAGGATAACTAATATGACAGAGAGATATACATTATCGGTGCTTGTTGAGAATAACCCCGGCGTGCTTTCGAGAGTGGTCGGACTGTTCTCAAGACGAGGCTTTAATATCCATTCGCTTTCGGTCGGCACGACTCAGGACACGCACGTGTCGCGTATCACTATCGAGGTGAACGGTGACGCGCAGACTGTCGAGCAGGTTTCAAAGCAGCTTTCGAAAATCATGGAGGTCATTAAGATAAAAACGCTCCGTGACAATGAAATTGTAAAGCGCGGTCTTGCGCTCGTGAAGGTAAAGGTTACGCCCAAGACGAGAAGCGAGGTTATTGAAATCACGTCGGTATTCAGAGCGAATATCGTCGATATTTCCTCGAATACGCTTACCGTGGAAATCACAGGTCACGAAAGAAAAGTCAACGCGTTCTTAGAGCTTGTCGAGCCGTACGGAATAGAGGAAATCGCGCGTACAGGTATGACAGCGCTCGAAAGAGGCACAAATACGTTAAAGTTAGATAAATAAAAAATTATTTATAAAAATAAACGGAAAGAGGTAATCAAAAATGGCAAACAATGCAAAGGTATTTTATGAGAGTGACTGCAATCTCGGTCTTTTGAAGGGCAAGACGATCGCGATAATCGGCTACGGCAGCCAAGGTCACGCTCACGCGCTCAATCTTAAGGATTCGGGCTGCGACGTAATTATAGGTCTTTACGAGGGCAGCAAGTCCTGGGCAAAGGCTGAAAAGCAGGGCTTAAAGGTTTACACCTCGGCTGAGGCGGCTAAGAAGGCTGACATAATCATGATTCTTATAAACGACGAGCTGCAGGCTGACCTTTACAAGAACGAAATCGAGCCGAACCTCGAAGAGGGCAATATGCTCATGTTCGCGCACGGCTTTAACATTCACTTCGGCACGATCGTACCGCCCCCGTATGTTGACGTTACGATGATCGCTCCTAAGGGTCCGGGTCACACCGTTCGTTCGGAGTACTTGGAGGGCAAGGGTGTTCCGTGTCTTATTGCCGTTGAGCAGGACGCTACGGGTAAGGCTCAGGATTTGGCGCTCGCGTATGCATTGGGTATCGGCGGCGCAAGAGCCGGCGTTCTCGAAACAACGTTCAGAACGGAAACCGAAACAGACCTCTTCGGTGAGCAGGTAGTTCTCTGCGGCGGCGTTACGGCTTTGATGCAGGCGGGCTTTGAAACGCTTGTTGAGGCGGGTTACGACCCGAGAAATGCGTACTTCGAGTGCATCCACGAGATGAAGCTCATCGTTGACCTTATCTACCAAAGCGGATTTAAGGGTATGAGATATTCGATTTCGAATACGGCTGAGTACGGTGACTACATTACAGGTCCGAAGCTCATCACCGAGGAAACGAAGAAGACAATGAAGAAGGTATTAAAGGACATTCAGGACGGTTCGTTCGCGAAGCAGTTCCTTCTCGATATGTCGCCCGCTGGCAGACAGGTCCACTTCAAGGCTATGAGAAAGATCGCCGGCGAGCATCAGCTTGAAAAGGTCGGCGAGGAGATAAGAAAGCTCTACAGCTGGAACAACGAGGACGACAAGCTTATCAATAACTAATACATACAAAAAAAGTCTGCCGCATTTGCGGCAGACTTTTTTACGTTTATTACTTGCTGAAAATCCCTTTTATTTTGTCTGTATCAGCTTACTAACCGATTCATGTATGAGCTATATTTTGCGGCATTTTGCGTGTTTTTTTAAAATTGTATTGAATTTTCAAAAAGCTGTGGTATAATAAAAGTACCACAGTTTTACTATCATAATCATGTCTAAGTATTATGATACTACTTTTTTTAATATTATTTTTATGAATATTTCCTTTTGGGAATATTCATATTTGGCGTTCAACATAATAGCTATGTGTTTGCAAAAAGCGCAGGCTGATATATGAAAATGCTTTTATGTTGAATGTTTAATTCCAAGTAGTATTCATATGTGATAGTAAAATGTGTGGTAACATTAAATCTAAGCCGCGTTTTTATGCGTGGTATAGGATTTATACCACGCATTTTTGTTTGCGCGGAATACGGTGGAAAGGAGGGCGGCTCGCCGTGTGCCGTAAAATCGCGGTAAAACAAAAATTTATTATTAAAGGAGAGTGGAGGAAATGGAAGAAAACAATAACTATATAGAAAGTTTTTTTAAAAGCTTTACAAAAAGTAAGAAAAGAATATGTGTATTTATTTGTGGATTAATTTCTTTTATATGTTCTTTTCTTTTTATGGCAGAAACAAGCCTTAATGTCATACCGCTAATATACACGCTGCTGATTTTGCTCGCCGCTGTAGCTAATGTAGTGTATTCGCTGGATGTGAATGGCAAAAACCGATACTGTGGCGATATTGTTGTTGTCGGAATAACCTTATGTTTAATAGGAATTCTCCTCAGAATAATACAACTTGGCATTGGTTTTTCCTTAGAATATTTTATAGCGTATTTTCTGTTCGGCATAGTCTTTATTATGCTCGGACTGAAAATTGCGAAAAATGTCGGCAAAAAAAATATAATTGCAGTTTTCTTGGTGGTGATTGCACTTTACTCGATATTTGAATTCTTTTATTCCGGCAATCCATATATAAAAGGGATCTTCTGGAGATTATTTCATATATCCGAAGCGATGCTTTTCTTATCCTATGCTGCAATAGTGGTTTTGGACAACGGAAGAATATCTGAGAAAATTGGAAAATATAAAAGTCAAATTCCGTCTGTTAAAATCTGTGCCGCAATTCTCGCGTTTTTAGCGTTAGTATCAATAGGCATAGGAGTGTTGAGAAATCTTGATAATTTTAATTTTTCATCACACAAAAATACGGGAATACCGCAAAACAACAATGTGTCCAATATGCAGAATGAAAAAGAAAAATCTACACCAGCTCCGACACCTACATCTACACCTACATCTACACCGAAACCTACACCGTTGCCAACATCTACGCCCATTCCGGAGAATACAATATCTATAGGTCAAACTGTCATGAATGACATGTATGAGTTTACCTTGAATAAGGTTCAATTCTCATATGATGTTATGCCGGACAATCCGCCCAGCTATTATTCTCATTATGAGGCAAAACCGGGACAGGTCTATATTTATGTAAATGCAAGTGTGAAAAACCTTCAAAAGCAAAGTTTGCCATGTGATGAAGTCTACTCAGTAACCGCAGATTATAATGGGGGATATACATATACAGGATTTAATATAATCACAGATACGGACGGCGATTTCACATATGCGAACATAAATTCCATAGATCCACTACAAACGCTCGGGGTACATTGCCTGATAGATTGCCCTGAAGAAGTAGAAACCTCTATAAGTCCATTATTCCTGACAATAACAATGAAAGATGGTTCAAAGTATAAATATACAATAAGGAGTTAATAATATGAAAAATAAATTACAAAAACTGGCTGTATTATTTTTTTCAACGGCTATAATAATTACATTATGTTCATGCGGAGCAATACATACAGCTGACAATTCTGCGGATGGAATGTCTGCTGCGTTAAATTCAAACGAAAATTCCGACAGTTCTGTGAAAAATGATGAAACAGAAAATATGGGTGCACCAATTGCTATTTCAAACAGTATAACGACTGATTTTGCCGAAATGACTGTTGATGAAAGTGGTATTTTAGATAACATACAGAAGTCTTATTCAAACGGTTCTTTTACATATGTATGTGGTCCTGAACCGGTTGAAGGTACAAAATATGCATATATAAGAGGAAGTCTTAAGTGCTTGACAAAATCAAAAATATCATTGCCGGAAATTTATGGAAATGTAGTAGTAGACGGGTATGAATATGAGCTTGAATCTCTTAACCTCGTAGGACCAGATTCATCATATACCAATGATCTTGCTCCACTTACCACATATACATATATGCTTTATGCAAAACTTCCTGATGAAATAGTGGATAATTGCCAATCCTGTATTATGAACATAGGATTTGAAAATGAATTTGAAAACAACTACAGCTTTGATGATTTATCCGAGTTGGAATATAATTATGTTTATCAAATTAAGTAATAACAGGAAATAAAATGGCATTAACAATATGAAATACCAAGTGATGTAGCCGTACATAAAATAATCTTTGTTTCAGATTCGCTTGTATTTATATATTATTAAACCGCAGCAACACACAAAAACAGCGTCCAATGGACGCTGTTTTTTGTGTGTAATCAAAACAAATCCGAGTGTGAGCCGGTGCGGGTTGCAACCAAAACTGCCTGCCCTTTGTCAATAATATATATCAACAGCCAGTCTGGCTGAATATGGCACTCTCTGTAACCCTCGTACTGCCCGTGCAAATCATGGTCGCGGTATTTCTCGTCCAAAGGTTTTTCGGCTAAAAGCGTATCAATAACCGTTTCCAGCTCCGACATATCCAGACCGCGCTTTTTCATCGTCTTGTAATCTCGGCGGAATTTTGAGGTGGTTTTTAACTCTAACATTCGTTATCCAGCTCCTCAAACAATTCTCTCGCGGAAGAATAGGCTTTTGCTTCAGCCTTGCCGTTTATAATATCCCGCGCCTCTTTCATAGCCTGCTCCGTTTCCGCGCCGTACCGCCTTTGTATCATAAACGGTATGCCGCCCTGCTCGATTGACTGGCGCAGAAAAACGTTGACCGCCGTTGTCAAATCCATGCCCAAGTCGGAAAATAGTCTTTGAGCCTGCGCCTTTACGTCGGAGTCTACTCGTATATTGATGTTTGAATTTGCCATAATAATCACTCCTTTAGTATTATTATAGCACATTGTTATTACAATATCAACACAATATTAATATATATAATAATTTTTATGTAGCGACATACAAAAAACAGCGTCCAATGAACGCTGTTTTTATCTGCTGTCTAATTACGCTTTTTTTAGCGCTTCCTCAACAGCCACCGCAACAGCGACGGTTGCGCCGACCATCGGGTTATTGCCCATGCCGATAAGTCCCATCATTTCAACGTGAGCCGGAACTGACGACGAGCCCGCGAACTGCGCGTCGGAGTGCATTCTGCCCATCGTGTCGGTCATGCCGTATGACGCGGGACCTGCCGCCATGTTGTCGGGGTGCAGCGTACGTCCCGTACCTCCGCCCGATGCAACGGAGAAGTACTTCTTGCCCTGCTCGATACATTCCTTCTTGTACGTGCCCGCAACGGGGTGCTGGAAACGCGTCGGGTTTGTCGAGTTACCCGTAATTGAAACGTCAACGCCTTCCTTGTGCATTATCGCAACGCCCTCGCGAACATCATCCGCGCCGTAGCAGCGAACCTTTGCTCTCTCACCCTTCGAGTAAGCCGTTTCCTCAACAATCGTAAGCTCGCCCGTGTAATAATCGAACTTCGTCTGAACGTATGTAAAGCCGTTGATTCTCGAAATAATCTTTGCCGCGTCCTTACCAAGACCGTTAAGGATTACTCTAAGCGGCTCTTTTCTCGCCTTATTGGCGGAGTTCGCAAGACCGATGGCGCCTTCAGCCGCGGCAAACGACTCGTGACCGGCGAGGAACGCGAAGCACTTTGTTTCTTCACGGAGAAGCATAGCGCCGAGATTACCGTGACCAAGACCAACCTTTCTGTCATCGGCAACGGAGCCGGGGATACAGAACGACTGTAAGCCCAAACCTATCTTCTCCGCAGCTTCCGCCGCTGACGCAACCTTTTCCTTTAACGCGATAGCCGCGCCGATTTCATATGCCCAAGCCGCGTTTTCAAAACAGATAGGCTGAATACCCTTTGTTATCGCGTACGCGTCAACGCCGTAGGAGTCGCATATCTCTTTTGCCTCGTCGATCGAAGCGATACCGTGCTTTTTGAGCTCGGCGTTAATTTGGTCAATTCTTCTTTCATAACTTTCAAATAATGCCATTGTCGTTTACCTCCCTTATTATTCTTCTCTCGGATCGATAAGCTTTACAGCATCATCAACACGACCGTACTGACCGCTTGCCTTTTCAAGAGCCTCGTTAGCGTCGGTACCCTTTTTAATCATTTCCATCATTTTGCCGAGGTGAACGAACTTATATCCGATAATCGTGTCATTCTCGTCAACAGCGATTTTCGTTATGTAACCCTCCGCAAGCTCAAGGTAACGCGGTCCCTTCTTTGAGGTCGCGTACGTTGTGCCCACCTGCGAGCGAAGACCTTTACCTAAATCCTCAAGTCCTGCGCCGATGGGAAGTCCGTCCTCGGAGAACGCCGTCTGCGTGCGTCCGTATACGATCTGTAAAAACAGCTCGCGCATAGCGGTGTTGATCGCGTCGCATACGAGGTCGGTATTAAGCGCTTCGAGGATCGTTTTACCGATAAGAATTTCAGCCGCCATAGCCGCCGAGTGCGTCATACCGGAGCAGCCTATCGTTTCAACAAGCGCTTCCTCGATAACTCCGTCCTTAACGTTAAGCGTAAGCTTACATCCGCCCTGCTGCGGCGCGCACCAACCGATACCGTGCGTCAAACCGGAAATATCCTTAATTTCCTTAGCCTGTACCCATTTACCCTCTTCGGGGATAGGAGCAGGACCGTGATATGTACCCTTTACGAGAGGACACATCTTCTCTACTTCTGCTGAATATTTCATACTATTACTCCTTTCGTTATTTGCGGTAATTCCGCTGACTACTACCATTATACCATATTTGCACAGCCGCCGCAATAAAAATTTTGTAAAATTCTTGCTCGAAGCGTGTTTTTATTTCAAAATTTATTACCGATATTCCCCTTGACACGTTCGGGAAATTACTATATAATTTAAGTACCGAAGGGGAGCTTATTGCTGAGAGGAAACGCGAGTTTCGACCCGTAACCGTACGCGGATAATGCCGTAACGGGAACACAGGACTTTTCTGCTCCCTTTTTGGGAGCATTTTTTATGAAATGAGGTACATAATTATGTCGTCTTATACAACGCAAATGGACGCGGCAAAAAAGGGTATTATTACGCCCGAAATGGAGATAGTCGGCGCGAAAGAAGGTATCGACGCAGAAATCCTGCGTGAACGGATAGCGGCGGGCAGAGTGGTTATACCCGCTAATAAAAACCACAAGGCGCTCAGTCCCGAGGCGGTGGGCGAGGGTATGAAAACGAAAATAAACGTAAATCTCGGCATATCGAAGGACTGTACCGATTACGGCGTTGAATGGGAAAAAGTGAGAATGGCTGTGGATATGAAAGCGGAGGCGATCATGGACTTGAGCTGCTACGGTAAGACGAGTAAATTCCGCCGTCAGCTTATAAACGAATGTCCCGCAATGATAGGCACGGTGCCTATGTACGACGCTGTAGGCTACCTCGACAAGGAGCTTGCCGACATAACCGCCGATGAATTTTTGGAGGTGATCGAGGCTCACGCGAGCGAGGGCGTTGACTTTATGACGATTCATGCCGGTATAAACCGCAGAACGGCGGAGATTTTTAAAGCGTCCGGCGGACGGCTTACCAATATCGTATCACGCGGCGGGTCGCTCATATTCGCGTGGATGGAGATGACCGGCAATGAAAATCCGTTTTACGAGTATTATGACACGGTTCTCGACATTTTGGCTAAGTACGACGTTACGATAAGCCTTGGCGACGCGTGCCGCCCCGGCTCTACACACGATTCTACCGACGCTTCGCAGATAACCGAGCTTGTCGAGCTTGGAATACTCACAAAACGCGCGTGGGAAAAGAACGTGCAGGTAATGATTGAAGGTCCCGGACATATGGCTATAGACGAAATAGCGGCGAATATGAAGCTTGAAAAGCGCCTGTGCCACAACGCTCCGTTCTACGTGCTCGGTCCCATCGTTACCGACATTGCACCCGGCTATGACCATATCACATCCGCGATAGGCGGCGCGATAGCGGCAGCGAACGGTGCGGACTTCCTCTGCTACGTAACGCCTGCGGAGCATTTAAGACTGCCCAACGCGGACGACGTTAAGGAAGGCATTGTCGCGGCAAAAATAGCGGCGCACGCGGGCGACATCGCGAAGGGAATAAAGGGCGCACGTGAAATCGACGATAAAATGAGCGACGCGCGCAGACGCGTATGCTGGGACGAGATGTTTAAGTACGCGATAGAACCCGAAAAACCGCAGCGTTATTATAACGAGCTTCCTCCTGAGGAAAAACATACCTGCTCAATGTGCGGTAAAATGTGCGCGGCGCGCACCATGAACAAAATACTCGCCGGTGAAAAGGTAGACGTGAAATAGAGTACATATTTAATAGGAAGAAACTCGATTAAAAGCAATTCGACCGAAAAATAAATCAATAATTTTATCACGAAAAATTTTTATAAAAAATTACACTACGAACCGCATATGTATGCGGTTCGTAGCATTTTCTTCACAACTCTTCAAAAATTTGTAACAAATATGTAATATCCTTCGTTGATTTTACCATAAATCGAACAATATCTTGAGAAATTTACAAAAATTTGTCAATATCTTGTGCATGTAAACATTTTTATGTAAACAAATAATGGAAGAATATGTAAAATTAGTAAACATAAAGTCGTAATATTTCAGCTTATTTACAGCAATATTTCAGTTAAATTACAGCCAAGTAACAAAAATAATACGAAAATTTTAAGAAATTTAACATTTTTGTTGCCAAAAGGCTTGACAGCGTAATTTTTTAGTGTTACAATACAGTCAACGTCGAAGAAACACCATGTACATATCTGCGCGACGTAACAAAAATATTACACGGAAAACTTATAGGACACATCTTTAAAGTAAAAAGGAGAGATTATATCTTGAATAAAGTAGCAAAGAAGATTATCTTATCTGTTATATCGTTATCCGCCGTACTCGGAACATCAGCTTTAGCGGCTGACCTGAGTGGCTGGGCAGTATCCGACTACCAGCAGGCAAACGAAGCGGGACTTGTTTCGTATTCTGTGGTTTCCAATAATTTAAGGGACAACATTACTCGTGAAGAGTTCTGTGAGCTTGTTGTTAACCTTTACGAAAAGCTCACGGGTGAGGATATGATAGAACCCGAGGTATCACCGTTCGAGGACACGAACAGTATGGCTGTTGCTCAGGCGTACTGCTACGGAATGGTTTCGGGTACGGGCGACAACACATTCACGCCGGACAGACTGGTAACGCGTGAGGAAATGGCTAAGATGCTCGTAAACACGCTGACAGCCGGTGAGGTTAGCTTCAACCTTTCGGACGGTTACGAGGACGCGAGCGTGATAGACGCGTTTTGGGACGGCGACGAGGTAAGCGAATGGGCAAGACCTGCCGTTATAACGATGCTTAACTACTCACTCATGAGTGGAGTTGACGACGTAAGATTTGAACCGCTTGGCTCGGCGACGAGAGAACAGGCTATCTCGAGCGTAAACCGTTCGTACGCGACGTTCAGCGACAGCGACTATTCGCTCGCACTTCCGGAGATTACGCTTCCGGCAAGCGGCGCTGAGATAGAAGAGGGTAATTTCACGGTAAAGTGGACTCCGGTGAACGGCGTTCAGGGCTACCATGTAATCATAAAGGACGCTGACGCGTCATCGGTACTTCTTTCGGACGTATACGACAGCAGCAGCGTTGAGATCGAGGAAGGCTCTCTTGTACCGGACAGAGATTACGCGATCACAGTAGGCGCGGTGCTTAACGACGGCAGCGAGGTTTACAGTATGCCTGTAGACTTCAGATACAAGTCAAGACCTCCGATACCGAACAGTGAGTATCTTGCGGAGAATCCTATCGCAGAGGAACTTCTCGACACGGCTGACGATTACTTGGGCGTGCCGTATCTGTGGGGCGGAACGACACCCGCGGGCTTCGACTGCTCGGGCTTCGTACAGTACGTATGCCGTGAGAACGGTATTTCAATTCCGCGTGTGGCTGACGACCAGCTTCACGGACCGGGTACTTATATAACAAGATCACAGCTTCAGCCCGGTGACCTCGTATTCTTCGGCAGCGGTGATTACGCGTCGCACGTTGGTATGTATGTTGGCGAGGGAATGATGATCCACGCTCCGTCAACGGGTAAGGTAATTCAGTACACATCCATTGACTCATCATACTATTCATCAAGATTTTTAGGCGGTAAAAGGGTAATTTGATATAATTGTATAGGGTAAAAGGGAAGCGAGCCTCCGAATTGGGGGTTCGCTTTTTGCATATGAAAAAATATTTTTGAAAAAAACGAAAAAACACTTTACTAATTTAGCCTGATACAGTATAATAGTCATGTAAAAATAAAAAACAAAGGGGAATTGAACAATGAACACAAAAAAAATAATCGCATTAACAGCGGCTCTCGTGATGGGCGCGGCGGCTCTTACCGGCTGCGGTGAGCCCAAGCAGACCGATACGGCGGGCGATACGTCGCTGCAGAAGGTTCAGGAACAGGGCTACTTCACGCTCGGTCTTGACGCGGACTTCGCGCCTATGGGCTTCACCGAAGAGGATGGTACGATCGTCGGTTTCGATATCGACCTTGCAAACGCCGTTGCGGAAAAGATGGGCGTTAATGTAGAGGTTAAGCCGATAGACTGGGATTCCAAGTCTATGGAGCTTTCAACCGGTAAGATCGACGTTATCTGGAACGGCTTCTCGATTACGGACGAAAGACGTCAGGAGGTACTGTTCTCGAATCCGTACCTGTCGACGAAGCAGTCGATCATCGTAAAGGCAGGCTCCGACATCAACACCAAGGCTGACCTTGCGGGTAAGAAGATCGCGCTTCAGGACGGCTCGACATCCGAGGACGCGCTAAAAGCCGACGCAGCTACTTATGAGTCTATAGGTGATGCAAACATCTCGAGATTTAAGGAAAACTCACAGGTACTCATGGAGGTTGACGCGGGCAGAGCCGATGCCGCCGTTATCGACGAGGTATTTGTAAGATACTATCTCACGAAGGAAAACCTGCTTGACAAGTTCACGGTTCTTGAGGAAGGCTTTGACGAGGAAGACTACGCTGTCGGCGGCAGGATCGGCGACAACGCGCTCATAGACGCAATAAACACTGCTCTCGACGAGTGCAAGGCGGAAGGCATAACCTCAGAAATTTCAACAAAGTGGTTCGGCGAGGATCTTATAAAGTAATATGGATTATATAATTCAGATAATGCCGCAGCTCCTTCAAGGTCTTAAAATGACCTTGGAGCTGTTTGCGGTTACGCTTATACTGTCGCTTCCACTCGGACTTATCGTTTCTCTCATAAACGAGGCAGTAACGGCGAAGGTGACGGATAATTTCGCCGTAAAATGGTTTATAAAATTTCCCGTGCGTCTGCTTATACGGCTGTATCTGCTCGTATTTCGCGGCACGCCTCTCATGCTGCAGCTGTTTTTCTTCTATTTCGGCGCGGCTATGATAAAGCTGTCGAACGGCGAGAGCTTTGCGCTCGCTCCGTTTACCGCCTCGCTTATCGCGTTCACGCTCAATTACGGCGCGTACTTCGCGGAAATATTTCGCGGCGGTATAATAGGAGTAAACTCCGGTCAGTACGAGGCGGCGAAAGCGCTCGGGCTTACCGGTATGCAGACGATGCGCCACGTGGTCGTTCCGCAGATGATACGAACGGTAATACCGCCTATCGCCAACGAAACGATAGTGCTCGTAAAAGACACGGCGCTCGCGTCGTCGATAGCGCTTATAGACCTTATGAAAGCGTCACAGCGCGCGGTAAACCGCGATATGAAAATATCGCCGCTGCTTGTCGCCGCGCTGTTTTACCTTATGATCACGCTGATTTTGACGTTTACGTTTAACTACATAGAAAAACGTCTTTCCATACCCGACAGGGGAATAAAGTAAAATATGCCGATAGGGGTGTTTACGTTTTTTTGAACATTTTTATCGGCTTTTTGTATTTATTTTTTGTGCAAAATAAGGTAGAATGTAGTTAATATGATATATTGTCTTTAAAATCAGAGAAAGGGAGAGAATGACATGAAGAAAAGACTCATTTCAATTATCGCGGCCGGTATACTCGGCGTACAGGCGCTTGCGGTTCCTATGCTGGCAAACGCGGAGGAGAGCCAAACATATGTAAACAAATCTGACTTCAGTGACGTTGCTATAGGCGGCTTAAGCAAAAGCGGACCTAACGGTTCGGGTTACTACGGTCTGGGAATTATAATCGACGGTTCACCGTGGCTTTCAAAGGGAAGTGCGAGCGTGCACTATCAGACCTACAGCTACGACGAGCAGAGAAAAGTAAACTACGTTAACATGTACTCAAACAGCGACAAGACCGGCGGTAACGACGGCGCAGGTTCAATGTATATGTACAACAGAAACCTGACGAACGGCAACCAGATGGGACCCTTCGGACTTGTAGAGTTTGATGTACGTATCAAGGCAGACTCACAGGACTTCAACTTCATGATGGGTTGGTTTGAGGATCCGACGAGTGGCGGCTTCAATGCTTCAAAAGATGTTGCACTGAACATCAGATTCGGTCTTAACGAGATAACCGCCACAAACGGTCTAAGCACAGACAAGGTTGCTACTCTGAAGGCTGACAAGTGGTACAAGGTAAGAGTTACCCTTAACAACAAGCTCGAGGAATACAACCTCGTTATTACGGACGTTGACACCGGCTCTGTTGTCGGTTCGCTCGAGTCTGCGGTATTCGGTGCTTCAAAGCCCGCTGAGCTCTTTGGTATCAAGACAACATGCTGGGGCTACATCCGCGGCAACACGTACAATTATGATTTGACAAATGTTACGATCGCTAAGTCTGATACGGCTTTCCCGATGCAGTAATATCTCCAAAAAAACGCAAACAAAAATTACCGTTTCATGCGAAACGGTAATTTTTTTTAAAAATATTTGCGCTTGACAAAATTTTTTTCTTGAAATTATGCACAAAAGCGTATATAATATTATATATAGTGTACGGAGGTACCTATAAAGGAGAGATTGGTATGTATAACGCTAAGTACATACATAGTCAGGACTGCGGCAGCGAGGACAGGAAATTCCGCGATATGCTGATTACCGAAACCGAGCTGGTGAAACCCATTATAAAGGAGCATTTTCTGAAAGAATACATCCTCGGCATGGGCGATACATACGAAATGCTTAGATTGTACTGCAGAACCTTCGACGTTGATGAAATGATGGACACACGCATGATCATCATCAAACCGACGGGCGCGCACGATTTTGAGGATTTCTTTTTTATCAAGAATAACGCCGAACAGTACATCGGCGGCGAAAACATTTTACTCAGCACTACAATAAACGACTTCCTGTTTATCATCACAACAATTCTTGACAAAACGGAAATTATGGACTTGCTTGACAAAATACGAAAAACCGCCAAGCAATGCTATAATTACAACGTAATGGCGGTTTACAGCAAAGTATCGTATCTTTCGGAAGCACCTGCCGCTTACGAGCGATTAAAGGTCTGTATGGGTTACTCATTCTATTCCGGCAGTGACAAGACTTTGTATGAGAACGACTTAAAAGTCAATGAGAACAGCGCGTCACTGCGCCCCGACTACGGCACCGTCGAACAAGCTGTACGCCGCGGCAACACCGACAAGGTACGCAGGCAGCTCAACAGATTTTTCGACGACATGGAAAAAGCGATGCCCACCCCCGCTGTGGCAAAAACGTACTGCCTTGAGCTGTACGTATGTATTATCCGCTGCTGCGAAACGGACAAGATAGACGATTACATGAAAGGCATCATGTACCTTCAGGACGCGAAAACGATTGGCGAGATAAGAAACTTCATCGAGGAAAAGGGACTTGAAATCACCGAGTCAAACACGCCCGAGAAGCGCAAGGTTTACAGCGCCCTTATACGCGACACCATGCGCATTATCGATGAGAACCTGAGAAACGAAAATCTTTCCCTTCGCTGGCTTGCCGGCACTATACTTTACACCAACGTGGACTACTTGGGCAAGCTCTTTAAAAAAGAAACAGGCAAAAACTTCTCCCACTACGTCATGGAAAAACGCATGGAGCTTGCGAAGGAAACAATTCTTGAGGGCAAGTACGACAGGATATACGAAATTGCGGAAAAAGTCGGTTACGGCTCCAATTCACAGTACTTCAGTCAGGTATTCAAAAAATACACCGGTGTTTCACCGCTTGAGTACAAAGAATTCGCAAAACTTATGCGTGAAGGCGAGAAAACCTGATTTTTAAACATAAACACCTGATTTTTTAATGTAATTGCATTGTCCTGTATTGTATAATTAAAGTTGCTCAATTTACGAGCGACGATTTACACGTTAATAAAGTCGGTTCAACAATCCGATGTTTATTATAAATCTAAAAAAACTTTATGGAGGTATTCACATGGGTAACAAGATGAAAAAATTGATCTGTGCGCTTTTGGCTTCAGCAATGCTTGTGACCTCTGTCGGCGTTGTTGCGTTTGCTGACGGCGAGGACACGGCGGACAACGCGGCTGACGCTGCGGTAACAGCTACCGCATCACCCGAAGCTGAGGCAACCGCTTCACCTGAGGCGGAAGAAACGGCTGCACCCGAGGCTGAGCCGACGGAAGCACCGGAAGCGACAGAAGCACCGGAGGCTACACAGGCGCCGGTTGTATCGAGCGCTTATGATGAGGATGATTACTATCAGAGAGCTCTTGCGTTGGACAGCTCACTTGGCGTAATTACGGGTTATGAGGATGGAAGCATTAAGCCCGATTCAAAGGTAACGAGAGCAGAAATGGCTTCAATTATTTTGAGAATGCTTAACGTTACGTCCATCAACCCTTACACTGAGGGACTGTTTACGGATGTTTCGGGCCACTGGGCTGCGGATCAGATTCAGACCGCGTACAGCCTCGGTATCATCAGCGGCATGGGCGACGGCACATTCCAGCCTGACGGAGAGGTTACATACGCTCAGGTATGCGTAATGCTCGTAAGAGCTATGAACTACGCAGAGGAAGCTGAGATGTCGGGCGGCTGGCCTAACGGTTACATGCAGGTTGCGGGCTCACCAAGACTCGACCTTTTGAACCATGCTCCCGGCGAGCAGGACGTTCCCTCTGACAGAGGCGTTGTAATCAAGATGGTATTCAACGCGCTCCTCGGCGACTACATGGAAGTTGAGAACTACGTTTACAACAAGCCTGTATACGCTGCTTGGCGTTCACTTGCGGAAGCTAAGTTCGACGTAATCAAGAAAAAGGGCGTTCTTCTCGGAACAGCTAAGACAACTATAGGTTCAGAGCTTGCTGAAGGTCAGATTGAAATCAAAGAAGACAGAGATGATCATCAGGAGGTCATTAATATTTTTGATACGATTCTGACAGGTCTTGAGGACTACATCGCTCACCAAGTTACATACTATTACAAGCCGGATAGAGGTTTATCCGCTAAGGTTTTGGCTGTAACTTGTGATCCTTCAAGGTCCGAAACATACACTATCGATGACATGGACGATATTGAGGAAATCACAGGCTTTGAAAACGGCGCCGTGGGCGAAATTAAAGTTGCAGGCGTAAACAAACCCAAGCAGGTTGGTTCGACCGATAAAGCACCCGTTGTTGTTTATAACGGCAAGGTTGTTACCAATGCTGATATTAACGAATGGCTTAACAATAACAGCGACAAAACCTTAAGCGACCTTTACAAGCCTGAAGAAGGTTCAATTAGACTTGTAAGGAGCAACATAACAAACGACTACTATGATGTTATGTTTGTTGACGCTTACGTTGTAGGTATCGTTAAGAGTGCCAGTGAAGAAAGACTTACAATGAAGGTTTCAAAGAATGACGAGGATGATATTGGCGCATTGGCGGATAAGAGCTATGACTTTAACGACGATGAAGATAGAGTTATCACAGTAACAAAGGACGGCGAAGAGGTAAGACTCAGAAACCTTAAGAAGGATGACGTTGCTACGGTTAAGTGTAGTCTTGACGAAACTGTTGCCGATATCGTTGTAACGGGCGAGAGCATTACTGGCACGGCTTCGGGTATCACAAAGAAGTTCAACGGCTCGCACGCTACAATCAACGGTAAGAGATACGATGTTGCAAACATTGCCGTTGATGATTTAAAGACAGGTGCGCAGAGCACATTCTATTTTGATATGTTCGGACGCATTGCGTTTATCGAAGCTGCCACAGCCGGTCAGCTTGCTTCAGGTGAGCACTATGCTTGGATTATGAACGGATATCCGGCTGAAAACGGTTCAGGTTATCTTCTTCAAGTGATAACCGCAGAAGGTAAGCAGGTTGAATTGGAACTTGGTTCAAACCTTGACTATTGGGCACCCGATGATGTAGCATCTGAATCCCTTAAGAGCAGTACTGAAGTTGAAAATGAGGTATCAGACGTTAT
Source organism: uncultured Clostridia bacterium (assembly GCA_947585795.1). Classification (GTDB taxonomy): domain Bacteria; phylum Bacillota; class Clostridia; order UBA1381; family UBA1381; genus Hominilimicola. The sequence continues at coordinate 21,005 of CANPXG010000036.1, forward strand.
TAGCCATGCCAAATATTTGACTTCCGGTTCATATCAAATAAGACTGGTTAAGTATAGGGCAAATTCGAATAACGTACTGTCAAAGCTGTATTTTGCAGTTGACTCAACAAAAGTGACCGATAAGGACGCACTCAGAGTTGATCCAACTAACCTTACAGGTAAGGGTGTTGTTTCGGGACTTGTAGGCGGCTATCAGATCAACGATGGCATCCTTGAAATGTCTGTTCCTATGAATGCAGCAGACATGAAGAATCCTGACAACTATAAGTTTGGTGAGGTTACATCCTCGGTTTATGTTGTAAGAGAAAACGGTTCAAGCCGTAACTTCGTTGTAGGAGATTTTGATGGAATATCTCCGACAGTTCTTATCAACTTCACGGCAAGCGCTGACGCTCTTGCAAGCTTGAATGATGTTGACACAGCTGCTAACAACCCGACAATGATAGTTGAAAGCATTGATGAAAGTGTTGATGAGGAAGATAATACTATTTATGTAATCAACGGTTATGCATCCGGCTCAGAGGTAAGCGTTACAACAACAAAGAACGCTGTTTTAGGTAAATTGACTCCGGGTACGGGAGATAACACGTTTATCAATGGAGATAGACATTATGTAACAGCGCCTTTGTGGGATGCGCATAGTAACGCTCCTATTTTCGATTATATCAGTGAGGGAGATTTAATTCTCTGTAGCGGCGGTGATAAGATTATCCTGCTTCTCGATGCTGATGATGTTTACAACGTAGTATGCCAGGGTCAGTCATCTGCTAATCTCCTCTTTGGTGGTTTCGGTCAGTATAATACGCGTAACATGTTCGAATTTGGTCCTGTAACGGATCGTCCGGATTCTGATGATAGCGCTGTTATTGAACTTGACCTTAGAAAGTACACGCCTGAAGTAAGCGGAAAGAACTCTTACGGTGCAGCTACAGAGTTGCTTTCATTTGACTCATCGAAGACAATGGATACAGTTGAAATCAACAATCGTACAGGCAAGGCTAAGATAGCTTCCGATACAGTCGATATTTCAAAGATTGATATATTTGACGATACAACAAAGGAAGGCGATTATGTATTCGCAAGATTTGCTGATAAGGGATCGCTTCAGGAAATGGTTGTTTACAAATTTGTAGACTGATCATACTTCGTGAATAACGATTAAACAATTAAACGACGGACATGAAAATGTCCGTCGTTTTTTATATGTGACACAGTAAAAATAATCCACCTGCTATGCAGGTGGATTCCAGTAGCTTCAGCGTGGAGCATTGAAAAAGAAA
>CANPXG010000037.1 GCA_947585795.1 uncultured Clostridia bacterium
GATGCAGGAGTATGCCACGCCTGCCGAATAACTATTTTGTATTAAAACCGCTTTGAGAAATCAAGGCGGTTTTTCATATCCTCTGTACTCAATATTGACAATCCACCCGAAAATGATATAATTAGGACAAAGAAAGTCGAAACGGCGGTAAAAAGCGTGAATTATGTAGGAAAAATCGATAGAGAAATATATAAGTGCGTTACGGAAGATATAGTCACAGACGAGGTCATAATCACAGATGAACAAATATCTCATATTCGCGAGAAACATCCGAACGATTATGAAAGATTTAGCGCATATATACCGCAAATTTTGGCGGAACCCGATTACATACTTGAGGCAAACAAGCCGAACACAGCATTTGTTTTGAAGCGTATTGAGGAAAACGGGAAGAATTTTCAGTTGATTTTGCGTATAAAAACATCAAAAGACATAAAAGAATATAAGAACTCAATCATTACTTTTCTTAAAATAAAAGATAAGGAATGGCGCAGATGTATAAGGAACAAAAAAATTCTTTACAAAAGGGAATATTTATGATATAATAACAGTACAATAAAAGGACTGTTTGAGGTGGTAGATTACGTACCGACCACACGCCGATGGTAATGACAAGAACGCAAGTTCTGAGAGATGCAGGAGAGGGGTACGCCTGCCAAACAGCGACTTTACAAAAACCGCTTTGAGAAATCAAGGCGGTTTTTCATATCCCCTGTACTCAATATTGACAATCCACCCGAAAATGATATAATTAGGACACAGAAACTCGAAACGGCGGTAAAAAACGTGAATTATGTAGGAAAAATTGATAGGGAAATATACAAATGTATAACTGAGGATATAACCACGGACGAGGTAATTATTACGGATGAACGCGTTGAGCATATTAAGATAAACCATCCGTATGATTATGAACGGTATTGCTCGTACATACCGGATATTATAGCCGAACCCGATTATATCGTACAGGCAAACAAGCCCAACACCGGAGTTCTTTTAAAAGATTTTCGGGAAAATAATGAAAGATTTAAGTTAATACTTAGATTAAAAATAGAGAAAGATCCGAAAGAATATAGAAACTCGGTTATTTCATTTTGGAAAATTGGTGAAGAAACGTGGAAAAAAACAATGAAAAACAAAAAAATACTTTACAAGCACGAATAATTTTGATATACTGTAGATAAGATATGAAAGGCTTTGAGGTGAAAAGTGCGTCCTCATGCGCCGCGTGCGTAAGCAACGGGCAAAAGAGATGTCGGGAGTGACGCTCCGACCAGAGCCTATTTTGTATTAAAACCGCTTTGAGAAATCAAGGCGGTTTTTTCTGTTTTCTTTACTAATTTTGAATTTAAATTTACAAACCGCCAAACAATCACCGCCGCAAGCCTCCCCTACTACGGCGTTTGTTGCTTCGCAACACGCCTACCACACCCCGCTGCCGCGCAATTTTCCCCCGTAGGGCGGGGTGCCCTCACCCCGCCGTATCCCCGACAAACTGCCGGCAACGCTCTGCTAATTGGGGGTGTCCCTGTAGGGCGGGCTGCCTCATTACGGCGTTTGTTGCTTCGCCCGCAAGACCCCTTGTCAAAGGAGTTGTCATGCGCAGCGTGACTGAGGGGTTTGTAGGGGCCGGATACCATCCGCCCACGGGGTGTCCGGAGGGGGCGCAGCACCCCTCCGGTCGTTTCAAGGGGGTGATTCCTAAGAGGGGGAAAATCGAAATCCCCCCTCTTAGGGTTTTTGGTTCTTTTTTAAAAAAGAACACCCTTTCGCACATCTCCGATGTGCCTCTATCAACAATTGTACGGACACCCATCCCTCGCCCGATCACTTCTCGCTCACATTGATGTACACACCCGTATGTATATTTACCGTCGTGTGGTCTATGTGCGTCGGGATTATCGGCACAACGGCTATTATTGTCGTGGTCGCCAAAAGCGACGCAACAAATTTTTTAAACTTTGATAACATTCTGTTAACCTCCTTTCTTTTAATTTGTTATATAAAATAGCAACAGATCTTTTGATAATCTATCGCCATTTATAACTTAGGAACAAAATCGGTACGCGTATTACCTGTTACGCGCAATATTCCTCCCGATTGGATTTTATAGCATCGGCTCCAGCTGACCTACTGCTTGTTTTCCTGTCAAAAAAGCAGTGCGTGAAAAAAGGATATTCGGTTTTTGTGTTGTCAAGTAATCATTCACTTGTTGAAGCGGACTATACCGGAAAGGAAGAAAATGTAGACATCGGAGGCGACAAAAAAGGAAAAAATCAATCAAAAACCCTTTTTTAAAATGCCTACTAAAGAAGTACAGTCCGCTTTAATAAATGAACCATTTTTTAACCCCTCTCATATATATACATATCTCAAAATCGCGAAAAAGGCACTTCGGCTATAAAAATTTTTTTAAAAAATTTACAACCAAAAAGAAGGCGGTCATCGCCCTCTTTTTTTGGTTGTTTTTTCATGTTAGCCAATATTATGGATTTCTCTTTTTTAATATAAAAAATAAAAAACCGTTTTGAGAAATCAAAGCGGTTTTTCATGTTCGATTTACTTAACTTAAACAAATAAAAAAAGAAGGTTACATATAAACCTTCTTTTTTCTTTGCCTATTTAGTTCCAAAACTTACCTGCCTTAATTTCATCAATAAGCTTTGTTACAAGTTCTTCGCAAAATGTTCCTTGAACTGTTTCAAGAATTTTGTTTATGCGTTCTTCTGTATATCTGTATATAGGATCGCCGTTGTTCTCTGTTTGAGGATATGTTTCTCCGCTATTTTCGATAACTTCCCTGCAACAAAGTTCAAACAGTTCATCTGCCGAATCAATACGATTTGGTTTTTCTTTTGAGAGAAAGATACTTGCAGCATCCATTACTCTTTTATTTATTTCTTCAGCTGCCGGATGAAGCACTTCGATAAAAGGATCCTTAGGTCTCAACGAAGAATCAGTTAATTTCAGTATAAGCATTGTAGCTTCGGATCTTGCAAGATTATTTTGCGGCTTGAACATATATATTTCATTTCCTTGCATAATACCGGCATAATACATAGCAAGGACATCATATCGATATGCAGAGAAAACATCATTCCAGTCAGGCAGGAAATCAGGACGTCCGTAAGTGAGTCGAGCCGCCGGATTTGCAGATTCTAAATCTTCCTCTATAATTTCCGGTTCTGTCAAGAACAAAGCTCTCGTCACAATTCTCGCTGCTTCTTCACGCGTTATCGGTACGTTTACTTGCACGTTTCTTACCGCATCCTGCATAGGGCTTTCTACGCCGGGCAAATCTTCCTTATTCTGCATCGCCACATCATAATCTTTCCTGATCGTATCATTACTGTCCCCGATAATGCCAAGCTCTACTGCTTTGTTCAAATACGGTTGCGCCCACGTTGCCCACCTGTTCGTCCAAAACTGCGGATCGTTTACGTCATCTGTCGTTACCTGAACATAGTCGCTGCTTACGGGAGTAACCGTTTGCCCGAGCTTGTCACATACATACGTTACAACTGCGGTCGTAAACTCCTCATGAGTGATCGTATTGTCGGGACGGAACAAACCGTCGTCATATCCGCTGAACACACCGCTGTCCGTCAGCTTATTGATCGTATCATAAGCCCAATGCGAGGTAGACACATCAGGGAACGACTTTGCCGATGCCACATACGCATATGAGCTTACCATAGCCATTGCTGTTACGATACTTACTATCTTTTTTATAATCTTTTTCATCTAAATCAGTCCTTTCACTAAGATTACCTATCTTTAATTTTCTGTATACATTAATATCATATATTTTCAGACTGCAAAGCAGTCGGTGCCGCATCGTGGCACGCAAAGTATGATACAATGTTCTCTCAGGTGTCAAAGGCTTCGCCTTTGGTAACACCGTGAGGTTATTATACCACAAAATTGAGAATTTGTCTATCAAAGCCGTTGTAATTTGTCAATCCCCGCCTATCCCACGTAGGGGCAGATAATATCCGCCCTAAGGCTCCCCTACTAGGGGAGCTGTCATTTGCATAGCAAATGACTGAGGGGTTGTAGGGGACGGCGCCCACGACGTCCCTCATCCGTAGGGCGGGGTGCCCTCCGGTCGTTTCAAGGGGGTGATTCCTAAGAGGGGGGAAATCGAAATCCCCCCTCTTAGGGTTTTTGGTTCTTTTTTTAAAAAGAACAACCTTTCGCACATCTCCGATGTGCCAATAACAACAATTGTATGCGCGGATATCACCGTCCATTCTCACATCACAAAATTAAACACATCCCTGTTCTCCGACTTCACGACCTCCACATCCGCGCCACTCAAAATATCCTCAAAAATATCCATCACGCAAATCTCTGTCGGGTAATGTCCCGCGTCAATCACGCAAATACCGAGTTGCGTCATATCGATCGTGTTATGGTACTTCATATCCCCCGTCACTATAACGTCCGCGCCCTTCGCTGCGGCAAGCGGAATGACTTCGCTGCAGCTTCCCGACGCGACCGCGACGGTGCTTATAACGGTGTTCAAATCACCCGCCGCGCGGACGGTGGTGTTTAAGATCTCGCCGCACTCGTGCGCAAACTCGCCCAAAGTCGTTTTGTTTTTTAAATGCCCGATGCGCCCAAGCCCCGCCGAGGCATCGTCCGTGTGCTGTTCGAGAATTTTTACGTTCGTAAGCTTAAACAATTTTGCAAGCCTGTCGTTTATGCCACCGCGCGCGGTGTCCATGTTGGTGTGCGCCGCGTACACGGGGATATTGTTTTCAACGAGCAGCTTTATCATCTGCCCCTCCGCCGTGCCATAATCTATCCGTTTTATGCCGCCGAGCAGTATGGGATGGTGCGACACTATCATGTCAGCGCCCTTGTCTGCGGCTTCCTTTACGGTGGCAATATTTGTGTCGAGCGTCACGAACACCCTTTTAACGTCTTTTTCCGCGTCGCCGCACAGAAGCCCAACATTGTCCCAGTCATACGCCAGCCGCTTCGGGCACACCTTCTCAATAATTTCCGCGATCTCCTTAACCTTCATACTTTTCAACCTCCCATTTTCGGTATTTATATTTCTCAAACTTTTTTGCTTATACAATCCCAATCATCCACCAATCGCTGCCCTCGCGCTCGCTTGCCATTCCCGCAATATTCTAAACCTTCACCTTCGCCAACCTTCCCTGTATGGCTCCCCTATAGAAACCCCGCATTTCTCCCAATCATCCGCGATTCGCCTTGGTCACACTCTCAATTCCGCCATGTAGCTATAACAAAGCAGTCTGACGCTGAGATACCGGCGGCGCACCTTCGCTAACCTTCCTCGTGCAGCTATCACAAAGAAACTCGACGTTGTAAGAGCACGCTGTCTGCGGCGTGCACTCGTCAATCCTTTTCTCCTGTGGTTCCTTTTATAGAAATACCTCGTTGCTAAACCATCCCCAAACCGCCGCAGAAAATCCCCGCTTTGCTCCGGTCAGCTATCCGCCGCCCTCGCGCTCACTCGCCATTCCCGCGACATCCTAAACTTTCACTCCCGCCAACCTTCCCTATGCGGTTCCTTTATAGAAACCCCGCATTTCCCTAATCATCCGAAAACTACTTTAGATGCCCGATCTCAACTTCCCCGTGCGGCTATAACAAAGAAACTCGATGTTGTAAGGGCACGCTGTCTGCGGAGTGCACTCGTCAACCCTTCTCCCCTGTGGTTCCTTTTATAGAAATACCTCGTTGCTAAACCATCCACGAAACTCCGCAGATAAGCGCCTCTTTTTGCCTCGATCATCCGTATCTCCGTGATTTTATTAAATTTTACGCCTGTATTTTTCAAGATTTATTACATGGTTTCCACCAAAACCCAACATTATCTCAATCACACATTCGCCCCCGCGACATCCTAAACATTCACCCCTGCCAACCTTCCCTGCACGGTTCCATTTATAGAAATCCCGCACCGCCAAGCTATTATTCAACCACTTTAAACACCCGATTTCAACTTCCCCATGCAGCCATCACAACACAGCCCAACACTGTAAGAGCACGCTGTCTGCGGCGCGCACTCGTCAACCCTTTTCTTCTGTGGTTCTTTTTATAAAAATACCTCGTTGCTAAACCATCCCCAAACTGCCATAGACAAGCTCACATTATTCCGGTCAGCGATCTCCTACCCCCGCGCTCGCTCGCCATTCCCACAATATTCTTAACCTTCACCTTCGCCAATCTTCCCCGCGCAGCAATCACAACGCAGTCTGACGCTGTAAAAACACACCACCCGACGCGTCAACACTCACACATCCGCCTCCGCGACATTCTAAACCTTCACCCCCGCTAACTTTTCTACCCGCGCAGCAATCACAAAGTAGCCCGACGCTGTAAGAGATACCGGCGGCGCACCTTCGCTAACCTTTCCCGTGCAGCTATCACAAAGAAACTCGACGTTGTAAGAGCACGCTGTCTGCGGCGAGCACTCGTCAACTCTTCTCCCCTGTGGTTCCTTTTATAGAAACACCTCGTTGCTAAACCATCCCCAAACCGCCGTAGAAAATCCTCACTTTGCTCCGGTGTCAACGATCCGCCGTCCCTGCGCTCGTACAGCACCCATGCAATATTCTTAACATTCACATTCTCCATCCTTCCCCGAGCGGTTCCCTTATAGAAATTCCGCATCGCCAAGCCATTATTCAACTACTTTAGACATCCGATTTCAACTTCCTCATACGGCTATCACAAATTAACCCAAAGCTGTAAGAGATACCGGCGGCGCACCTTCGCCAATCTTCTCCACATGGCTCCCCTATAGAAACCCCGCATTTCTCCTAATCATCCGCGATTCGCCTTGGTCACACTCTCAATTCCGCCATGCAGCTATAACAAAGCAGTCTGACGCTGAGATACCGGCGGCGCACCTTTGCTAACCCTCCTCGTGCAGCCATCACAAAGTAGCCCAACGCTGTAAGAACACACCGCCCCCGCGCTCACCATCCGCCACGCGGCTTACTCAATATTCATACTTGTCAAGTTCCGCTTTCCAATACTTGTACATTTCAAGCTTTGCCGCGTCGCCGGTGCTCGAATTTTCAAGACCTTTTATAACCTTCGTAAACTCGCGCCGTTTTTTTTGACACAGATTCTTAAAATACTTATGTCCCACGAGATATTTCGGTATTTGGTACTCAAAATCCGTTTCAAACGGCTTCATTTCACCTCGCTCAGCAAGTATAATGTTGTACACCTTAAACCCCTCTACTGCCAAATCCTCGTCCGTTATCTTAAACCCGTGCGACATGAGGTATTTACGCAGCTCATACTGCGCGTTCATCGGCTGAAGAATAAGCTTGCTTCCGAGCGCTATGTCAATGTCTGTGTCAATGATTTCGCTTATCAGTATGCCGCCCATACCGGCGATGATGATGACGTCAGCTTCTTTTTTTTCCAGAACGGAGAGGCCGTTTCCGAGTCTGATTTCTATTTTTTTGGATAGGGATTCTTTTTTTATGTTGTCTGTTGCAATGCGCGCGGGAAGGGGGTTTATGTCTGTCGCGATTACTTTTTGGGCACGGTTTTCTTTTATTAAATTTATCGGAATATAGGCGTGGTCGGTGCCGATGTCCGCCACAACCCCAGCATTTACGCGGTTTTTGATCGCCGCAAGACGCGCAGTAAGCATAAAAAACACCTCCAAAATCACAAAAAAATACGCAAAAAAGATTAATTTTTCCCCTTGTTTATGCGTTATATACACACAAAAGGCACTAAAAACACCGCTGAAATCGCGAAAAAATACGCAAAAAAGATTAATTTTTCCCCTTGTTTATGCGTTATATACACACAAAAGGCACTAAAAACACCGCTGAAATCGCGAAAAAATACGCAAAAAAAGATTAATTTTTCCCCTTATTTATGCGTTATATACACATAAAAAGCACCAAAAATGCCTCCAAAATCACGAAAAAGTGTGCGAAGGGGGTTGGGTTTTGCGTTGTTGTGCGCTTTTATATGCGTAGTAGGCATTAAAAAGCACGCAAAAAGGGTTGATTTTTTCGTTGTTGTGCGCTTATATACACGCAAAAAGTGCTAAAAATAGCACCGGAATTGCGGGAAAGTGCGCGGAAAGGGTTGGGTTTTTCCACTGTTATGCGCTTTTATATGCGTAGAAAGCATCAAAAAGCACGTAAAAAGGCTTAAATTTTCCCTTATTTGTGCAGTATATACACGCAAAAAGCAGCAAAAATACCGCAGAAATCGCAAAAAAATACGCAAAAAGGCTTAAATTTTCCCTTATTTGTGCAGTATATACACGCAAAAAGCGCTAAAAATGCCGCCCAAATCACAAAAAAATGCGCGAAAAAGATTAATTTTTCCCCTTGTTTGTGCGGCATATACACGAATAAAGCGCTAAAAATTCCTCCAAAATCGCGGAAAAGCGTGCGGAAAGGGTTTAGTTTTTGCCTTGTTTATGCGGCATATACACGAATAAAGCGCTAAAAATTCCTCCAAAATCACGAAAAAGTGCGCGAAGGGGGTTGGGTTTTTCGTTGTTTTGCGGTTAAATGCGCGGGAAAGTTTGGTTTTTCCATTATTATGTGCCTATATGCGCGTATAAAGCACTAAAAATAGTGCCAAAACCGCGGAAAAGTGCGCGAAGGGGGTTGAGGTTTGTCTTGTTTATGCGTTAGACGTGCCGAAGGGTTGGGGGGTGAGTTGTTTGGGCGGTTAGAGGTGCGGAAGGTTTAGTTTTTCCCCTTATCCATGTGTTTATACACGCGATGTGGATAATAAGATCCCTCGAAGAGGCGCAAAAAGCGCTAAACAACGCCAAAAAACACGCAAAAAACCCGTTAAAAAACACATTTTTCACCCTTACCGGAAAAAAACTACCCTTTATTGTAAATTTTTGCATGCTTTACCTGAAAATTTGAGCCGAAAATGTAAACCTCGCAAAACGGCTTATATAAGCCATTTGAAAAAAATCCCGTTTTTGTGGAAAAACCGTGGATAAGTGCGTGGATAACGTGGATAACTCGACCAAAACCCCGCAAAACTCCTTTTTTAATCGTTAATAAGTCGGAAAGAGGGGGTGTTGATAAGTTATTTTCGGCGTAATTTGGTTTACATAAAAAGGCAACAACATATTGTTATGAAAAAATTTTTATACACAATATGTATCCGCGTCCGCGGACGAAAAATGTCGGCGGACGCGCGTATTTTTATTTTGTTATTTTGTCGGTTCCCATGTACGGAACAAGAACGTCCGGCACGGTTACGGAGCCGTCCTCATTCTGATAATTTTCAAGTATCGCCGCGACAGTCCTTCCGACGGCAAGCCCCGAGCCGTTAAGCGTATGAACAAGCTGAGCCTTGTCCTTCGGGTTATCTTTATATCTGATATTGGCGCGGCGCGCCTGATAGTCCACAAAGTTCGAGCATGAGGAAATTTCCACATACCTGCCGTAGCTCGGCATCCATACCTCTATATCGTACGTCTTAGCCGATGAGAAGCCGAGATCGCCCGAGGAAAGGCATACGACTCTGTACGCTATACCGAGCTTCTGCAGAAGCTTTTCCGCGTCGTTTGTAAGCTTCTCAAGCTCATCATAGCTGTTTTCGGGCTTTACAAACTTCACGAGCTCGACCTTGTTGAACTGGTGCTGTCTTATAAGACCGCGCGTGTCGCGTCCGGCGCTTCCCGCCTCGGCGCGGAAGCAGGCGCTGTACGCGCAGTACTTTATGGGCAGCTTCGAGCCGTCAAGAATTTCATCTCTGTGCAGGTTCGTTACGGGTACTTCCGCAGTCGGGATAAGGAAAAATCCGTTGTTTGCAACCTTAAAAGCGTCCTCCTCGAATTTCGGGAGCTGTCCCGTGCCGGTCATGGAATCTCTGTTTACCATGTACGGCGGAAAAATCTCGGTGTAGCCGCTTTCCTCAGTATGAGTGTTCAAAAAGAATTGGATAACGGCTCTTTCAAGTCTTGCGCCGAGTCCCTTATATACCGTGAAACGCGTTCCCGCGATCTTCGTGCCGCGCTCAAAGTCGAGGATGTCAAGATCCGTGCCGATGTCCCAATGAGCCTTGGGCTCAAATTCAAACTTTCTCGGCTCGCCGTATTTTCTAAGCTCGACGTTCTCGCTGTCATCCTTGCCAACAGGCACGCTCTCGTCCGGAATGTTCGGGATCTTGAGCATAAACAGACGAAGCTTCTCGTCTATATCGCGAACCACCTCGTCGTCGGATTTGATCTCGTTTGACAGCTCCTTCATCTCGGCGAAGATTTGAGATGTGTCCTCTCCCGCCTTCTTCATCTGCGGTATCTTCTTGCTTATCTCGTTCTGCTTCGCCTTTTTCTGCTCTACCTCGGTGAGCAGGGCGCGTCTTTTCTTATCAAGCTCTATCGCCGGCTCAATGTCAAGGTCGTTGTTTCTGTTCTTGAGAGCCGTCTTTATTCTCTCCGGCTCGGTCCTTAAAATTTTGATGTCTAACATTTTTATCTTTCCTTTCGGTTTTTTTTAAGTCGTTTATTCTTGCTCCGCTTCTTCTATACCCTTTTTGATATTGTCGTATATGATTTTTTGGTCAACGGTCAGCTCGTCGTAAATAACGGCGTTAAGCATCTCGAAAGCCTTGCTGTTATTTCCGAGAGAGAAATATCCGTTGGCGCTCAAAAGAATATCGTTCATGGTCTGCTTTTCGCGAAGCGACGCAAGCTCCTGCGTCAGCTTGCTGTTTTCCTCGATAAGATTTTTGTTCTCCTCGCTCAAAACAGCCGCCCTCTCCGTTATTCCCGAGGCTGTCGTTTCCTCGCTCGTTTCGACCGACGGTTGATTTTTTCTCAAATTCGTCTGCCCGAAAAACGACAGAATGATCAAAAGTACGGCAACGATGAAGATAAGCGAGGTGTATATAAAAAGTGATTTGTTATTGTTCTTATCAGCCATTTTTATCAGTCCCCATCAGCTTACTTTTCGCTTCCTTCAGCGCCTGCGTTTCCTCGTCAAGCAGCTTTACGGACGCTTCGCCGCCGGTGATCTCGCGAACGTATGTGTTGCAGGAGTTATGACCGTAGAGCGACGTTAAAATAAATCCGTCGTTATTGTTGTTCAAAATCGCAAGGGCGAAGCTCAAATTGCCCTTCACGTCGTCAAACGCGTCAAAGTTCACGACAGCCGTCTTTTTGAGCGATATGTCGGAGCCGTTTTCACATTCCGCAAGCCGCGACAGAAGCACCGCGTCGGATGTGTCGTTCACGGTCTTTGAAAGATCGTCCACCTTGTCGTAATAATCCTTGAGCGCGCTTATGATGTCGCCCTCGTCGGAATAGTCCATAAGAGTGCTTATCTTCGACGAGTTCACCGCGTTTAAGATAAAACATATAATTATTAAAACCATCATTATAGCAAGAGCTATAAAAAGCAAATTGTTACTGCTAAGCATTTTCTTCTCCTTTCGCTGCCTCTCTTTTATTATTTCGTTTTAAAGAACGATAAAATACGCTCCAGATCCTCGCTGCCGTAATATTCTATTTCTATTTTACCCCTTTTGGGCGTATGCGTGATTTTTACCTTTGTGCCCATGACGGACGTTAAATCGTTTTGAATTTTTTCTATTTCAATGTCGCTCGCCGTCTTTTCCTTCGTTTTCTTTTGCGGCGCTTTCCTTTGAAGCTGCTTCGCAAGCGCTTCAGCCTGACGCACATTCAAACCGTCCTCGACTATTTTCTTCGCCATCGCCGCCCGCATGTCCGCGCCGTCAAGAGAAAGCACGGCGCGCGCGTGACCGCTTGTCAAAGAGCCGTCCGTTATGAGCTTTTGCAGCGCCGGCTCGAGAGTTAAAAGCCGCAAGGAGTTCGCGACCGCGCTGCGGCTCTTTCCCACGCGTTTGGCGATAAGCTCCTGCGTAAGACCGAACTCGTCCATGAGCAAATTGTAGCCCACGGCTTCTTCTATCGGGTTCAGGTTCTCGCGCTGCAAATTTTCTATAAGCGCTATTTCCGCGACCTGCTCGTCGCTGTACGGACGTATCAGCGCGGGAATTTCCTCTATTTTCGCCTTCTTCGCGGCGCGCCAGCGTCTTTCTCCCGCCACGATTTTGTACATCCCGTTCTTTGACGGCGTTATTATGATAGGCTGTATGAGCCCGTGCTCCTTTATGGAGTCGGCGAGAACCGTTATCTTTTCCTCGTCAAAATTTCGTCGGGGCTGTTTTTCGTTCGGCTCTATCAAAGACAGACGCACGCTCGTTACACCGCCGTTTTTCGCCGGCTCTGCGTCCGAGGTTATCTCCTGTATGTCGCTTTCGCCGAAAAGCGAGCCGAGCCCCTTGCCAAGTCCTTTTTTTGGCATACTTTCACTTCCTTATTTATGAATTGTTTCTTATAACTTCCTTCGCGAGCGCCATGTACGCGTCCGCACCCTTCGAGGCGCGGTCATAATTTATTATCGGCTCTCCGAAGGACGGCGATTCGCTCAGGCGCACGTTGCGCGGAATAACGGTTCCGTAGACCTTGTCGGGGAAAAATCTTTTTACCTCGTCAAGCACCTGTATCGACAGGTTCGTCCTTCCGTCGTACATCGTCGCGAGTACGCCCTCTATCTCTATTTTCGGGTTCAGCTTCTTTTTTATCGTCTTTACCGTCGTGATAAGCTGGCTCAAGCCCTCGAGCGCGTAGTACTCGCACTGTATCGGTATGAGCACGCTGTCCGCCGCCGTCAGGATGTTTATCGTTATCATTCCGAGCGCGGGCGGTGAGTCGATGATTATAAAGTCGAAGCTGTCCTTTACCGCGCTTAGTGCTTTTTTCAGAAAAAATTCGCGCTTGTCCTCGTAGGCAAGCTCTATTTCCGCCGCGCTCATGTCGGGCGAGGACGGTATTATGTATAGGTTGTTATATTTCGTTTCAATGACCGCGTCCGCCGTTTTTGTGCCGTCGATAAGGCAGTCGTAAACGGACAGGTCACATTCGTCCTTTTCTATGCCTACGCCGCTTGTGCTGTTGCACTGCGGATCGCAGTCAACGAGCAGTGTTTTTTTGTCCTCGCAGGCGAGGCAGGACGCTAAGTTGACGGAGGTCGTGGTTTTGCCCACGCCGCCTTTTTGGTTTGTTATCGCTATTATTTTGGTCATGTTTATCTCCGTTTTGTTGGGTTTTGGTTTTGGCAATGTTCTGTTATGGTGTTGAGATCTTTAATTTTGGCAATGCCATAAGAACATTATACCATAAAAGTTTTATTTGTAAATGTTTCATGTGAAACATTTTTAAAATTTAATAATAATGTAATGTTTCGGTTTGGCGGGCGAATAATTTTGAAAAAGTTTACAATAATAAGTATATCGTTTTGCGCGGGAGGAATGTGTATGAAAGGTATTTTTAACGCGGTAAAGGATTATCTTATGTTTACGCCGCGGGCGCGGGAGGAAAAGTTTTATCTCGGTACGCCGCAGAGTAATACGGAGTATGATGTGCGCGGTGAGAGTGAGGCGACGACGGAGAGGGATACGGTGTTTTGTGATATAGAACAAAATCTTTCGTATGTGAAAAAGAGGTTTACGTATCCGATAAATAATGATGTGGTGATACGTGAGATCTCGATGCGGCGCGGGCGTCGGGCGTTTATTGTGTTTATTGACGGGATGGTGTCGAGTGAGCTTGTGGATCTGGCGGTGATAAAGCCGCTGCTTGAGCTGCCGTTTTTTTCGGGCGGTGAAGGCGCGGGTGAGGGTGAGGCGATAATGGAAAGGTTTGTCGCACATTCACAGGCGTTTTCGACGAAGAGTATGGATGTTGTGTTTGAGGAAATAAATTTCGGTTCGTGCGCCGTGTTCGCGGAGGGTTTTGAAAGTGCGTTTGTGTTCGATGTGAGGGAGTGGGGACACAGGAGTATAGATAAGCCGGATAATGAGCAGTCGATTTACGGTCCGCAGGAGGCGTTTGCGGAGATGCTGCGTAATAATACGGCGTTGGTGAGGAAAATCATAAAAAGTGAGAAGCTTATCGCGGAGGGGATCAAGGTCGGCAGGAAAAGTAAGACAAGGGGAGTGATGCTGTATATTTCGGATATTGCGAACCCTGAGCTTGTGGACGAGGTGAGGCGGAGGCTTAACGGGATAAATATGGACTATGTGATCTCGGTTGAAGAGGTCGCGATGATGATGGAGGAGAATACGTTTTCCACGATGACGCATTTTCTTGAAACGGAGCGTCCCGACCGTGTCGCAAGAGCGCTTACAGAGGGGCGCGTCGCGTTTATTCTTAACGGCAATCCGCAGGTGCTTGTGATGCCGACGAATATTTTTGAGCTTACACATTCGGTGTCGGATGATTATTTGAGAGTGCCGTACGCGAATATGATAAGGATCATAAGGATGATAGCGATATTTTTTTCGACGCTTTTGCCGGGGCTGTATCTCGCCATCACGCTGTTTCATCAGGAAATCATACCGACGTATTTGTTGTATTCGATAAGCGCGTCGCGCGAGAATGTGCCGTTCCCGAGCGTGTTGGAGCTGCTTTTGATGGATCTGTCGTTCGAGATGATACGCGAGGCGGGCTTGCGTATGCCCGGTCCCATAGGCTCGACGCTCGGTATAGTCGGCGGTCTTATTTTAGGTCAGGCGGCGGTGAGCGCGAAAATCGTAAGTCCGATCATGATAATCGTTATAGCGATAACGGGTATCGGTTCCTTCGCAACGGCGGACTATTCGCTGAGCTGGAGCTTTAGGGTGCTTCGGTTGATTTTTATCGTTTTGGGCTCGGTCATGGGATTTTACGGGATCGCGATAGGTATTTTCGTGTACGGGCTGTCGCTCGCGGCGCAGAAGAGCTTCGGCGTGCCGTTTTTGGAGCCGACGTTTAAGCTTAAAAACGACAACATGGCAAACGCCGTGTTTGTAAATCCCGTGTGGCGCAGGGAGAACCGTCCCGACTTTTTAAAGACGAAAAACGGTAGGGAGGAGCCGAAAATCAGCCGAAGCTGGAAAACGAAGAAAAGGTATCAGTGATGTTTCACGTGAAACATCGGCAAAATGGAGGAGAGGTATGCTTCAACGGAAGGAAATGACCGCGCTTTTGATAAACGTCATATCTTTAAAGATGCTTCTGACGTTTCCGAGAATTTTTATAATCAACAGCGCCAACGCGGCATGGATACAGGCACTTTACAATACTTTGGTCGTGTTTTTGATATTTTTTGCCACGACAAAGCTTTACCGAGGCAACAAAAACGTAATACAGCTCGCGGAGATGGCGGGCGGGAAGGCGCTTAAAATTCTTGTCGGAATGACGGTGTTCGCGGTGCTGCTCATAAATTTTTCGTCGGTCGTGAGAATTTTCCCGGAGTCGGTAAAGTCGGTGCTGCTTCAGAATTTTAAAATAGAGGCTATAGTCGTCACGTTTGTTATCGCTATAGCGATAGGTGCGTATATTGGGCTTGCGCCGGTAGCAAAGGTGAATTATTTGTTTTTGCCTGTGGCGGGCGCGGTGCTTTTGGCGTTTTTGCTGCTTCTCATACCGTATTACAGGTTTTCCAACATTATGCCCGTATTCGGGAAAGGGTACGGGGCGATTTTCGGCAAGGGCTTTAACACCGTTTCTCTTTTTTCGGACATACTTTTCTTAAATATACTTTTGCCGCACTGCGAGAACGCGGGCGAGGCGAGGAAAAGCGGAGTGAAAGCGCTTGTGATAGGCGCGGGAATATCGGTCATCATACTTTTGGGGTACTGTCTTGTGTATCCGTATCCCGCGTCAAAGGAGTTTATAATACCCGTTTATCAGCTTGCGAGAATAATACATTTGAGCAGCTTTTTCAGCAGGTTCGAAGCGCTTTTTCAGTTTGTCTGGTCGATACTGGTGCTTCTGTATTCGTCGGTGTACGTTTACACGATGTGCTACGTGTGGCAGATAACGTTTAATTTAAAGTTTTACAGACCGCTTATATTTCCCGTTGTACTTATAAGCAGCGTCATAGCAATGGTGCCCAATTCCATGCTCGACCTGATCGGCACGGAGGAAACAAAAAGCCTTATCGTGTACCCTATAGCGTTTTTGCTCCCAATCATTTTCGGCGCGGTATCGAGGCGGTATTACGGAGAAGGGAGGAGAAAGGACGAGAGTGATGAAAGGATTTAAAACAGCCGCCGTAAGCTTTGCCGCGCTTTTGCTTTCGCTCACTCTCACGGGCTGCGTCGGCAAGGAGCCCAACGAGATAGCGTATATAGTGGCGCTCGGCATAGACATGTCGGAGGGGAACAATTACGAGATAACGATACAGTATGCCAACCCCACCGAAATAAGCGGAGGTGAGGAGGGCGGCAAGGCGGGCAGCGCGATAATAGAAAATATAAGCGTGCAGGCTCCGAACTTGTACGCCGCGATAGGGCTTGCGAATAAAATCGTCAGCAAGACGTTTTATCTTTCTCACGCGCGTATCATAGTCGTTTCCCGAGAGGTTGCCGAAAAGGGACTGCGCGACATAACGGAAACGTTTATACGAAGCGACGACCTGCGTCCCGATATTTATCTCGCAGTGTCGCCGGACGGCGCGAACGAGTACTTGTCCGCCGTGAAGCCCGCTATGGAGGTAAATCCCGCGAAGTATTACCAGCTCGTTTACGACAAAAACTCGTTTATGGGTATTCCCGCCGGTTCGGCAAAGGATTTCTTTTTTGGGATAGAAACGAAAAATTTTGACAGCTTTCTTCCGATAGCCGGAGTGGTGGGTAACGGTGAAGGTGACGAGGAAACGGGGGAGGACAAGTCCTCGGGCGGTGAAGAAACGGGTGGCTTGGGCGAAAGCTCATCGTCGGAGAACGAGGGCGGCGGGGACGATATGTCCGACAAGAACACGAAACAGAGCGAGGCTCCCGAGAATGAGCGAGGCTTTGAGTATAAAATGAAGGACTATGTCGGCGGACAGGCGGCGATCGAGCTTAAAAACAAGAGCGAATCAATGGGCAGCGCCATATTTGAGGGCGATAAGATGGTCGGCACGATAGGCTCTATCGAGGGACAGATGTTTAAGCTGCTTATGGGTGATTACAAGTACAGCTATATCACCGTTTTTAACGAGCAAACGCCAGAGGAACCCGTGACGCTCAAGATGATACAGGGAAAAAAGCCGCGATACGATATAGATATTGAAAACAAAAAAATAAACGTGGACATGTTTTTGGAGGGCGATGTGTCGTCACTGCCGGCGGACTACAATATCGAGAGCGACATAGAGGCGTTTCAAAAAAGCTCCGAAAAGTATATAGGCGAGGACTGCGAGAGGTTTATGTCGGATTTTATCAAAACGTATGACAGCGACACGTTTCGCCTTAAGGAAAGGTGCAAACGGAAATTCCTCACGAACAAATCGTATGACGAGTTTAAGGAGAGCGTGAATTTCAAGGAATATGAGGTGAGCGTGAACGTGAATTTTAAAATACGCCGCACCGGTCTTGTTATGAGAGAGGAAGAGTAATGGAAAAGGCAGCTTATATCACAGCCGTGCTGGTATGCGTCGTGAGAGTCGTGAACTTCGGCATATACACGTTTCGGGACGAAAACAAAACGGGCGGCGTGTCGCTTTTCGTCATGGCGTTTCTCGCCGCGTCCACGTCGGTGTATTTTTTGATGAAATAATTTTCTTGAAAAAAGCGCCGCGTGAGTATATAATACTTGTGGGGTGGTTTTTTTGGATAAAGAAAAAACGTGTTTTTTTACCGGTCACAGGCGCATACCGGAGAGTAAGGAAGAAATCATAAGGGCAAGGCTTGCCGAAAATATAGAAAATCTGATAGTCACGTATGATGTTTGTAATTTTATCGCCGGCGGCGCAATCGGTTTTGACACCATCGCGGCGGAGGAGGTCATAAGCTTGCGGGGCAAGTACCCGCATATAAAGCTTATTCTTTACCTGCCCTGCCACGAGCAGGAGAAGCTTTGGACGAACGCGCAGAAGTACCGCTACAGGCTCATGCTGTCGCGCGCGGATGATTACATTTACGTGAACGACGGTGATTACACGGACACGTGTATGATGGAGAGAAATCACAGGATGATCGAAGATTCGTCGTTTTGTATAGCGTTCTGCGTTTTGTCGGCAAGCGGAAGCGGATCGACGCTTCGCAGCGCGCGGTGCGCGGGCGTTACGACGCGTAATATCGCCGACGAGATCTATGAGTAAAACCGCTTGGGTGAAGGCTTTAAGCGGTTTTTTTTGTACAAAAAACACTCCGACAAGGGCTGTTTCCCAAGCCGGAGCGCAATTCGTGTCAAGCGCCGGTGGACGCTTTTGGAGCTAACGAGCGGAGTCGAACCGCCGACCTCTTCATTACCAATGAAGTGCTCTGCCTACTGAGCTACGTCAGCAAAGCTCACTTTATTTTGCACCGTTTGTAACTATAACATTATATTACAGCGTTGGATGTTTGTCAAGAGAAAATATATCATTTTTGTCTTGTTTTCGCCGCGCGTTTATTGTATACTTATTTTAAGGGGTGATTATTTTGAAAAGAATGTTTGCGGTAATTTTTGCCGTTATGTGTTTGACATTGACGGCGAGCGCGGCGGACGGCGTGTCGGTGTATATGAACGGTGAGGCGCTTTCGTTCGAGCAGCCGCCGATAATACAAAACGATTCCACGCTCGTGCCGTTTCGTACGATTTTTGAGAAGCTTGATATGACGGTGCAGTGGTTCGCGGACGATCGGCGCGTCACGGCGCAGAGTGCGGATACGGCGATCACGCTGTTTATAGACAGTCCGGTGATGTACGTGAACGATAAAAGCGTGGAGCTTAATACTCCCGCGATAATATATAACGATTTTACGATGGTGCCGCTTCGTGCCGTCGCCGAGGCGGCGAATGCCGAGGTGGAGTGGGACGGTGAGAGCCGCACGGTCACCATCACGTCGAAGGAAAGTGAGTTTGAAGCGTGGGCGCAGAGAGTGCTGGAGCTTACGAACGCGGAGCGTGCGAAGGCGGGAGTAGGTCCGCTTGAGTGGGACGATACGTTGGCGGAGCTTGGTAGGGCGCACTGTGAGGATATGGTGAGCCGTGATTTTTTCTCGCATGATAATCCCGACGGTGAAACGCCGTTTGACAGAATGAAAAAGGCGGGTGTTTCGTACCGCGCGGCGGGTGAGAATATCGCCGCGGGACAGTATTCGCCGGAGGCGGCGGTGGAGGCGTGGATGAGTAGTCCCGGTCATAAGCAGAATATTCTTAACGCGGAGTTTACGTCGCTCGGAGTGGGAGTCGTCAAGGGCGGTGAGTACGGTATTTATTGGGCGCAGGAGTTTGCGCGGTTTAAGTAAAAAATAATATTTTTTCTATTGACACATACAGGCAATAGTGATAATATATTTATAATAAGATATTATAAAAGCAAGGTAGAGGTGCGTTTTTATAAGAGTAGGCGCGCGGAGGTACGCAGTTACCGGTGAAGCGCGGTGAAAGGGTAAAGACGCCGAGGTGCGGGCGCGGCTGCGCGTGTTTGTGCCGGGCGTACCGTTAATAGCGGTATGACTGTCACCGTAACGGTGGAGGGCTATCGCTGATTTGTGGAGCAAAAACGGCAGTAGTTTTCCAAGCTGCCGCTTTTTAATTTCGCAAAAAAAGGAGAGTAGAAATGAAGAGTAATTACAAGGTAGGTATTGTCGGTGCGACGGGTATGGTGGGACAGAGGTTTATAACGCTTTTGCATGATCACCCGTGGTACACGATAGAGGTTTTGGCGGCGTCGCCGAGAAGTGCGGGCAAAACGTACAAGGACGCGGTAGGCGCGAAGTGGGCGATGAAAGAGGAGATACCCGCGGGCGTCGCCGATATGGTGGTAATGGACGCGACCGGCGACGTTGAGAAAATCGCGTCGATGGTAGACTTCGTGTTCTGCGCGGTCGATATGAAAAAGGACGAGATAAAGGCTCTCGAGGAGCGTTACGCTAAGGCGGAGTGCCCTGTTGTTTCAAACAACTCGGCGCACAGACACACTCCCGATGTGCCGATGATCATACCCGAGATAAATCCGCAGCATATCGAGATCATTCCGTCGCAGAGAAAACGGCTCGGCACGAAACGCGGCTTTGTGGCGGTTAAGTCAAATTGTTCGCTGCAGTCGTATCTGCCCGCTATGGCGGTTATAAACCGGAAATACCCGATAGACCACGCGCTCGTGACGACATATCAGGCGATTTCCGGCGCGGGCAAGACGTTTGCAACGTGGCCCGAGATGGTTGATAACCTCATTCCGTATATCGGTGGCGAGGAAATGAAGTCGGAGGTTGAGCCGAATAAGATTTTGGGTAAAATCGAGGGCGGCGAGATAGTTCCGTCAACGGAGCTGCAGATAGAGTGCCAGACGTACCGTGTACCCGTTTCGGACGGTCACACGGCGGCGATATTCTTCTCGTTCAAGGACGGCGTGAATAAGCCGTCGGTTGAGGAAATCGAGAATATGTGGCGTGAGTTCAAGGGCGTACCGCAGGAGCTTGAGCTGCCGCACGCGCCGAAGCAGTTTATTCACGTTTACACCGAATCCGAAAATCCCGATCAGCCGCAGATAAAGACGGCGCGCGAGATTGACGGCGGTATGGCGATAAGCTGCGGTAGGCTCAGAGAGTCGATCCAGTACGATTACAAAATGGTTTCGATGAGCCATAATACATTACGCGGCGCAGCCGGCGGCGCGGTGCTGCTGGCGGAACTGCTGACAGCGAAGGGGTATATGGATTAAGGTAAGTTATCGGGGATGCGGGCTGTCGAGGTGAACGACGCTTTAGCGTCGTAGGCATAGAGCTTTGCTCGTATGCCGTAGCAAATCGCCAGCCCCTACAGCGCACAATTTCAAAATTACGGGTGTAGGGGACGGCGCCCCGACGTCCCGTATAAATCTTGCGGGCGGATGATATCCGCCCCTACGGTGCCGTTGCCAGCGGGTTGTCGGGGATATGGCGGGCGGATTTATAATTGCGCGTTGTAGGGCGGGGTGCTTTTGCTACGGCGTTTGTTGCTTCGCAACACGCCTACAACACGCAGAGCGTGTTGTTAACTCCGACGTCCCGTATAAATCTTGCGGGCGACCATTAGGCTTCCCCTTGAGGGGAAGCTGTCACGAAGTGACTGATGAGGTGTAGCCCGTTAGGGTGTTATATTTTCAAAATTGTGCAATAACGCTGCTTCGCAGCTACACCTCATCCGACGCCTACGGCGCCACCTTCCCCTCGGAGGGGAAGGCTCACGATATGCGCCGCACTCCGTATGGCTCCCCTACTAGGGGAACGACGCTAAAGCGTCGTTCACCACAGCCCGCCGTTGTGCGATTTTGAATAACCCGAAAATGGTGATACCATTATCGTTGGCA
>CANPXG010000038.1 GCA_947585795.1 uncultured Clostridia bacterium
GTCACGGTCGACAGCGCGAACGCGACGAAGAAGTACGGCGTCGCGGTAAAGTGCGCGACCATAACTCCGAACGCCGCGAGAATGGACGAGTACGACTTAAAGGAAATGTGGAAGTCGCCGAACGGCACGATAAGAGCGATGCTCGACGGCACCGTTTTCCGCACGCCGATACTCGTAAAGGGCATAACGCCGTATATCCCGACGTGGACGCAGCCTATCACGATTGCGCGTCACGCTTACGGCGACATTTACAAGAACGTTGAAATGCAGGTCAAGGCGGGCAGCAAAGCGGAGCTTGTGACGACCGATAAGGACGGCAACGAAACGCGCGAGCTTATATACGATTTCGCGGACGAGGACGGTATCATTCAGGGCGTTCACAACCGCGACAAGTCGATTGCGAGCTTCGCGAGAGCGTGCTTCAATTACGCGCTCGATATGAAGAAGGATATTTGGTTCGCGACGAAGGACACGATTTCCAAAAAGTACGACCACCGTTTCAAGGACATATTCCAAGAGATTTTTGACGCGGAGTACAAGGAAAAGTTCGACGCGGCGGGAATAGAGTATTTCTACACGCTTATCGACGACGCGGTCGCGCGCGTTGTGCGCTCGAACGGCGGCTACATCTGGGCGTGCAAGAATTACGACGGCGACGTTATGTCGGACATGGTCGCGACGGCTTACGGCTCGCTTGCGATGATGACGTCGGTGCTTGTTTCGCCCGACGGCATTTACGAGTACGAGGCTGCTCACGGCACGGTGCAGCGTCACTATTACAAGCACCTGAAGGGCGAAAAAACCTCGACTAACTCCGTCGCGACACTGTTCGCATGGACGGGCGCGCTCCGTAAGCGCGGCGAACTTGACGCACTGCCCGAGCTTGTAAACTTCGCCGACTGCCTCGAAAAAGCGACAATACAGACGATTGAGGACGGCGTAATGACCGGCGATTTGTATTTGCTCTCGTCGCTCGAAAATAAACAGAAGGTAGACACCGAAGCATTTCTCCACGCCGTTGACGACAGACTGCAAAAGCTGTTGTAAAATTATGGTAAGCAAAACCCCGCGGCTTTGCTGCGGGGGTAGATTTTCGCGAGTGGATAATTTAATTGTTCACTCGCTTTTTTCTTCCTTGTTTTTTATGTACATATCCTCAACCTCTTTTTGCACTGCCTTAAGCGTTTCGATCGCATCCGTGACAGCGTTAAAAAGCTTGTAGTACATCTCCTCGTACTGCGGCATTTATCTCACCTCCTTTATAAAAAATAAAAAAGCGCAGCCCTATTTCTAAGACCGCGCATAAAAACGCGGTCGGAACTGCTAAATTCTACAATGCACTATTATAAAACCTCATAATATACAAACACTGTAAGACCGCATTTTTTGCAGAATGACGTGTTTATATATTATTAGTAATTATTGAATTGTAGAATTTAGCATATAAATTGTATCATATAAAGTCGAATTTGTAAAGAAAAACCGTTTTACATTAATCGTCATTCTTCGACATTTCCCTCATATCCAACAAAAAAACGGCTTCGCGCCGTTTTTTGTGTGTAAACATAAGGTTTTCATCGTATTACCGCTGTGACCGATTTGCACAGTGGCTTGATTTTCTTAAGGCTGTTCCATATAAATACTTTCGCAAAATCTGCTTCATCCGCCGACATGACAACACTTTTTTCCGACGTATTTGCCGAAAGCGACGTGGTTTTTACCTCAGATATTTTCATATTTTTGTATAGTGCCGTAACTAAAATACATTCGTCCGAAACATCGGTCAAATTCACATCGAATGTATAATTCGTTCCGGATTTGCTTACGTCAACGTTTACAATCACAGGATTGTTTTCAATTTCCGGCGTATCGAGCGCGATAAAAGTAATATTGTTTTTTAATGCGTAATCTTGAGCCGCTGTGGCTATATAACCGTATATTGTAAAATCCGCGGTTGAGTTATAAAACGCGTCGCCACCTATTCTTTGAACGCTTTTCGGTATAAGGATTTCCGTAAGTCCGCTTTCTCTGAATGCGTAATCACCGATTGATACAATGTTTTCGGGCAGATTGACACCGGTTAAATGAGTACAGTATTCAAACGCGTTAGCACCGATATATTTCAGGCTGTCGGGAAAATGCACCGTTGAAAGTATTGAGTCGGGAGCAGGACCGAACATATTAAACGCCGAGAAAACACCGTCGGCAATCCCCACTGTTCCGTCTTTGATGTTTAAATCGGATATTTCCCTTTCATTATATTCTTCAAAACCATTTTTTACGCCTATAAGCCAATTATCTATGTATAATATTTCTCCACTCGTGTAACTGTTGTACCAGCCCGTATCATAAAAGGCATCATCTCCGACTTGTTCAAGATTTGCGGACAGCGATATGGTTCTTAAGTCCTTGCACGATAAAAATGCTTCCGCTTCGATAGATTTGACATTATTCGGAATGTTGACATATTGTAGTCCCGTACCCCAAAAAGCCATGCTGCCTATATATTCCAAACTATTCGGCAAAGTTAGTGAGTTTAAATTTGTTTGAAAGCTGAAAGAATTTGCGCAAATACCCACAGTTCCATTCTTTACCTTTATTGAGGTCACGGTGGACATTTCTCCTTTATAGCCATACAAAAAATTTCCGCAATATACAACACCGTTTGGCTGATTGTTGTACCAAGCTGTACTATTAAATGCATCCCCTCCCAAATAGCGCACACTGTTAGGAAGATTAAAGCCAGACAACGCTTCGCAATTTAAAAATGCCCCTTCCTCAATGGTAACAACACCATTGGGGATTTCTATTTCCGTTATACTCTTGCAACCCGCAAATGCGCCGCATTCAATATCGGTGACAGTGTTGGGAATTTCAACATTTTCCAGATTAGGGCAATTTTCAAAAGCATACTGGTCAATATTTGTAATCCCCTGTGAAATAACGGCTTTCTTTATATTCTTGGAATATTCATGCCACGGAGCAATCGGTCCCATTCCGGGATCCGTGGGTATTACCATTTCACCCTCACCTGTTATTGTTAATGTTCCATCATTGTCAAGCGACCAGTGCAAGTTGTCGCCGCACGTGCCGCTTTCCGCGTTTACTGTAATTGCCGTAAATGACAAAAATACAGTAAGTACAAAAATAATGCTTAAAATTCTTGTTTTCATGCTGTTTTTCCTCCATATGTTTAAAATATACCAAATCGGGATATTATGATTATACCATAATGGTATAATCGTGTCAAGAGGGGTTTTATATGAGATTAAAGGAATTACGAGAAAAGCGAAATATAACGCAATTGAAAATGGCTATGGACTTGAACATGAATCAAAATACAATTTCAAGATATGAAACGGGCGAACGTGAAGCCGGATACAAGGAATTAATAATGATTGCCGATTATTTTGATGTTTCTATTGATTATTTACTGGAAAGAAGCGATAATCCGAAATTTTTTAAATAAAAAAACGGCTTCGCGCCGTTTTTTTATTACCACTACAGTACCTTCACGCGAGTTTCGTCGTAGAAGCCGCGCATGGCGGGTTCCTCGTCCGGTACGCCGACAACGATCAGCGCGACGGGTGTGCTCGTGAGGTCAAACGCTTCCTTAAACTTCGGCGTTCTCTCCTCACCCGGGTAAATACCGCACCAGCACGAACCGTAACCAAGCTCCGTGCACTGGAGCAGGATATTTTCGATCGCCGCACCGCAATCCTGCGGGAAGAACCCCGCCGCTATACCCTCCTGCAGGTCAGGTCTGCCGCACACGAGAATACCTATCGACGAGGCGGCAAGATGCTTCGCGTATGGGTGAATGTCAAGCGCTTTTTGCTTCGCCTCATCACTCTTAAGCACCACAAACTCCCACGGACGCGTGTTGCACGCGCTCGGCGCGCACATCGCCGCCTCCAATATCGTTTTAATATCCCCGTCGGGAATTTGCGCCGCCTTGTACTTGCGCACGCTTCGTCTTGCCCGTATCGCTTCGCTTACATTCATTTTACATACCTCCCGAAAATTTATATTATGTCTATATTATATACCGCCCAAACTCAAAATGCAATAACCGCCGCGCTCCGCGCGCATACAAAAAAACGGCTTCTTTCAAAGCCGTTTTTTTTAACCGTATTTTAGTCTACAAGCTCAAGAATCGCCATGGGCGCGCTGTCACCGCGGCGCGGACCGGTCTGATAAATTCTTGTGTAGCCGCCGTTTCTCTCGGCGTACTTGGGAGCAATTTCACTGAAAACCTTCGTTACGACGTCTTCCTTCGTAATAAACTCCAATGCCTGACGACGAGAATGTAATGTGTTAGCTTTGCCAAGAGTGATCATCTTTTCAGCCATACTCTGAGTTTCTTTTGCTCTTGTCAAAGTAGTTTCTATTCTACCCGTTTCCAAAAAGCTTGTCACGAGGTTGCGCAGCATAGCTTTTCTTTGGCTTGTTGGGCGATTTAACTTTCTTGTTCCCGGCATAACCGTTACCTCCTATTTAATCTTCTTCTTTTTTAAGGTAAAGACCTAAACCATTCAATTTGTTTATGACTTCTTCAAGCGACTTTCTTCCGAGGTTTCTTACCTTCATCATGTCCTCCTCGGACTTGTTTGTAAGATCCTCGACCGTGTTGATCGCCGCACGCTTCAAACAGTTGTACGAACGAACCGACAAATCAAGCTCTTCTATCGTCATTTCAAGAACCTTTTCCTTCTTGTTCTCTTCCTTCTCGACAATTATTTCCGCGTTCTTCGCGTCGTCCGAAAGGTCTACAAACAATGAAAGCAAGTCGTTCATGATCTTCGCCGCAAGCGACACCGCCTCGTCCGGCTTGATCGTACCGTTTGTCCAAACTTCAACCACAAGTTCTTCTCTGTCCGTGTATTGACCGACACGAGTGTTTTCTACTGTATAATTTACCTTGGTCACAGGAGTATAGATAGAATCCACAGGTATCACCCCGATTATGGGCTGTATGTTCTGCTTGTTCTGCTCCGCGCTGACGTAACCTCTGCCCTTCGACAGAGTGATCTCAACATAGAGATTCGCGTCATCGTTAAGCGTCGCGATATGAAGGTCCGGGTTGAATATTTCAACGTCATCGTCACGCTTTATATCGCCCGCCTTTATTTCCTGCGCGCCTTTTGCCTCAATGTAAACGGTTTTGGGAAGGTCGCCGTGAATTTTAAGAGCGAGCTTCTTGATGTTAAGAATAAGCTCCGTAACATCCTCCGTAACTCCGGGCACTGTCGAAAACTCGTGCTGCACACCCTCAATCTTGATTGACGTGGCAGCCGCGCCCGGCAAAGATGAAAGCAAAATCCTGCGTAGCGAATTACCGAGCGTGGTACCGTAACCGCGCTCCAGCGGCGATACTATAAACTTACCGTATCTGCCGTCCTCGCTCATCTGGGCACATTCTATATTTGGCTTTTCCATTTCTATCATTTCAGAACCCTCCTTTAAAATCTGAGTCGAATTGGGAACCAACCTCGTTCCGCTTTAAAACAACTCTTTAAAACATATATATCCACTTACCGAGGGTGACATATGATTATTTAGAATAAAGTTCGACGATAAGGTGTTCCTCTACCTCGTAATCAATGTCTTCTCTTGTAGCCAACGCAAGAACCTTGCCTGTAAGCGTATTCTTGTCCATTGAAAGCCACTTGGGAATAATTCTGTTCGCGTTTGTTTCAACGATTTCCTTAATTCTCACCGAGTTCCTACTCTTTTCCTTTACAGAAATCACGTCGCCGGGCTTTACAAGGTACGAAGGAATGTCGACCTTCTTGCCGTTCACCGTGATATGACCGTGATTGACGATTTGTCTTGCCTCTCTTCTCGTGTTCGCAAGTCCGAGTCTGAACACAACGTTATCCAATCTCGACTCCAAAATTTGGAGAAGCATCTCACCTGTGATACCCTGTCTTTTTGTCGCCATAACGTAGTACTTTCTGAACTGCTTCTCAAGTACGCCGTATATAAACTTAACCTTCTGCTTTTCATTAAGCTGCAAGCCGTACTCGGACTGCTTTCTTCTTCCCTGCTTCGGGTTTCTGTTTGACGACTTGTCAATACCCATTGTGGCGGGGTTAATGCCCAAAGTCTTGCATCTCTTCAAAACGGGTTGTCTGTTTACTGCCATGCTCTTTTTCCTCCTTTACAATAATATACAATCAGACTCTTCTGCGCTTCGGCGGTCTGCATCCGTTATGAGGAATGGGCGTTACGTCCTTGATCATCGTAACGTCAAGACCTGTCGCCTGCAAAGCTCTTATAGCCGCTTCACGTCCGGCGCCGGGACCTTTTACGTAAACCTCAACTGTTTTCATACCGTGCTCCATAGCAGCCTTAGCCGCTGTTTCGGCAGCTGTCTGTGCCGCGAACGGAGTGCTCTTTCTCGAGCCGCGGAAGCCTAAACCACCGGCGCTCGCCCACGATATAGCGTTACCGGCTGTATCTGTGATCGTAACGATTGTATTGTTAAAGGTTGAACGGATATGAGCCGCGCCCTTTTCAACATTTTTTCTGTCACGACGTCTTGTACGCGTCGTTCTCTTTGCTACCTTAGCCATTTAGTTTAGTCCCTCCTTTATTTCTTCTTTCCTGCGATCGTTCTCGCGGGGCCCTTGCGGGTTCTTGCATTGTTCTTAGTGTTCTGTCCTCTTACCGGAAGACCTTTTCTGTGGCGGATACCTCTGTAGCATCCTATTTCCATAAGACGCTTAATGTCGAGCGCCACCTGACGGCGAAGGTCACCTTCCACGGTGTACTCCGCGTCAATAACCTCACGAAGCTTACTAACGTCAGCCTCCGTAAGATCCTTTACTCTCGTGTCGGGATCAACTCCTGTCTTCTCAAGAATTTTTTGTGAGCTGCTAAGTCCAATGCCGTATATATAGGTAAGACCAACTTCTACTCTTTTTTCTCTTGGTAAGTCAACACCTGCTATTCTTGCCATACTTTTCTACACCTCCATAAAAGATATCATCAAAAAATTTAATAGTGTTGTATTTAAAACTTCTTCAAGCTACCCTTCTTCTCCTTGGCAAGTCGGATACGTAAGGTCAGCCGCACCTGAACAAGTCATAAACAAATTTGTTTGTATATGCTTTAACCTTGCTTTTGTTTATGTTTCGGATTTTCACATATAACCATTACTTTACCTTTTCTCTTTATTATTTTGCATTTTTCGCAAATAGGTTTTACTGACGGACGTACTTTCACGTTAATTACCTCCTTGTCGTCACAGTTCAAGTTATTACTTTGATCTCCATGTGATCCTGCCTCTCGTAAGGTCGTAGGGGCTCATTTCAAGCGTCACCTTATCACCCGGCAAAATCTTTATGAAATTCATTCTCAGCTTGCCTGAAATATGTGCCAGCACCTGATGCCCATTTTCAAGCTCTACTTTAAACATTGCGTTCGGCAGGTTTTCCACAACCGTGCCCTCTAATTCCAATACATCATCCTTAGCCACGTTATATCCTCCTATTTTCGTGATACGCTCCAAAGAAATCTCAATTAAATTCCGACAATGCTTTTCGCACCTCAGAGTTTGTAACCTTTCCCGTCATCTGCAATTTATTTTGTATAAATTCCGAAACGGCGTTACTGCCCTGCAGGTGTTTGAGCTTTTTCTTTTTGGGACGGTCTACCTTCCTCAGCTCTCCGTTTGCGAGGTACGCGTAATCGCCCTCGCGCGAGATGACTATGAATAAATCTCCCTTGTCGCGTCCCGCTATGGAACGAACTATTGAACCCTCTATAATTTCCATACCATACTCCTTACAGTGTTAATATTTCATAACCATCTCTCGTAATCAATACGGTGTTTTCATAGTGGGCTGACAAGCTCCCGTCATCGGTTACAACCGTCCAGTCATCGTCAAGCACCGCCACTTTGTAGCCGCCCGCGTTGACCATAGGCTCGATCGCGAGCGTCATTCCGGCGGCAAGCTTCACTCCGTGACCGGCTCTGCCGAAATTCGGCACGCTCGGATCCTCGTGAAGGTTTTGACCTATCCCGTGACCGACAAGGTCACGGACGACGCTATAGCCGTGCTCCTCAACATAATTCTGAACAGCTGACGAAACGTCGCCTAATTTGGCACCGTGCTTCAAGTACTTAATTCCCTCAAAAAAGCTCTGCTTCGTGACGTCTATGAGCCGCTGCGCCTCGTCGGATATCCTGCCGACTCCGAACGTGCGCGCCGCGTCGCTGTGCCACCCGTCAAGTACAGCGCCCATATCTATACTGATTATGTCGCCTTCCTTTAGAACGGCTCTTTTACTCGGTATTCCGTGTACGACCTCGTCGTTTACCGACGCGCATATACTTCCCGGAAAACCGTTGTAATTGAGGAAATTAGGTTTGGCACCCTTTGAAACAATAAAATCATGCGCTATTTTATCGAGCTGCGCCGTCGAAACACCCGGCTTTATGTGCTTTTCCAAAAGCTCCAAAGCCTCTTTCGTCACTTTCGCCGACGCGCGCATTTTTTCGACTTGCTTCGCGGATTTGATCGTTATCATAAATCACACCTCAAGTCCCAAAGCCTTGGCAACATTAGCCGTGGTGTCCTCAAGCTTTTCCTCGCCCTTGGCGGTAACAAGAAGTCCCAGCTTATCGTAATATGCCTTGATAGGCTCCGTTTGTTCATGATAAACGTTAAGTCTGTTCTTGATGGTATCGGGATTATCGTCGGCGCGCTGTATAAGTTCACCGCCGCACTTATCGCATTTACCCTCTACCGCGGGCTTGTTTGATATAACATTATACGGCGCGCCGCACTTTGAGCACTCGCGTCTTGACGAAAGACGCTCAACGATTTTCTCATCGTCAACCTCAAGCGACAGCACCTTGTCTATCTTCACGCCCGACGCTGTAAGCGCCTCAGCCTGAGCCGTCGTGCGCGGAAATCCGTCGAGGATAAATCCGTTAGCACAGTCGGGCTTAGCAAGTCTTTCCTTTACGATCTTAACAATGACGTCATCGGGAACAAGCTTACCTTCATTGATATACTTTTCCGCAAGCTTACCGACTTCGGTCTGCTCCTTGATTGCGTTTCTCAGCATAACTCCCGTCGAGATCGTGTCAATGCCCAAGCGCTTTGACAATATCTCTCCCTGAGTGCCTTTTCCGGCTCCCGGAGGTCCCATTAATACTAAATTCATACTATTCAAACCGCCCTTTCTGCATTGAATAAATTTTTCAAAATTTCAGATTTGAGCGCAGATCGGTTATTTTTGCGAGTGGTGCCGTATTCATATACTGCCCCGAGCGAAAAGAGCCGAGGTGCGCCAAATATGGAATTTTGCTTCTTATTCCAAAAATCCTTTATAATGCCTCATCGTCATCTGCGACTCGATCTGCATTACCGTTTCAAGCGCAACGCCTTCCATGATCAGAAGCGACGTACCGCCAATCTGCAGCGACGATATATTGAATACCGCGCCGACGATTACAGGCAGTATCGCGACAACCGCGAGGAAGCACGCTCCGACAAGATTAAGTCTTGACGAAATCTTGTGAATATAGTCACTCGTCGGCTTACCCGGTCTGATACCCGGAATGTATCCGCCGTTCTTCTTCATATTATTCGCAAGCTCGATCGGGTTGAACTGTATCGACGAATAGAAATACGTGAAGAAGAGTATCAGGAGCGCGTAAAGTACCGCGTACACAACGCTGGTCCACCACTCCGACGCAAATCCCGCCGACAAACAGCCGAGGATATAATATCCGATACTCGGGCTCTGCGGCATATTACCGCCCGAAAGCAATCTTACGATCGTCGCGGGGAACGCCATGATGGACGACGCGAAGATGATAGGCATAACGCCGCCGGCGGCTACCTTTATCGGGATATTCGTGCTCTGACCGCCGTACATCTTACGTCCGACAACGCGCTTCGCGTACTGAACGGGAATTCTGCGTTCTGCGTCGGAGAAGAATACAACGAACGTAATAGCCGCTATCGCCACAAGAACAACTGCTGCAACGAAGATAAGTCCGCCCGCCGTGATACCGCTGCCGAGCTTCTGATTATACAGATTGTACGCCGACATCGGTATTCTCGAAACGATACCCGCAAAGATGATCATCGATACGCCGTTACCAAGACCTTTTTCCGTAATAAGCTCGCCCAGCCAGATAATAAACGCCGTACCTGCCGTGAACGTAAGCACGATTACGAAGAACGTAAGCACGCTCGGATTTGTGATCGCGCTTCCCATATTGTAAAGCGTCACATACAGTCCCGCGCCCTGAATGAACGCGAGCGCGATACCGAGGTATCTTGTGATTTTATTAAGCTTCTTTCTTCCTTCCAAGCCTTCCTTCGCAAGACGTTCAAGCGACGGGATCGCAACGGTAAGAAGCTGCACAATAATCGACGCGTTAATGTACGGTGACACACCCATTGCCATAACGGTCGCGTTCGAGAACGCGCCGCCCGTGAACACGTCAAACAGGCTGAACAAGTCAGTTCCCTGACCGAGGAACGCCTGCATCGCCTCCGAGCTCAAATACGGCACCGGTATATGCGCGCCGAATCTGAACACGATAAGCATCATAAGCGTAAATAAAATTCTGCGTCTTAAGTCGGGGATTTTCCATGCGTTTCTTAAAGTCTGAAGCATTTTACATCACCTCTGCCTTTCCGCCTGCCTTTTCAATCTTTTCCTTGGCGGACGTGCTCATCTTAGCCACTTTAACGTTAAGCTTCTTTGTGAGCTCGCCTCTGCCGAGGATCTTTACGCCGTCAAGCGTCTTGCTGATGATACCGTTTTCCTTAAGTACCTCAGCCGTAACATCGCTGCCGTCCTCGAGCTTGTTAAGCTCCTCCACATTTACAGCGACATACTGCTTAGCAAATATATTCTTAAAACCACGTTTAGGAAGTCTTCTGTAAAGCGGCATCTGTCCGCCTTCAAAGCCCGGTCTTACTCCGCCGCCGCTGCGCGCGTTTTGTCCCTTATGACCTTTACCCGAAGTTTTACCTGTTCCGCTTCCGATACCTCTGCCCACTCTCTTGGGAGCAAACTTCGATCCCTCGGCGGGCCTCAGTTCGTTTAAGTTCATTTTGCTGCACCTCCTTACTTTAGTTTTCTTCAACCGTTACAAGGTGAGAAACCTTGTTGATCATTCCTCTTATCTGAGGTGTGTCGTCATGTTCAACGACGCTTCTTATTTTCTTAAGTCCAAGAGCCTCAACAGTCGCGATCTGATCCTTCTTTCTGCCGATTGTACTCTTGACTAACGTTATCTTTAACTTAGCCATTGCCTATGTGCCTCCTTATTAACCTCTGATTTGGTCTACAGTCTTGCCGCGCAGCCTTGCGACCTCGTCGATCTGCTTAAGCTCCGACAAGCCCTGTACAGTAGCACTGACTACGTTTCTCTTATTATTTGAACGCAGACTCTTTGCTCTGATGTCCTTAACGCCCGCAAGCTCCAATACGGCACGCGCCGCACCGCCCGCGATAACGCCGGTACCCTGTGAAGCAGGCTTCAAAAGAACCTTGCCCGCGCCCGCGATACCCGTTACCTCGTGGGGGATCGTCGTTCCCACAAGAGGAACGTTTATAAGGTTCTTCTTCGCGCTGTCGATACCCTTTCTTATAGCGTCGGGGATTTCAGCAGCTTTACCCTGACCGTAGCCTACGTGACCGTTTCTGTCACCGACAACGACCAAAGCGCTAAATCTCATCGTTCTGCCGCCCTTAACTGTTTTAGCAACACGATTTATTGCTACGACATTTTCTTCAAGCTCTAAAGCTTCTAAGTCTAATCTTTCAGCCAACTTATTCGTCCTCCTTCTGTTAGAATTCCAGTCCGCCCTCTCTTGCGCCTTCCGCAAGAGCAGCAACTCTGCCGTGATATACATATCCGCCTCTGTCAAACACTACCGCTTTAATGCCCGCGGCGCTTGCCTTTTCGGCAATCTTCATGCCGACCTTCTTCGCGCCCTCGACATTACCGCCGTAGCCGTCGAAATCCTTATCCAAACTTGACGCCGCTACGAGTGTAACTCCCTTCGCGTCATCAATAATTTGAGCGTAGATATGTTTCGCGCTCCTGAACACATTCAGGCGTGGTCTCTCCGCTGTTCCGGAGATGTTCTTTCTAACTCTTTTATGGCGACGAACTCTTGCCGCTTTTGTATCAATCTTCTTAATCATTTAAGAACACTCCTTTCAATTATTTCTTCTTAGCTCCTGCTTTTCCTTCTTTACGTCTTATATGCTCATTAGCATACTTGATACCCTTACCCTTGTACGGCTCGGGCTGTCTGAACTCGCGTATCTTCGCGGCAGTAGCTCCAACGTCCTCTTTGTTAGCGCCCTTTACAAGAATTTTGTTCGGAGCAGGTACCTCGATCGTTACCCCTTCCTTCGCCTCGTACAGTACGGGATGTGAGTAACCGAGGCTCAGATTGAGCGTCTTACCCTGCATCGCGGCTCTGTAACCAACGCCGTTTATTTCAAGCTCCTTCGTAAATCCTTCAGTAACGCCGACAACCATGTTGTTTACAAGTGTTCTCGTAAGACCGTGCAGCGACTTGTGCATCTTATCTTCCGACGGACGCTCAACCGTGATAACTCCGCCTTCATACTTTACTATCATGTCGGGGTGGAGCTTTCTCGAAAGCGTTCCGTTTTTACCTTTTACCGTGATCTCGTTTCCATCACCGATTTTAACCTCGACTCCCGCCGGAACAGTGATGGGCATCTTACCTATTCTTGACATAGGATTTTTTCCTCCTTAACTTAAATTTACT
This sequence comes from uncultured Clostridia bacterium, assembly GCA_947585795.1. Taxonomy (GTDB): domain Bacteria; phylum Bacillota; class Clostridia; order UBA1381; family UBA1381; genus Hominilimicola. The sequence continues at coordinate 12,789 of CANPXG010000038.1, forward strand.
CTGCATATTCGCAGGTTTTCAGTTACTTTGATTTCTTTGCGGATCTTACCTTCGGAAATCATTTCTTTGCGATGGATTTTTTTGCCGTTCAATGCAGAGTGGCGAAGGCAGTACTTGCGTACGGCGAGCCATCTCTAACGCAGAACGACGGAAAATCGGACCGAAGGCTAAAAAATCTTCATTAGCTTTTTACCAAACAAAAGCTAATACCTCTCCGCCTACATTTTGTTTTCTCGCTTCCTTGTCGGTCATAATGCCCTTGGAAGTGGAAACTATGGCTATACCAAGACCTTTCAGTACTCGGGGAAGCTCGTCTGCGCCGGCGTAAAATCTCAGTCCGGGCTTTGAAACTCGCTTAAGACCGCTTATAACCTTTTCCTTGTTGGGACCGTACTTCAGCGTAATTCTGATAACGCCCTGCTTGCCGTCCTCAATTACCTGATAGCCCTTTATATAGCCCTCATCGTTAAGAATCTCAACAATCGCCTTCTTCATGTTTGAAGCGGGAACATCGACTGTTTCATGCTTTGATGAGCTTGCGTTTCTGATTCTTGTAAGCAAATCTGCGATTGGATCAGTTATTTGCATTTAATTTACCTCCTTCCGAAATCTTTAAAAGAATTCGTACTCTATCTAATATCTTATAAAACAGAATGAGCGCTCTTTACCAGCTTGCCTTTCTTACACCGGGGATCTGACCTTTGTAAGCCAGTTCTCTGAAGCATATACGGCAAATACCGAACTTACGAAGGTAAGCGTGCGGTCTGCCGCAAATCTTGCATCTCGTGTAAGCTCTCGTCGAATACTTGGGCTTTCTCTGCTGCTTTAAAATCATTGCTTTTCTTGCCATTGTTAAATCCTCCTTCTCAATTATGAACGAAACGGAGCGCCGAGAAGCGCAAGAAGCTCTCTTGCTTCCTCGTCCGTCTTTGCGGTTGTAACAATGTTAATGTCCATACCCCTGATCTTGTCGATCTTATCGTAGTCGATCTCGGGGAATATAAGCTGTTCCCTAACGCCCACGCTGTAATTGCCTCTGCCGTCGAAGCCGTTGGGGTTGATACCTCTAAAGTCACGAACTCTGGGGAGAGCGACATTGAAGAATCTGTCCAAAAACTCATACATTTTATCGGATCTCAGCGTGACCTTAACGCCGATGTTCATGCCCTCTCTAAGTTTAAAGTTAGCGACCGACTTCTTAGCCTTTGTAATTATCGGCTTCTGACCTGTGATTGCAGCGAGATCGCTTGATGCGGCTTCGATAGCCTTGGGGTTGTCCTTTGCTTCGCCCATACCGATGTTAACAACGATTTTATCGAGCTTTGGTATCTGCATTACGCTCTTATAGCCAAACTTCTCCATGAGAGCCGGAGCAACTTCTTTATTATACTTATCTTGCATTCTACTCATTATCAGACTTTTCCTCCTCTCAATCAATCGCTAAGCTCTGCGTCACATTTTTTGCAGTATCTTATTTTTGAACCGTCTGCAAGAATTCTTATACCCGTTCTTGCCGGCTTTCCGCACTTGGAGCAAACTCTCATTACGTTTGAAGCGTCGATCGGCGTTTCCTTGTGAATGATACCGCTTTCCTGTCCCTGAACTCTCGCCTTTTGGTGTCTTTTCGCTACCGCGACACCCTCGACGATCACCTTATTCTTCGCGGGAATTGCGGTAATGATTTTGCCCTCTTTTCCCTTATCTTTACCGGCGATCACCTTTACAATATCGCCTCTTTTAACGTGCATCTTTTTCATAATATCAATTATCCTCCTTACAATTAAAGAACTTCCGGAGCCAATGATAATATCTTCATGTACTCTTTATCTCTTAACTCTCTTGCGACAGGGCCAAAGATACGCGTGCCTCTCGGGTTTTTATCATCTCTTACGATAACCGCCGCATTCTCGTCAAATCTTATATACGAGCCGTCGGCGCGCTTTGACTCTTTAACCGTTCTGACCACAACCGCCTTCACAACGTCGCCTTTCTTCACAACGCCGCCCGGTGTTGCCTTCTTAACGCTGCAAATGATTTCGTCGCCAACCGCGGCATATCTCTTTCTGCTGCCGCCCATTACGCGGATACACATAACTTCCTTAGCGCCCGTATTATCAGCCACTTTCAAAAGTGTTTGTTGTTGAATCATTAAAATTTCCTCCTTCCGGGAAACGCCATATTACTTAACTTTTTCAACGATTTCCACCAATCTCCATCTCTTATCCTTTGACAAAGGTCTTGTTTCCATAACTCTTACCTTATCACCGACGGAGCATACGTTCTCTTCATCATGCGCCTTTAACTTGTACGTATTCTTTACAATTTTACCATAAAGCGCGTGTTTTCTGTTTTCTTCTATAGCAACAACGATTGTCTTATCCATCTTATTGCTGATTACTTTACCTATCTTAACCTTACGGCTGTTTCTTTCTTCCACAGATAAGTGCCTCCTTCCGCACATTCTTTATATAGTTCTATCTGCTCATACCCCGCGCCGTTACCCGTCTGCGCGGATAATCGCGCGTCACATCGCGCTGCCTTGCAGCTCTCTTTCATGAATGATGGTTAAAATACGAGCGATAGTTTTCTTCACTTCGCCGATTCTCTTGGGATTCTCCAATTGATTAATGGCGTGCTGGAACCTCAGATTAAAAAGCTCCTGCTTACTCTCCGCCAACTTTTCCTCAAGCTCGGGCGTTGATAAATCTCTTAGCTCATTTACTTTCATTCTTATTCACCATCCTCTGCCTGTTTCGTCACAAACTTACACTTGATAGGAAGCTTGTGCATAGCAAGACGCATAGCCTCTCTTGCTGTATCCTCGCTTACGCCCGCCATCTCAAATAATACTCTGCCGGGCTTTACTACGGCTACCCAGTACTCGGGAGCGCCCTTACCGGAACCCATTCGCGTTTCCGCCGGCTTTCTCGTTACCGGCTTATCGGGGAATATCTTTATCCATACCTGACCGCCTCTGCGCGTATATCTCGTCATAGCGATACGAGCCGCCTCGATCTGTCTTGACGTGATCCACGCCGGCTCCAAAGCCTGGAGACCGAACTCACCGTTTGACACAACGTTACCGCGTGTTGCCTTACCTTTCATTCTTCCGCGCATAACGCGTCTGTATTTAACTCTTTTTGGTAATAACATGATTATCTGCCTCCTTTCGGTTTTCTGTCACCGCGGCGACGATTATCGCGTCTTTGGTCGCCTGCCTGCGCGGCGGCTTCCTTTCTTCTTCCGTCGGCAACATTGAGAATTTCACCCTTGTATATCCATACCTTAACACCGAGGATTCCGTAAGTCGTCTTTGCCTCGGCAAATCCGTAATCTATATCCGCTCTCAGTGTCTGCAGGGGAATTGTACCCTCGTGGTACTGCTCCGTTCTCGCGATTTCCGCGCCGCCCACACGACCGGCAACCGCCGTCTTTATACCCTTTACTCCAAGACGCATCGCTCTGCCCATAACCTGCTTCATGGCACGTCTGAACGAGATACGTCTCTCAAGCTGCGCCGCGATATTCTCCGCGACGAGCTGCGCGTTTGTATCGGGAGACTTAACCTCCATGATGTTTACGTTTACCGTCTTTGAAGTAAGCTTCTCAATCTGCGCCTTAAGCTTGTCAATCTCCGCGCCGCCGCGTCCGATGATTATGCCCGGCTTCGCCGCGTGAATGGTGATGAAAACTCTGTTCTGCTTTCTCTCTATGCCAATCTTCGCAACGCCCGCGTCAAAGCAAGCCTTCTTAACAAATTTTCTTATATTGTAGTCCTCAACCAACTGGTTTCCGAAATCCTTCTTGCCGGCAATCCATGTGGAATCCCAGTCCTTTATAACACCGACTCTAAGTCCGTGCGGATTAACCTTTTGTCCCATTAGTGAACCTCCTTTTCGATTAGTTGTCCATTTCCTTTAATACTAAAGTGATATGGCTGGTTCTCTTTAAAATCTTAAACGCCCTGCCATGTGAGTGAGGCTGTATTCTCTTTAAAGTAGGACCCTGAGTTGCAAAACATTCTGCAACGTATAACTTATCTTTATCCATATCATGATTGTTCTCCGCGTTCGCCTCGGCAGACGCAAGAAGCTTTAACAAATACTCGCTCGCCGCTTTCGGAGTATTATTAAGAATACCCTTTGCAACGCTGACAGGCTTGTTTCTTATAAGATCAAGCACTATCTTCACCTTTCTCGGCGAAATACGAGCATATCTCAACACTGCGCGTGCTTCCATGTGTGGATTCCTCCTTTTTTGCAATAATTGTAACGGGAATAATTCCCTGCTTTCCTATTTTAATTTACAGTCTTATATCAATCAACGGGAAATAATTTCGATTCCGAGGCTGATTTGGAGTTTCTTTTCGTGCGCCGCGTACGTTGGTACGCAAGTGCGAAAAAAAGTTCAAAGCAGCCCGAAAGCGGAATTATTTCGATGTCTTTGCACCTGCGTGACCCCTAAAGGTTCTTGTCGGTGCAAACTCGCCGAGTCTGTGACCTACCATATCCTCGCTGATAAATACGGGGACGTGCTTTCTGCCGTCATGCACCGCGATTGTGTGTCCAACCATTTCAGGGAAAATTGTGGAAGCTCTTGACCATGTTTTAACGACCTTCTTTTCGTTTGCGGCGTTCATAGCTTCTATCCTGCTCATAAGACGCTCTTCAACGAAGGGGCCTTTTTTAAGTGATCTGCCCATTAAATCTTCCTCCTTTCAATTATATCGATTATTTAGCGTTTCTTCTCTTTACAATGAACTTATCAGTCCTGTTCTTATGCTTTCTCGTCTTAAGACCGAGAGCCGGCTTACCCCACGGAGTAACCGGTGCGGGACGACCGATAGGTGACTTACCTTCACCACCGCCGTGCGGGTGATCGTTCGGGTTCATGACAACGCCTCGAACGGTCGGTCGCCAGCCCATGTGACGCTTTCTGCCCGCCTTACCGATCGAGATGTTTGAATGTTCCTGATTACCTACAACGCCGATCGTGGCTTTGCAGTCAAGTCTTATCATTCTGACCTCGCCCGAAGGGAGCTTGACCTGCGCGTACTTGCCTTCCTTAGCCATAAGCTGCGCACTGTTACCTGCGCTTCTTACGAGCTGCGCGCCCTTACCCGGATAAAGCTCGATATTGTGAATGAGCGTACCCACGGGAATATCCTTTATAAACAAAGCGTTGCCCGGCTTGATGTCCGCGCCCTCGCCCGATACGACAACGTCACCGTCCGTAAGACCTACGGGAGCGATTATATAAGCCTTCTCGCCGTCCTCATACTGAATGAGAGCGATGTTCGCGCTTCTGTTCGGATCGTACTCGATACCGATCACGGTAGCGGGCATTCCGTCCTTGTTTCTCTTAAAGTCAATAATTCTGTACTTTCTTCTGTTGCCGCCGCCTCTGTGACGAACGGTAATTCTACCGTAAGAGTTTCTTCCGGCGTTCTTGTCCTTCTTTGCGAGGAGTGAACGCTCGGGCGACTTCTTCGTTATTTCGGAGAAGTCCGAAACCGTCATAAATCTTCTGGCAGGCGAAGTAGGATTATATTTCTTAAGTGCCATTATCCTTTACTCTCCTTATTCTCTAAATTTGCGATCAGATCTCAAAGAACTCGATCGCCTTACTGTCGTCCGTAAGCGTTACTATCGCTTTCTTCCACGAGGCGCGTCTGCCCTCGTAACGTCCCATTCTCTTAACCTTGCCGAGAACGTTCATGGTGTTTACCTTCGCGACCTTAACTCCGGGAAATACTTCCTCGACAGCCTTCTTTATCTCAACCTTGTTCACAGTCTTGGGTACCTCGAAGGTATACTTCTTTATCTCGTTACCCTCTCTGTCATAGATTTTGTCCATACTGCGCTCAGAGATGATTGGTCTTTTAAGAATATCGTATGAATTCATTATGCAAGCACCTCCTCAATCTTCGCCACTGCGTCCTTCGATACGATGAACGCGTCGTGGTTCAAAACATCGTATGTGTTAAGCGTACCAACGTGAGTGGGAGTAACATTCTTTATGTTTCTCGCCGACTTGTAAATGTTCTCGTCAGCCTCCGCCGTAACTATAAGAGCCTTTGTGTTTACCTCAAGACCTTTGAGAAGATTTACTATCTTCGCCGTCTTGATTTCGTCAAGCTTCATATCCTCGATCACGTATACCTTGTAATCTGCGTACTTCGCCGACAGAGCGCTCTTTAAAGCTATTCTCTTTACCTTCTTGTTAATGCTGTAGCGATAGCTTCTCGGCTTGGGACCCAAAGCAACGCCGCCGCCCGTCCACTGAGGAGCGCGGATACTTCCCTGTCTTGCTCTGCCCGTGCCCTTCTGACGCCAGGGCTTCGCACCGCCGCCACTCACTTCCGTGCGCGTCTTTGTGCTCTGCGTGCCCTGTCTTTGGTTTGCAAGATAGTTCACAACTACCGTATGCAGCACCTTTTCATTCACTTCAGCCGCAAAAATCGCGTCGGAAACTTCCATGCTTCCCGTCTTTGCGCCTTCCATGTTATATAAAGCAACTGTAGCCATTATATTTCCTCCTTTCCAATTCCTTGATTATGCCTTCACGCTGTTCTTGATTGTAACAAGTCCGCCCTTTGAGCCGGGGATCGCGCCTTTTACCAAAATTAAATTCTGCTCAGCGTCTACTTTGACAACCTCAAGATTTTGGACCGTAACTTTTTGAACGCCCATATGTCCGGGCAATACCTTACCCTTGAACACGCGTCCGGGGTTTGAACACATACCCATTGAACCGGAAACTCTTTTACTCTTTGAGCCGTGAGTCATGGGACCTCTGTGAAGACCGTGCTTCATCGGACCGGCAAAGCCTTTACCCTTCGAGATACCCGTAACGTCGACCTTATCTCCGGCAGCGAAAACGTCAGATTTGATCTCGTCCCCAACATTAAGAGCCGAGCAATCCTCAAGTCTAAGTTCTCTGACATACTTTTTATTCGCGGTGTCTGCCTTTTTAAAGTGACCGAGCTGCGGCTTGTTAAGATGCTTCTCCTTAACGTCGCCGAAGCCTACCTGAACAGCGTCATAACCATCCGTATCAACAGTTTTCTTCTGTGTGACAACGCACGGGCCCGCCATAACGACCGTTACGGGGATAACAACGCCGCCTTCGCCAAAGATTTGCGTCATGCCAACCTTTGTGCCTAAAATTGCTTTCTTCATGTTCTTTTCCTCCTTAAACAGTTATTGGTTTCCGCAAAAGCGAACGGAAACTTGACCTGCATCATAGCCCTTCGGGCTACTGCTATATGAGTGGTTTGATTTATTCCGCGCGGGATTTACTTCTGTATAACGTCTATCTCGACGCCCGCGGGCAAATCTATTTTGATAAGCGACTCCATCGTCTTAGCGCCCGGAACCACTATATCTATCAGTCTTTTGTGAGTTCTTCTTTCAAATTGCTCACGAGAATACTTATACTTATGGACCGCCCTCAAGATCGTGATGACTTCCTTATCTGTCGGAAGCGGAATGGGGCCTGATACCTTGGCGCCCGTTCTCTTTGCGATCTCTACGATTTTTTCCGCACTCTGATCGAGAACTACGTGATCATAAGCCTTAAGCTTGATTCTGATTTTTTGGTTTGCTGCCATACTTTTCCCTCCTCAAAATTTTTTGTTTTGTTGTAATCTGCACGACAGCGCTAAAGAAAATTGCACACACCGCCGGGTGTTTCGCGTCACCCTTAAAGAAAACCCGAACATATTCACTTATACATTCGGGCATTGCTCGTCAATTTTCACCGCGCGCGTTATGCATAGCGCCGCTTCACAAGAAGCCGCGTCACATACATAGATAAAGCGCGCGAATACTCAACTGCCGCCCGGTTTCATGAATCGGACTCACTCCGCGGAAAAACCGGCTTCAAAGAGCCGCAACCTCCCGTTTCATCGCGTATCAGTCCATTTATGCGAGGCGCTTTTTTTCACTCGCATAAAGTCACAACATGACTATTATACATGATTTCAACACTCTTTTCAAGCTTTAACACAAAAAAATTTCATTAAAATTTCTACAAATTTACAGAAATTTTAATGAAGTTTTTGTGCAACTTTTCCCACAAAATTTTCTTATT
>CANPXG010000039.1 GCA_947585795.1 uncultured Clostridia bacterium
TGGAGCTGGTAATGGGACTCGAACCCGCGGCCTGCGCATTACGAATGCGCTGCTCTACCAACTGAGCTATACCAGCATAAAGGGAAATACAAGAGAGAGCCGTAACTCTCTCTATATATATTCAGACCATTACATTTACGCAAATGTCCCGCGCGAAACTAACGCGTCAGTGTTTCCCCTGTGAAAAATAAGATCACGCGTTTGCGTGAGGCGATCAGAACTTTCTCTTTCTTGCAGCCTCAGACTTCTTCTTGCGCTTTACACTCGGCTTTTCATAATGCTCACGTTTTCTTATTTCAGACATAACACCTGACTTTGCGCATTGACGCTTAAATCTGCGAAGCGCGCTATCTAATGATTCATTATCTTTAACTCTTACTTCCGACATTGTTTCCCCTCCCTCCGGCAAGCCGATGTGAAATCAGCTTGATGGATTCAGATGTATTTCTCATACAACATCATATATTATACCTTATTTTATATGGTTATGTCAAGATATTTTGTTAATTTTTATTACAGAAGTCATAAAAATTTCTTTTGCGGCGCTTATTTGTCTTGCATAAGCGGCGCGTAAATGCTATAATAAGCATGATAATACGTGAAGAGGAGCTAAAGTGATGGATTTTAAGGAGCATATAATAGATAAAATAACGCAAGTTGCGGAGCTTGACAGGGAAACGGTTGAAAAATCGATAGAAGTGCCGCCCGAGGAGAGTATGGGTGATTTCGCGTTCCCGTGTTTCCCGCTTGCGAAGGTGATGCGTAAGGCTCCGCCGCTTATAGCGAAGGAGTTGGCGGAAAAAATGTCCGGTGACGACGTTATAGACAGAGTGGAAGCGGCGGGCGGTTATTTGAATTTTTTCCTGAACCGCGGGAGGTTTATCGCCGAAACCGTGACGGCGGCGCGTGAACAAGGTGAAAGGTGGGGCTCGTCCGATATGGGCGGCGGTAAGACGGTGCTGGTGGAGTACTCCTCGCCAAATATCGCGAAGCCGTTCCATATAGGTCACTTGTTCTCGACCGCAGTCGGTAACTCGCTCGCGCGTATTTATAAGCACCTTGGGTACAATGTCCTGTCGCTCAATCACTTGGGTGACTGGGGCACGCAGTTCGGTAAGCTTATTTGCGCGTACTATAAGTGGGGCGACAGGGAAGTGATAGAAAAGGATCCGATAAACGAGATATTAAAGGTTTACGTCAGGTTCCATGAGGAGGCGGAGAAGGATCCGTCGCTCGAGGATGAGGCGCGTGATTACTTCAAAAGGCTCGAGGAGGGCGATGAGGAGGTCACCGCGCTGTGGCAGTACTTCCGCGATATTTCTTTGCCGGAGTTTAAGCGCGTTTACGATATGCTCGGTATTACGTTTGACTCGTATAACGGTGAGGCGTTTTATTCGGATAAAATGGATGAGGTCGTGGAGCTTTTGCGTGAAAAAGGTCTGCTCACGGAGTCGGACGGTGCGCAGGTGGTGGATCTGTCGGACCTTAATATTCCGCCGTGTATTATACTTAAGTCGGACGGTGCGACGATTTATGCCACGCGTGACATTGCGGCGGCGCTTTACCGTCACAGGACGTATGATTTTTATAAAAATATATACGTTGTCGGTACGCCGCAGGCGCTGCATTTTAAGCAGATATTCGAGGTGATGAAGCGCGCGGGCTGGGAGTGGAGCGAGGGCTGTGAGTTTGTGGGGTTCGGACTTGTGAAGTTCCCCGGACGCGCGATGTCCACGCGTCACGGTGATGTGGTATTTTTGGAGGATGTGCTGAGGGAGTCGGTCGAAAAGACGCGCGATATAATAAAAAGTAACGGTAACGCGGTCGACGATATAGACGATGCGGCGAAGAAAATCGGTATAGGCGCGATTTTGTACACGTTCCTTAAAAATTCGCGTGAGAAGGATATTATATTCAGTTGGGACAGTATGCTTGACTTTGAGGGTGAAAGCGCCCCGTACTGTCAGTACGGTTACGCGCGCGGCAGGAGTATTTTGCGCCGCGCCGACGGTATTGACTACTCAAGTCCCGACTTTTCAAAGGCTGTGTCGGATGAGGCGTACTCGCTTGTAAAGCAGCTTGCGTCCTTCTCAGACGCTGTTAAAGACGCGGCGGATAAAAATGAGCCGTTTTATATTAACAGGTACGTTACCAACCTTACAAAGGCGTTTAACAAGTTCTATAACACAAATCCAATCATGAAAGAGGGAGCCGACGAGGAAACGAGAAAGGCGCGTCTTGCCATAGTGGACGCGGTAACGCGGGCTATACGTACCGCTTTGGGACTTTTGGGTATTGAAACGGTGGAAAGTATGTAAATTGGAGGGGTAGATATGATATACTCGCGTGATATAACGAAAATATGCGCCGTGTGCGTGAACGCGCATAAAAGGGACGGCGGACTGTACTGCGATGTGAAAAAGCAGACCGTGACCGGTGACGGCGCGGCGTGCAAAAAGTTTTCGTATGACATTTTAAAACGTACCGTAAGGCGCGCGAGAAGGCTGAAAACGGATTTTGAGCCGGAGGATTTTACTCTTTAATTTAAAAAGTCATGGAATGTAAGTTCCATGACTTTTTTATTGCGAAGCAAAAAGGTTCTGGGGCACCCGACAGAAATCTTTGATTTCGTGTTGGGTCAGGTTTTTATTGCGAAGCAAAAAGGTTCTGGGGCACCCGACAGAAATCTTTGATTTCGTGTTGGGTCAGGTTCTTATTAACAGCATTTAAGTTCAAACCAAAACGTGCTACCCTCACCGACATGGGCGGCCGCATTTGAAATAAGGTTATAGAGTACCTGCTCCGGTCTGCGACGATACCAACGCCGACGAAACCGACACCTTTATCTCCCTCGCGGATAGGTATATAAAAAGCCGGAGTGAGCTGCTACAGACACTCTGAAATACCCATAGATAATCTATTGACAATCGGACTTTGTTATAATATACTGTTATATATATTTTATTATGTTCGGAAGGTAAGGTCAAAACTATGGATCGGTATATTTTGGAAAGAGATGGACAGTTAGACTTTTACAAGGTCTTTCTGCCTCGCGTCAATCCCTCTTTAGACATTGATGATATACTGTCAGATAATAATGACGGGGTTATAAACGGAAACTTGCTTGAGTTTAAGCTGCACGTTACCGATTTAAACTCCGTGCTTTTTCAGTGCATTAAATACCTGTCTGCCCTGCGTGTCAAGGGAAAGCCTGTTCCGGCAAATATTCTGATTATTGACGTAAACGCCGCTACGATATGGCTATACCGTTCTGCGCTGTATCTTGCCGATATCGAAAAGCTGTATTCCGGCGGCGCTTCCAAGGATAACAGCGGTTTTATCGGCGGGAATGCGGAAAAGGTACTGCACTATGACAAGCCTCTTGATGTGGAAAACATTGTCGCCCTGCTTAAAGAAAACAACTTTACAAAGATACACATTGACGAAAACTGTATTGTAGGATGGGCTACGTCTTTTTATAAGGCAGTCCCCACGGCGCGAAAAGAGGATTTTCTCGGAGATGATACGGGCAAGCATAAGACGATTGGGGAAATCAGAAAACCCGTCCATTTTGCGCAATACATTTATCCGTATACAGGGCAAACAAACGTCAAGTTTAATTACTTGATGGACAAGCTCAACGATACATTACAGAAAAAGAACCTCGGCGCATTCTATACTCATCAGCTGTACGCTGAAAAGTCCCTTGAATTGGTGCGGGCTGCAATCGCCCGCGTTCCCGCCGGATATGATTATATCATTTTGGACAGATGTGCCGGGACAGGAAACCTTGAAGCGGGTCTTACGGACGATGAACTTTCACATTGTATTGTATCAACAGTCGAATATTACGAATATAAGGTGCTTCAGGAATTGCTCGGCGCAAAAATACGGCATATTATCCCTCCGATTGAAACAGCGGAAACATTCAACGCCGGTCTTGTAACCGGCGCGGACGCTTTAAGCAAAGAATATATCGAAAACCCGATTATCAGGCAGTATATTGATAACCCGAAATGCACGGTTATTCTGTTTGAAAATCCGCCCTATGCGGAAACGACAAGTATCGAACATCAGAAAAAAGGCGTTGGTTCTAAATCTTCATCATGGAAACAAAGTTATGTTGTTTCTGAAATGAAAAAAGAAGTCAAAGGAACAGCCTCTAATGATTTGGGTAATGCTTTTATATGGTCGGGCTTCAAATATTATCTGCGTCAACCGACGGACAGCTATATAGTATATTCCCCCGCCAAGTATTGGAAAGCACAACATTTGATCGACAGAAAATTTTTGGGCGGATTTGCTTTTAACAGACGGCATTTCCATACAAATATTGACGCTTGTATTATGGTCGCATTGTGGTCCAATAAAGATGCAAATATCGAAAAAATACAATTACAAGCGTTTGATATTGATGAGAAAAACGGTGTATTGATTTGTGACGGAAATTTGCCTGTTACACGCATATATAGTAACTTCAGCCAAAAATATTATGACAAACGGCTGTTTCAAGATGATGTGGACGGAACTGTTACATTAGGTTTTGACGGAAAAGAGTGTGTGCCAAAAAACAGAATTGTGCCAAAACTCAATGATAACATTTTAGGCTATATGACGATTGACACTTCTGGATTTGACAACCCAGACATCCACTCTAGCCTTATAACTGCGGCACTATATAACGCGCACGGCTTTTTCCTACGCAAAGATAACTACCTTGAAAAGTTGCCCATGTTCTGCGCGTCACGGTATATCACGTACAACAGGGCGTGGACGGAACGCGCCAGAATAATGAAATCAGCAGACGGTGCGGACAGGTTCAACGCGGACGTTGCAAACGGCAAACTTGCGCAATTCCTATTGAAATGTTTGCTGTTTACATGTACGGAAATGCAGAACCACATGCGCACGTTTACAGGCAGCGACGGTCGGTTTTACCGCAACGAACTATGCCTTGACGGTACAAACGGGGAAACAATTGCCCTACGCGATATAAAGAGACTTGCCCTCGACGACAAGGAAAAAGCCATTTTGAAGCAATGGGAAACGGTTCTCGGTTGGGCAAAGGAAACAGAAAATTATAACCCCGATTTGACTTATGGCGTATATCAGATATTTGCCGAACTTGATACATCACACGTTGATGAAACAACAGGCGACACGGTTTGGGATAATGTCGAATTACATACAAGTCTTGCGGGATTGAAAACGCTCGTCAAGGATTATTACAACTCTGAAATTGTTCCGGTGCTGTTTGAATACGAATTTTTGAAATAAAAAAACGCCCCATGGGGCGTTTTTTATCCCTGTTCTACTCCTCCGGTAATTCTTTTGCGACGTCGTAGAAGCCGCGGACGAGCATATTTATGCTTGTACCGAATATTGCCGCAAGCGTTATCAATTTATCGTGGCTGGGCGTGGTGATATCCCGTTCATATCTCGTAATGGTTTCGGCGGTCACACCGAGCCGTTTCCCCAATTCTGTTTTTGTCATTCTGAGTGAGGTCCTGTAAAGCATAATGTTCTGTCCCAGTGTATTGTCGTTCCTTATTCTCAAAATAATTACCCCCTGTATTGTATAATTTTCAGTGATATTTTACCATAAAACGGCAGGATTTGCAATGGGGAGAGGGAATTTATTTATATTTATATTGGGTAGGGGCTGTCGAGGGCGCCAGCCCCTACGGTGAACAATTTTAAAATTACGGGTGTAGGGGACGGCGCCCCCGACGTCCCATTTCCGTAAGGGCAACCGTAAAGGTCGCCGTGTGGCTTCCCCTGCTACGGTGTTTGTTGCTTCGCAACACGCCTACCACACGCGAAGCGTGTGGTTCACTTTGACAAGGGGCCTTTCATACGCCCCCTATCCCTTTATCCTCTTATACGCCGCTTTTGCGCGAAGAAGCTCGGACAGACCGTCGGCGCTCTCCTTCACGTTCGCCTTATCCACTATACTCACACTCGCGATGTCGTGATATATGAAAAAATACTTGTTCGTTTCAAGCACCTGCATAAGCTCCGCATACTTATAATCCGTTTCGTTACCGTCTATCCTCTCACGCACGAACGAATCGTAAAACGCGAAGCGCGTCGTCTGCTTCACGTCCCGCGACCTCTTGTACGGCTTCCTGTACGCCATGCGCGGATAGAACAGCATAAACGCGCCTATCCACAGCGCCAGCACCGTCCATACCGCGCCGAAGCCGTTATAGTACGCGGCAAAGCCCGCTATAATGATTACAACCGCGATCATCGCCGTTATTATATTGAATACCTTAAGACGCTCCTTGTAATATATCTTGTAAAAATCCTTGTAGATCTCGGGCGACATACTCGTGAACGCGCCGAAAAGCTTTCCCTGTGTTTTCTCCTCCATAACACCCTCCGTCAAATCCTTATAAATTTTTTGATAAACGCGCCGATCAGCGTCGATAAAAACGCGAACGCTATATACACGAGCGTCATAACGACCAACGTCTGCGCCATGTACGCGCCCGACTCGAAGTTGTAGTACATCGGTATCGAAATTGACGCGATAACTCCCATAAACAGCGGAAATTTGAAGTTATAGCCCTTCTTTATTCCGTATATAAGTCCCGTGAGCGCGATGAATATGGGGTTGAGCATCATTAGGAAGGTCACGAGCAGTATATTCTGTCCCTCCTCGCCCATCATTACAAGTACCAGCGGCACGATATGAAACATGACGATCGTGAGAATAATGTATATCTTGGAATTATCCATACTGAACTCGTTCTTTGCTATCACGCTCTCCTTCGGAGCAACCGTCTTTCTTCTCTGTTTTTTACTCATTTTACTTCCCTTTCTTACTTTTAACAATTTATATTCTTACGCTTTCACCGTTCTGCGCCAAATACCTTTTCAAATCCATAATTTCTATTTCCCTGAAGTGGAACAAACTCGCCGCGAGTACCGCGTCCGCCTTTCCGAAACGGAACGCGTCCAAAAAATGCTCCATCGTACCCGCGCCGCCCGACGCTATCACGGGGATCTTCGCGTTTTCGCTTACGGCGCGCGTAAGCTCCACGTCGTAGCCCGCCTTTGTACCGTCACAGTCCATGCTTGTGAGAAGTATCTCACCCGCGCCAAGCGCCTCGGCTTCACTTGCCCACTCGAGCGCGTCCTTACCGGTATTCACCCTGCCGCCGTTTAAGTACACTTCCCAGCCGTTACCGTCCGCGCGGCGCTTCGCGTCGATCGCGCACACGACGCACTGACTGCCGAACTTATCCGCCGCCTCGCTTATAAGCTCGGGACGCTTAAGCGCGGCACTGTTTACCGACACCTTATCCGCGCCGGCGTTTAAAATTTTACGAAAATCCTCGACGGTGCGTATACCGCCGCCGACGGTGAACGGTATAAATACCTCACGCGCCACCGCGCGCACCATATCGACGACCGTTTCGCGCGCGTCCGACGACGCGGTTATGTCGAGGAACACAAGCTCGTCCGCGCCGGCTTTGTCGTACACCTTCGCGCACTCGACGGGATCGCCCGCGTCTATCAGGTTTACAAAATTAACTCCCTTTACCACCCTGCCGTTTTTCACGTCAAGGCACGGTATTATTCTTTTCGCGTACATATTTACTCCTTACAGATTTATAAAATTCCTCAAAATCGTCATACCGACATCGCCGCTTTTTTCGGGGTGGAACTGCGTCGCGAACACGTTATCCTTCTCGACCGCTATGTCAAGCGGCAGCCCGTACTCCGTGCGCGCGCTGACGATGCCGCCGTCGGCGGGGTTTATATAGTACGAGTGGACGAAGTACACATACGGCGAGTCACCGATACCGTTGAGTATTTTACTCTTTTTCGTAACGGTGATATTGTTCCAGCCCATATGCGGTATTTTAAGTCCCGTGTCGGGTATTTTTACGACTTTACCCTTAAACACGCCAAGTCCCTTCACTTTCGGGCTTTCCTCACTCTCCTCAAACAGCAGGTGAAGTCCGAGGCATATACCCAAAAACGGCTTACCGCCGAGAGCCGCGCGTTTTACCGGCTCCGTGAGTGAGGTTTCGTTAAGTCTTGCCATAGCGTCGCCGAACGCGCCCACGCCGGGAAGTATTACCTTGTCCGCGTTAAGTATCTCGTCGGCGCTGCCGGTGACAACGCACTCCGCGCCCAAAAAATCGAGCGCGTTTTTAACGCTTTGCAGATTGCCCGCGCCGTAGTCTATAATAGCTATCATAATACGACACCCTTCCTGTCCGAAATCCTATACGACTATTTTAACATATATTTTCACATCTTTCAACAGCAAGCGGCGCGAATTTGTATTTTTATTGACTTAAAAGGTGTTTTCGTATATTATATAATTATAACAAATCAAACGACAAGGAGAATGTACGATATGGATCTAACATCGCCGCGCGTGATACGCGACGTGCAAAACAAGTTCGGCTTTACCTTTAAAAAAGGGTTGGGTCAGAATTTTCTCACGTCGCGCGACATTTTGACAAAAATCGTTGACGCGCTCGAAAACGAAAACGAGGTTTTGGAAATAGGTCCGGGCTTCGGCACGCTTACCGCCGCGCTCGCGGAGCGTATGGACAAGGTCGTGTCGATCGAGCTTGACGACAGGCTGCTTCCCGTGCTTGAGTACACGCTTGGCGGCTTTGACAATGTCAAGGTCGTGCACGGCGATGTTTTAAAGCTTGATCTGCGCTCGCTTATAAAGGAGGAGTTTGGCGAAAGGAACGTAAGCGTCGCCGCGAATCTCCCGTATTATATAACAACTCCGGTGATAACGAAGCTTTTGGAGGAGCGTCTGCCGCTAAACAATATAGTGGTTATGGTGCAAAAGGAGGTGGCGCAGCGTATAACGGCAAGTCCCGCGTCGAAGGACTACGGCGCGATCACGCTTCTTTGCCGCTACTTCTGCGAGCCCTCGATAGTAACGACCGTTCCCGCGTCGCTGTTTGTGCCGCCGCCGAAGGTGGACAGCGCGGTGCTGAAGCTGCGGCTGCTTCCGAAAAGCGCCGTCAGCGTGACGGACGAGAAGCTGTTGTTCCGCGTGATCAAAGCCGCGTTTTCGCAAAGGCGAAAGACGCTTTTAAACTGCATGTCGTCAGCTTTTCCCGTGCCTAAGGAGGAAATGTCGCGGCTGCTTACCGAAACGGGCATAGAGCCTTCAAGACGCGGTGAAACGCTGTCGCTCGACGAATTCGCCCGCCTGTCGGAAAATCTGGTGAGTGTATTGTAATGACAAAATTTCCCCCTCCCCATTGCAAACCTTACCGTTTTATGGTAAAATATCGTTGAAATTATATAATACAGGGGGTAATTATTGTGAGAATCAGGAACGACAATACACTTGGGCAAAACATTATGATTTACAGGACATCACTCAGAATGACTAAGACCGAATTGGGGAAAAGACTCGGTGTGACCGCCGAAACCATTACTCGCTATGAAAGAGATATTACCACGCCCAGCCACGATAAACTGATAACACTTGCGGCAATATTCGGTACAAGCGTAAACATGCTCGTCCGCGGCTTCTACGACGTCGCAAAAGAATTACCGGAGGAGTAAAATGAGGGAAAAACGCCCCACGGGGGCGTTTTTTGTGTGCGGGCGAGCGCAATGGAGGGCTCTTACAAAATTTCAAAAAAATTTGGAAAAACATATTGACAAACGACAAACGTAGTTATATAATACAATTAACGACGGTCGTAGTTATACAAAAAGGAGGTTTTAAAATGGCAAGACAAAATGTCACCGAATCCGAATATGAGCTCATGAAAATACTTTGGCGGGCGGAAGAACCTATGACGATAGGCGATATATTAAAGCTGCTCCCGAAAAATAAATGGACGCGGACGACCGTGTCCACACTGCTTGTCCGCCTTTGCGACAAGAACGTTATCGCATATGACAGTAAGGGTAAGTATCATTATTACTATCCCGTTTTAAAGGAGAAGGAATACAGTGTTGACGAGTCAAAATCCTTCCTGTCGAAAATGTTCGGAGGCTCGCTGCGCAACATGGTCGCGTCGCTCTACGAAAACGACGCGCTGTCGCGCGAGGACATTGACGAGCTGCGCAAATTACTTGATACGGAGAAATAACGATGTCTGAAATACTGAAAACGGTGTTGCTTTTAAGCGCCTTCGGGTCGGCGATAATCATACTGCTTTCGGCGTTGAAGCCGTTTACGTTTAAACATTTCTCGGCGAGATGGCAGTATTACGTATGGCTTGCGGCGATGATATGTATGCTTGTTCCGTTTTGGAAAGCTGTACCGCGAAGCGGCGCGGAAATAATAGCGCCCGATGTCGGCGTAATCCGCGCCGATCCTGCGCAAAGCGGTACGGACACAAACACGGACGCCGACACGCAGTCACCGCCCGCCGTGACCGACAGAGAGCCGATCGAGTACCGCGAGTTCCCCATCGGCGCGAAAAATCGTATACGCGTGTACGATTTAGCGTTGTACGTGTATCTTACGGGCGTGGGAGTGTTTATACTGCTCGCTTTCGGGAATTACTTCGTATTTCTCTTTAAAATGCGCCGTAACAGCATTGACCTTGCACACAGCGGCGCGTTTGAGGAGGTAAAGCGCTCTCTTAAAATCAGACGCAATATCCGTATCAGAATTTCAAGCCGCAGCGTTTCTCCGATGCTTGTGGGTACGTTTTTTCCCGTAATATATCTGCCTGAAACCGCGATTGACGGAGACGCGGAAAAAATGATATTCACCCACGAGCTG
The DNA here is from genome assembly GCA_947585795.1 of uncultured Clostridia bacterium. GTDB lineage: Bacteria > Bacillota > Clostridia > UBA1381 > UBA1381 > Hominilimicola. The sequence continues at coordinate 10,739 of CANPXG010000039.1, forward strand.
ACGCACTACAAGCACGGCGACTTAATATATAAGCAGATAGCGCTTATTGTGAATGCAATCCACTGGTTCAATCCGTTCGCGTACCTTATGAGCGCGAACGTGTCGCAAGCGTGCGAGGTGTACTGCGATATGACGGTTGTAAAGGACATGGACGAGGCGGGTAAAACTATGTATATGGAAACTATTTTGGATATGTTGGATAAAGGAGGAATGTAAGATGCTTCAAAAATTTTTTACAACACAGATGAGCTCGGGCGGCAAAGAATTACAGGAACGTTTTATAAAAATGCGCTCGTCGTCGGGCAGACGCGCGAAAATAATGTCAATGCTTATGGTGTGCGCGATAACGCTCTGCGCGTCGTTCGCTACGGTGGTCATGGCGGCTGTCGGACCTGACGGCTTGGAGCATTGGACACAGAATGAGCTTATATACCGCGACGGCGTGGGCTTTAGCGTAAACGTCAGCGGTCAGAACGTGCCCGCGTGGATCACAAATGAGGTCGCGGGTGACGACGGAAATGTCAATATTACAATAACCCGCTACGAAACGCGCGACATGAAAGGTCAGGTAAACGATGATCAGCTTATAGAAATGAGTGGCGCGAAAGGTAAGGTAGGGCTTGCGTGCTGCGCGTGGTCATCTCTTCACGAAAACCATCCCTACGCTTATTATGAGAGTATAAACCCCGATATTTTAAATTATAAGTACTGCACGGAGATGAACTTCGGTGCATTCACCTCCCCCGGTTGGTCTTTTGAAAATAAGCCTATCGCGTCGCTCATTAAAAACGACAGAGCCGGCAAGTTCGTCGAAGTGCATTTCGGCATCGACGAAAACAAGAAAATCCGCGCGGTTTATCTCATGTTCCGAAAGGGAGATCAAAACGACAACGCGACGGACGAGATATTCTCTACACTCAAATCCGAGTCGCTGTCCTACGACGGAGGCTTTGAAACGTCGTATATAAACGACTGCACGAGCGAGGCGGACCATAATTACTACTTTATGAGCTATGAGGATAATTACATAAACACGCCCTGCGACGGCATCAGTTTCGAGATAAAGGACGCGTCGGCGCAAAACGGTATAGTGATTCGCTCGGACGTAACGCGCGCGGAAGCGGCGCATATCGGATATGACGTATATAATAAGAACGGCAGAGATGTTTCGTATGACAGCATTACGAACGGAAGCGGCATCTACACGACGCTCACGCCGTGGCAATGGAGGAATTATACGATGAACTTTGCCGATACGTCGGACAGCTTGTTAAGCACGGAGGAGGATTCGGACGAGCTTGTAGAGGCTGTTAATTTAGACGAATATGTGACATTGAACGGCGAGCCTACGTTAGTTACAACGGTCGACGAGCCGAAAAACCACTTCGTAAGCGGCGAAAGGTACAAAGTATGCGCGGTCGTATTCGACAAGGACTATACAGTTCTCTATCGCTGGCAGCAGTATGTGACAATGAAATAACGCCGCAGAGATAAAAAACGCCCCACGGGGGGCGTTTTTTTATTGTGCTGCTAATAAAAATAAACCACCCGCTATGCGGGTGAGTTCCGAAAAAGCTTTAGCTTCAAGTAATTGCAGAAAAAAACCTCCAATGCTATAATGAAAACAGTTTGGCGACTGCAACAAAATAGCAAGGAGGAAAGCTCAATGAGTAAATCACAAAGCAATAATAGTTTATCACACACAACATGGAATTGCAAGTATCACATAGTATTTGCACCAAAATATCGCCGACAGATAATATATGGAAAAATAAAATCAGATATAGGAAAGATATTGCGAGGATTGTGTGACAGGAAAGGGATAGAAATATGGGAACAGACATTTCTGGTGGAGAGGGTATTATGTAGATACAGTAGGAAAAAATACTGCGAAGATAAAAGAATATATCCGGCAGCAGTTACAAGAGGATTATACGGCCGACCAAATTTCATTGAAAGAGTATATGGACCCGTTTACGGGTGAGCCGGTAAAGAATAGCAAATAAAAAAGCTGCTTTAGCAGCAGCTTGAAAAAGTGATGCAGTTGTCGAACAATTCAGTGCGCTCACAAGCGCATGCCAGTAATAGCCCCTTATAGGGGCAGTGCAAGCCACCGGCTAAGTCGGTGGTCTTGACTTTAGCAGTTCACTCCAGCTTTTTATATATCTATCCGCGAGGGAGATAAGCGTGTCGGTTTCGTCGGCGTTGGTATCGTCGTAGACGGCGCACGTTTTAAAGCCGCCCTTTTTCGCGCCGCTTATACCCGCCGTTATGTCCTCGTACACGACGCACTCCTCCGGCGGCACGCCGATACGCTTCGCCGCGAGAAGGTACACGTCCGGATTCGACTTATTCACGCCCACCTCCCACGAAAACGCGCAAGCGTCGATGCACTGCCACACTCCAAGGCGCGTGAACGCTTTTTTGCAAAGCTCCTCGTACCCCGACGTGGCTATCGCTATCTTAACTCCGTCATCGTGGAGCTGCTTTAAATATTTGCCCGCGCCCTTTTTAAGCGGCAGCGTCGTTTCGTAATGCTTCGCCGCCATGCCCTTGAGCGTGTCAAGCACCTCGTCGACCGACTCGCTAAGCCCCAGCTCGTCTATCATAAGCGGTATCGACTCGTCGAGCGTCAGCTCCTTAAATTCAAGCGCTTCCCCGTCCGTAAGATGCACGCCGCGCTGCCTGTAAAATTCAATCAGCACGTCCCACCACACGGACATGGAATCGAGAAGCGTGCCGTCAACGTCAAAAATCGCTCCGCGCATATGATCACCTCGTTTTACTCATTTTCATTTTTCGTATCGGTAAATTTTTTCACCGCAACAAGCTTTTCCCTAAGTCCCGTAAACCGCTGCTTGAATTGGTTGTTAAGCGTCATGTTGCGCACCGTTTTCTCGCTGCCGACAAGCACGACCATATCCCGCGCGCGCGTCACGGCGGTGTAGAAAAGGTTGCGGCTCATAAGCATCGGCGCGAACGAGCAGACGGGCATAACGACTATCGGAAACTCGCTGCCCTGACTTTTATGGACCGTGATCGCGTACGCGAGGTCAAGCTCGTCAAGATTCGCGAACGGGTACTCGACGACCTTATCCTCGTCGAAAATTACCGTCATGTACTTGTCCCGCGCCGATATATTTTCTATAATACCCATATCGCCGTTAAAAATGCCGGTGCCGTCCTCACCGTCCGCGCGCGTGTATATCATGTCGTAATTGTTTTTCGTCTGCATGACCTTGTCGCCGACACGGAAGGTCACAGAACCGTAAACGTACTGCGGTCTGCGCTCGTCGTAAGGGTTTATGTGCGACTGTAAAAGCTTGTTTAAAGCCACAGTGCCCGCAAGTCCCTTTTTGGTAGGGGAGAGTACTTGTATGGACGTGATGGGATCCACGCCGTAGCTTTTCGGCAGACGCGTTTGGAACAAGTCCTTGACCGTGTAAGCGCTTTCCTCGGGCGTTTGGCGCTTGAGGAAGAAGAAGTCGCTTGACCTTACCGATAAGTCCGGCATTTCGCCGCGGTTTATCCTGTGCGCGTTGACTATTATAAGACTTTCCTCCGCCTGTCTGAATATCCTGTTAAGCTGTATTACGGGGATCGTGGCGCTTTCGATTATGTCGTGGACGATGTTGCCCGGTCCCACGGACGGCAACTGGTCGGCATCGCCCGATAGGATGAGGCGTGCGCCGCGTTTTACGGCTTTTAGGAACGACGACATAAGGCTGACGTCGATCATACTTACCTCGTCGAGTATTATCACGTCCGCCGACAGCGGATTTTCCTCGTTATGCGTGAACACGCTGTACCCGGCGGAGCTTCGCTGTGTGCCCAAAAGGCGATGTATCGTCTTTGCCTCGCAGCCCGTGACCTGACTCAGACGTTTTGCGGCGCGTCCCGTCGGGGCGGCAAGCGCTATCGACAGCTTCATCTCGTCCAAAAGCTTTATTATCGTGTTTATCGTCGTAGTTTTACCCGTGCCCGGACCGCCGGTAAGTACCATGCAGCCCGCACTGAGCGCCGTAACGACAGCGCCGCGCTGCTCACTTTCAAGGTAAACTCCCGTCTTTTCCTCAAGCGCGTCGATAGCCTTTTCCGCCTGTGTTTCGGTCATTTTAAACTTTTGCGCGCCGTTCGATATTGCGATGAGCCGCCGTGAAATGTAATATTCAGCCTCGTAGTACTCGTACAGGTAGCACGCGTCGGTATTTTCCACATTGTCCTGGAATATGTCCCTCGACGCGATAAGCTCGGCGACAGCCGCTTCGACCTCGTTTTCCTCGACCCTGAGCGTGTACGCGCTGTGCTCGATAAGTACTGTTTTGGGCAGATACACGTGCCCGTTTGTGTAGGCGGCGCTGCGGAGTATGTTTTTAATTCCAGCCTTTATGCGTACCGTGCTGTTTTTGGGCATACCCATATTGAACGCGATCGCGTCCGCGGTCTTGAACGTGATACCGTCCACCATATCGGCGAGTACGTACGGGTTTTTGCGTATCATGTCCACCGCGCCCGCGCCGAGCGCGTTATGCGCCTTTACCGCCATATTGGCGGATATTCCGTACTGCTGCAGAAACATGACGATACTTTGTACCGACTGCAGCTTTGCAAATTCCTCGCCGATTTTTTTCGCTTTTTCTTTACTTATACCCTTTATTTCCGACAGTTTTTCGGGTGATGTGAGCATTATGTCCAAAACCTCGCGCCCAAAACGCTCCACGAGCTTTTTCGCGGTCGCTTCGCGTATGCCCTGTATTATGCCCGAACCGAGGTAACGTATCACCGATTCCTCGTCCGACGGCAGCACGCGCTCAAAGTATTCGGTCTTAAACTGTTCGCCGTAGTCGGGGTGAGTAACCCACGCGCCCGACAGCGACACGCTTTCGCCCTCGGTGAGAAACGGCATATATCCGGTCGCGGTAAAAAGCCCCTCCTCCGCGCTGTCTATACCGCAGACGGTATAGCCGTTGTCGGGGTTGGAGTATATTATCTCTTCAACCGTACCCGTAACTGTAATGATCTCATTCATTATCTTAACTCCGTGACTGTGATCTCACCTTCGGCAAGCCCCGTGACTTCGCCGCCGGCAGACAGTATGTATTTGATGTAATCTATATGTTCCCGCCTTATTGTTTCACCCATGTATATTACTGGTATTCCCGGCGGGTATGACGATACAGACGCGCACGATACGCGTCCCTCGGCTCTTTCAAGCGGCAGCTTCACGCGGTCGGAAAAGAACGCGTCGCTCGGCGTGAGCGTTTGATTGCACGGCGGCGGCGGTAAGACGCGCGGGGAAGGCGCGAAAGACGCGCCCGACGACGTGATTTTAGCGATAGCTTTTTTAAGCGCGTCAAGGTCGGACGGCGTGTTTGACGGCGTTACTATAAGCACAATGTTGTAAAGATCCGCCATTTCAACGTCTATGCCCTTTTTTGACAGCGCGCGGCTCACGTCAAAGCCCGTTATGCCGAAGTGTGAAAAATTGAGTACGAGCCGCGTCACGTCGTCGCTTTCAAACACTTTAACGCCCGATTTGCGCATTTCCTCTTTAAACCTTTCGCACATATCGTACGTTTCGCTCCACGCGTTACCCGTCGCGAGCTCGTCGCGCGCCGTGTCGGCGGACGACGCTATGACGTAAGACGGACTTGACGATTGGAACATGGTAAGCGCTTCGCGGACGGCTTCCCTGTTTATAAGTGAGCCGTTAAGGTGCAGATACGCCGCGCCGGTGAGCGCGTTAAGCGTCTTGTGCGCACTGTGGCACACCGCGTCCGCGTACCTTACAGCCGTTTCGGGGAAACGACTGTCCGCTATAAAGTGCGCGCCGTGCGCCTCGTCAACGAGCAGCGGTATACCCTTGTCGTGACACTCACTTGCGATAGCTTCAATATCCGAGCACACGCCGTAGTAATTCGGCGACGTAATTATGACCGCGTCCGTACCGTCCGTTATGTACTCCTTCACGCTTTTCGCGCCAAGCGGCACGTTAAATTCGCCGTCTATCTCCTTCGGGAACACGTTAAGCCGTATTCCGAGGAGTGCGCACGTGTTTATGACGCTTTTGTGGCAGTCGGCGGACGTGAGCAAAAGACCGTTCGGTTTGACCGCGCCGCATATCATGGACTGCACGGCGGCTGTCGAGCCGCCGGTGAGGATAAAGCTCTCGCCGCTACCGTACAGGTCGGACAAAAGACGGCGCGCGTTTTCGACGTGTTCGCCGCCGTGATGAAGATTTTCTGTTTCGTAAAGCTCCGTGACGTCGAGGCGAAGAAGGTCGTTTTTAAGTCCTCTGCCGCCCTTGTGACCGGGCATCGCGAACGATATTCTGTTTTGACGCGCGTAATTTTTAATACGCTCGTAAAGCGGCGCGCTCATAAAAATCCCTCCAAAAAATCCGTTACTGTATATTATATAAAATTTTTTGCGCCGTGTAAAGTAAAAAGCCGTTATAAAATTGAAAAACGGAGAAAAGTGTGGTAAAATATCGGTAGAAAAGGTTAAGGAGGAATTTGAAATGAATGTGTACGACGCGATAATGACGAGAAGGACCATAAGAAAGTTCGAGCAAAGAGAGGTGGCGCGCGAAAATCTTGTAAAGCTCATAGACTGCGCGCGCGTAGCCGCTTACGGCGCGAACGTTCAGCCGCTTAAATTCGCGGTCATAGACGATAAGGAAACGCTTAAAAATATTTACCCGTTCACGAAATGGGCGGGCGCGCTGGCGGACGGTGCGCCGAAGGAAAGTGAACGTCCCGCCGCGTATATAGCGGTGCTGGGGGATAGGAGCATAAAGTCCGGCGGCGGTTTCGAGGTCGAAGCGGGTGCGGCTGTCACGACGATGATGCTTGAGGCTGTCGAGCTGGGGCTTGCCACCTGCTGGCTCGGCGCGATCGACAGAGAGGGCATAAAAAAGCTGCTTGACATAGACGAGAAATTTGATGTGGCGTACCTGCTCGCGGTGGGCTACCCAATGCAGAAAAGCCGTATGACGGAGATGAAAGACGGCAGCGTAAAGTACTTCGAGAGCGACGACGGATCTATAAACGTGCCAAAACGTTCGCTTGACGAGGTGATCGTAAAATTATAAGTATATTAGGCAGGGGGCGGCGCGCAGCCGTCCCCAATCAAAAAAATTTAAAAAAATACTTGACACTTGATTTAAGGCGTGATATAATACACGGGAAGATAAAACAAGCAGAACGTACCCGTTCTCGCCGTCAGCAAAAAGCGACACGGCAAATACAGACTTACCGAATGGTATTTTTGTGTGCGGAGGCGTTTTGCGTCCGTTTTTTAATGCTCGTAAGGAGGGATTAACAATTAGTAAGAATGATTTGCAGATTAACGAACAAATCCGTGACGGCGAGGTGCGCGTAATTTCCGCGGACGGTCAGCAGCTTGGGCTGATGAGCGCGAAGGAAGCGCAGGAGATCGCTTACGAAAAGGGAATGGATTTGGTCAAGATCGCGCCGCAGGCGAAGCCGCCAGTATGTAAAATAATGGACTACGGCAAGTATAAGTTCGAGCTTAACAAGCGTGAAAAGGAGAACAGAAAAAATCAGAAAACCGTCAACATCAAAGAGGTTCAGCTTTCTCCGTCTATCGACACGAATGATTTTAACACGAAGTGCAGTCACGCTGTGAAGTTCCTTAAAAAAGGTGACAAGGTAAAGGTCATCGTGCGTTTTCGCGGGCGTGAATTAAGTCATTCTCAGATTGGTTACGCCCTGCTTGAGCGTTTTGCCGAGCAGGCAAAGGAGGCGGGCAGTGTGGAGAAGCCCGCGAAGCTTGAGGGCAGGAACATGATAATGTTCCTCGCGCCGTTATCATAAGACAATTTTTAAATTCGGAAGGAGTGTAAACTATGCCTAAAATAAAGACACACAGAGGCGCAGCAAAAAGATTTAATCTTACGAAAAACGGTAAGGTTAAGATGAACAGAGCGTTCAGACGTCATATTCTGAACAAAAAGACCACAAAGAGAAAAAGACATTTAAGAAAACAGGCTTACTGCTCAAAAGCGAACGCGGCAGTTATCAAGAAGCTTATTCCTTACAAATAATCCGAAAGAGAGGTAAAAACCAATGGCAAGAGTAAAAGGCGCTTTAAATACAAGAAAAAGACATAAGAAGATATTAAAGCTTGCTAAGGGCTTCCGCGGCGCGGAGAGCAAGCAGTTCAGAGTTGCCAATCAGGCTGTTATGCGCTCGATGCAGAACGCCTATGTCGGCAGAAAGAGAAGAAAGAGAGATTTCCGTCGTCTTTGGATAACGAGAATATCGGCTGCCTGCAAGATGAACGGCATGAATTATTCGACGTTCATGAACGGTCTTAAGAAGGCGGGTATAGAGATGAACAGAAAGATGCTTTCCGAGATAGCCATCGCGGACGCGGCGGCATTTTCTAAGCTCGTCGAAACAGCCAAAAACGCGCTGTAAATTTGAATACAATGAAGCGGAGATAAAATCTCCGCTTTTTTTGCGCGTTAAAACGGGGTTTACAATCACGGGTATTTGTGGTATAATTTTAGCAGAATATATTACGGAGATAAAAAATATGAGCGAGCAAATATACACGCCACAGCAAATAAAAGCAATATTGCGTCCCGTGTTTGCGGATCACAATGTAAAGAAGGCAATCCTTTTCGGCTCGTACGCGAAGGGCTTGGCGAAGCGTAACAGCGACGTCGATATCCTTGTTGACAGCGGCTTGAAAGGTCTTGCTTTTTTCGGCTTGCTTGAGGATGTGACGACGAGCCTTGAAAAAAATGTTGATATGATCGACGTGTCACAGCTTGCCGAAAACTCCGAGGTGGACAGGGAAATCGCGAAAAGCGGGGTGCTGATTTATGGACGGTAAAGATAAACAGATACTGGGGAAAATTTATAACCACATATGCTCCGTGATCGCCTACTGCGCGGAATGTGAAGAGCTTAATAATTTTCAAAGCAACCCCATGCGCGTGGAGGCGTGTGTTTTTAATCTCATGCAGATTGGTGAACTGGCGAAAACGTCTTTGTCGGACGAGGTCAAATCCGAAATTACCAATATTCCTTGGAAACAGCTTTACGGTATGCGGAACAGACTTGTTCATGGGTATTCCGGCGTTGACATGAGAATTGTATGGGATACTATACGCGGCGATTTACCTAAATTAAAGGACGAATTGAAGAAATACATTTAAAAAAAGCGTATCGTTTGAACTGCTCCAGAATATACAGACAGTACAAAAAAGAGAGTCTATGGTAAAATATTTCCATTCAAGCAACATACTGGCATCGCATCTCAAGCGGTGTCAGTTTTGTTTTAAGCTGAATACGCTGATAGTTGTAAAAATGAATGTATTCATCAATAATTGTGCGGGCTTCTTCAAAGGTTTGCAGCTTCATTCTGTGGATACATTCTGCCTTCAGTATAGAGAAGAAGTTTTCTGCCATCGCATTATCATATGGATTCCCGGCTCTTGACATTGACGGCGTAATGCCGTATAATGTTGTTAGCTTAAAGTACGCTTGCGAGGTATACTGAAAGCCTTGGTCACTGTGGAGCTGC
>CANPXG010000040.1 GCA_947585795.1 uncultured Clostridia bacterium
ATCGACGGCTGCACGTTCGACAACAACCTTCCGTGTATCGCGGAAAAGGAAGTGTTCGTTTTAAGGAACGTAGCCGATGAGCTTATACACCACATGCTTAAAAACGGCGCGTACATGATAAACGACGCGCAGGTAAAGCAGCTTGAGGACGTTGTTCTCGTGTGGTCGAAGCCGAAGAAGGAGGGCGACAAGCCCAAGCGCGTCATCAACAAGGATTGGGTAGGACGCGACGCGAGAAAGATACTCGCGCAGATAGGCATTAACGCGAAAGAGGACGTTAGATGTATCATATGTGAAACGGAGTTTTCACAGGCGTTCGTTCAGACGGAGCTGATGATGCCGATACTCCCGATAGTTAGAGTCGACACGTTCGACGAGGCTGTCGAAATGGCTGTAAAGGCTGAACACGGTAACCGCCACAGCGCGCATCTCCACTCAAAGAACGTGGATCACATGACGCAGTACGCAAAGGCGATATGCACGACTATATTTGTAAAGAACGCTCCGAGCTACGCCGGTATAGGCTTTAACGCGGAGGGTTGGACGACGTTCACGATAGCGGGTCCCACCGGTGAGGGTATTACATCGCCGAGGAGCTTTACGCGTATAAGACGCTGCGTATTGTCAGACGCGCTCAATATTATTTAAAAGGATATAATAACGCAGAAAAGGAGTTGATGACCTTGAACATAAATGAAAATGAGATCGCAAAGCTTGTGTCACAGGTTTTGCAGGAAATGACGGGCGGTTCCTCCGCTTCGTCGTACAGCGCTCCTTCCGCGGGCGGCGCGATCCCAAAGACCGCGAAGGTCGCTATGATGACAAAGCTAAAGCACTTTGAAATTCAGGAATATCCCATTCCCGAGCTCGGCGACGACGATATACTCGTAAAGGTAGAGGGCTGCGGCGTGTGCGGTACGGACGCTCATGAGTACAAGAACGATCCGTTCTCGCTTATCCCCGTGGTACTCGGTCACGAGGGTACGGGTGAGATAGTGAAAATGGGTAAAAACGTGTCGAAGGACAGCGCGGGCAAGCCGTTAAAGGTCGGAGATAAAGTCGTTACTTGTATGATATTTAAGGACAACCCCGACATCACGATGTTCGACCTCAACAAGCAGAATGTCGGCGGTGCGGACGTGTACGGACTTCTTCCCGATGACGATGTGCACTTAAACGGCTGGTACAGCGATTACATACTTATAAGAGGCGGCTCGACGGTGTTTAACGTAAGCGACCTCGACCTCGATTCGAGAATACTCATCGAGCCGTGCGCGGTGCTTGTGCACGCGGTGGAGAGAGCGAAGCTTACGAATATTCTCAGATTTAATTCGAGAGTTGTCGTACAGGGCTGCGGGCCTATCGGTCTTATCTGTATCGCGGTGCTCCGCACGATGGGTATAGAAAACATCGTAGCCGTTGACGGTAACGAGCAGCGTCTTGCGTTCGCGAAGAGAATGGGCGCGGACAACACCGTGAACTTCATGAACCACAAGGGTATCGACGCTTTGAGTGAGGCTGTTAAGGCGGCGTTCGGCGGATATTACGCGGACTTCGCGTTCCAGTGCACCGGTTCGCCGGTGGCGCACTCGAACATTTACCACTTCATCAGAAACGGCGGCGGTCTGTGTGAGCTCGGTTTCTTCATTAACGGCGGCGACGCTACGATAAACCCGCACTTTGACCTGTGCTCGAAGGAGATAACGCTCGTAGGCTCGTGGGTGTACACGCTCCGTGATTACGCGACGACGTTTGACTTCTTAAAGAGAGCGAACGCGATAGGTCTTCCGATAAAGGAGCTTATCACGCACCGCTTTAAGCTTGAGGAGATGAATGAGGCGCTTGAAACGAACCTGGCGCAGAAGGGTCTTAAAATAGCGTATATAGCTCCGTGACGCGAAAAATAAGCGGCGCATCTCACCAATGAAGTGAGTATCATGGCATAATGGAGGATTATTATGTATGAGGCAATAGGAATAATTGAAATGTTTGGGTTCGTGTCGGCGATAACGGCGGCGGACGCGGCGGCGAAGGCGGCGGACGTTAAAGTGATCGCGATAGACTCAAACAAGCCCGCGAATGCCGAAACGGTTGAAGTTCCGCTTATCATGGCGGTAAAGATACAAGGCAGCGTAAGCGCGGTCGAGGCGGGTGTAGCCGCTGCGGCGAAGGCGGCGGAAAGCGTTTCCGGACTTATAAACACGCACGTCATAGCAAGACCGAACGAGTACAGTCAGAAAATGGCGGAGCGTATAAGCGTGGGACGCGATAAAGTCGGTCATATACCGAATAACGCGTAAAGGAGGGGTTTCATGTTACAGTCTTTGGGATTTATAGAAACAAGAAGCCTTACCGGCGCGATTGAAGCCTCCGACGCGATGACGAAGGCGGCAGACGTTAAGCTTGTCGGAACGGTAAAAATCGGTTCCGGTCTTGTGAACGTAGTGATTGAAGGCGAGGTCAGCGCGGTCGAAGCCGCCGTTAAGGCGGGCGAAACGGTCGCGAGAGAGCTTGGCGAGGTGTACGCGGTACACGTTATACCGCGTCCGCATCAGGATATCGCCAAAATTCTACCTTCGTTCTATTAATTAAAGGAGGTAGAGTGACATGGCTGAATTTTCATTGGGTTTGGTTGAGGTTTCGGCGCTCGGTAACGCGATAATCATGCTTGACGATATGCTTAAAGTCGCGGACGTGGAGTTTGTGGCGACGGAAAGAAAGCTCGGCGGAAGGCTCGTGACGATAGTCGTCAAGGGCGAGCTTACGGCGGTGCAGGCATCGGTCGACGCGGGAGTTAAGAGAGCGAAAAAGTGCGGCGACAATATACTTAAAGCGTCGCAGGTGATAGCAAGACCTCACGATGAGATCTTAAAGTTTCTGCATCTCGACGAGGAGAAGGCGAAGGAGCCCAACAGCGAGTACGCGGGAACGCACGTGGGAGCAGTAAACGCGGCTTCCAAAACGCCGGCTAAAAAGACGGCGGGCGCGTCTAAAACGTCTACGGCGAAACGGACGCGCGCGAAAAAAAATTCATAACGTTCTGAATGCGCGTCAGCGCTTTTAGATAAAAAAACTAAGTAAAAAAGGGCAAAGCCCAAGAAAAGAAATAGGAGGAAAATAAAATGGCAGTAGAAGCATTAGGTATGGTGGAAACAAGAGGTCTTGTTGCGGCGATCGAAGCGGCAGACGCGATGGTTAAAGCTGCAAACGTAACGCTTATCGGCACAGAGAGAATCGGTTCCGGTCTTGTTACCGTTATGGTAAGAGGCGACGTTGGCGCTGTTCAGGCTGCTACAGATGCAGGCGCGGCGGCAGGTTCAAGACTCGGCGAGCTCGTATCGGTACACGTTATTCCCCGTCCGCACAATGATGTGGAGAAGATTTTACCCGCCATCTGATCGGAGGGGTAAAAGGTCTTGCGCACTTTGCGCGTAAGAAAAGCTACAAAGACAGATTTCCTTCTGCGGAGCCGTGAAAGGCGGCTCCGCAATAAGGAAAAACCTCAAGTTTCGGGAGGAAAAAAGTAATGGACAATTTGCAGGATATGATCACTAAGGCAGTTGTTGACGTCTTGAAGCAGCAAGACGAAAGCGAAGGAATAAAGGTAGGCGTGTCGGCAAGACACGTTCATTTGTCACAGGAGCATTTGGAAATACTTTTCGGTAAGGGACATGAGCTTACCGTTAAGAAGATGCTCATGGGCGACCAGTTCGCGGCTGAGGAGTGCGTTACTCTCGTAAGTCCGTCGCTGCGCTCGATAGAGAGCGTGAGAGTGCTCGGACCGGTCAGAAAGCAGTCGCAGGTTGAAATTTCAAGAACAGATACATTTAAATTAAAGGTATCACCGCCTGTTCGTCCGTCGGGCGAGCTTGAAGGCAGCGCGCCTATGGCTCTCGTTGGACCGAAGGGCAGCGTATTTTTGAATGAAGGCTGTATTATAGCCAACAGACACATACATATGACGCCTGAGGATGCCGCGAAGTACGGCATTAAGGATAACGACATTGTCGACGTTGAGATACAAAACTCGAAGCCGACGCGTTTTTACAATGTGCAGGTAAGAGTGCGCGAGGACTTTAACACGGAGATGCACATCGATACCGATGACGCGAACGCGTGCGCGATCAAGACGGGCGACAGAGTAATGATTATAGAAAAATAGGACTATATTATATTCGCGTAATATAATAGAAGGATTGATAATAATGATTTTAGGCAGAGTATACGGAAGCGTTGTTTCGACGCACAAGCTGGAAAGCCTTGTCGGGTACAAGTTTATGCTCGTGCAGTGTATCGAAAACGGCACGCTCGTGGACAAATTCCTTGTCGCGGTAGACGGCGTGGGCGCGGGTATAGGCGAGGATGTTATTATTACGACCGGCTCGAGCGCGCGCATGGCGTTAAAGCCCGACGCGCCCGTTGACGCGGTGATAGTGGGAATTTTGGACGAGAAACAGGTGTAACAAAGTCGCGCCTTCGGCGCTCCGCCGAAAAACTTCGTTTTTCGGCAATTTCAGAACAGTGTAATGAAAAAAGTTCCAAAAGAAACTTTTTTCATCTTGATCTTTCTGACGCGCATGTCGTCAGAAAGAAATGCGCCCAAAGGCGCATACACGCGTAAGGTGTAAAGATTCTCCCTACGGCGTATAAATAAAAAATACGGGTGTAGGGGACGGCGACCCGCCGCCCGCTGAGGGGTTTGTACGGGCTGTCGAGGGCGCCAGCCCCTACGACGCGAAAATTAAAAACAACGGGTGTAGGGGACGGCGCCCCGACGTCCCGCTTTCGTAGGCAAGCGTACACGCATAACCACAACTATAACGTAAAAGAGGACATAATATGAATTTAGCGGAGCTGCAAAAAATTGTATATGACGCGGGAATAGTCGGCGCGGGAGGCGCGGGCTTTCCGACGCATAGAAAATTTTCGGACAAAGTAAAGCAGATAATAGTAAACGCGGCTGAATGTGAGCCTTTGATGATGGTCGATCACCACATTTTGGAGCATCACCTTCAGGCGCTTATTGACACGCTTAATATTTTGCTCGACGCTATGGGCGCGGACGAGGCGATCATCGGTATAAAGGGCAAAAATATGCACCTGCTTGATGAAAAAATCGTCGCGTCGCTCAAAGGTACGCGCGTAAGTATACACGAGATACCCGACATTTATCCGGCGGGTGACGAGGTCGTGCTCACGTACGAAACGACGGGTAAGATCATTCCAGAGGGCGCGATACCGGTAATGGTCGGCGTGATGGTTATAAACGTCGAAACCGTTTACAACATACACCGCGCGGTAACGAATGGCGCGCCGGTGACGGATAAGTACATAACGATAGGCGGCGACGTCGACGAGGATATTACGATCAAAGCGCCGGTGGGTATGAAGATAAAAGAGCTTTTGACCGCCGCGGGTTACGGTGACCTCGACGGTAAGGCTGTTATAAACGGTGGTCCGATGATGGGTAAGCTTGTTGATTTGGAAAACGACACCGTCACAAAAACGACAAAAGGACTTTTGATTTTCCCCGAAACTCATTCGGTGATACAGAGAAAGCGTATGCCGATGAGTATGACGCTCAAACGTGCGTCGGCGGCGTGCTGTAACTGTACGATGTGCTCGGATATGTGTCCGCGTCAGCTTTTGGGTTACGATCTGCACGTGCATAAGACGCTGCGTGCCGCGTCGCACAGCGAGGTCACGAATACGGAGAGCTTTTTGCAGTCGGCGCTCTGCTGCGGCTGCGGCGTGTGCACGGTCATAGCGTGTCAGCAGATGCTCGATCCGCAGGCGATCTCGATGGAGATAAAGGGTGAGCTCGGTAAGCAGGGACTTCGCAGACAGAACAACAAGGCTCCCGAAAAGGTACGGGACGAGAGAGCGTCAAGACTTGTACCGTCGTCCGTGCTTATAGATAAGCTCGGAATAAGGAAGTACGTCAAGAGTAAGGTGGAGAGGAAATATATTGACTTTACGCCGAAAACCGTCAGTATCGAGCTGAAGCAGCACGTTGGTAAGCCGGCAAGCGCGACAGTCAAGGCGGGCGATAAGGTAAAGGTCGGCGACGTTGTCGCGGCGACCGCGTACGAGGATTTGGGAACAACGATGCACGCGAGCATCAACGGTACCGTGAAGGCGGTCACGGACAGATATGTTATTATTGAAGGATAAGTGGGTGACAGACGATGAATTCCATAGGTTTAGTTGAAGTTAAGAATATATCCAAGGGCGTTGTGGTAACGGACGAAATGCTTAAGAGCGCGGGCGTTACGCTTATAAGCTCCGGCGCGGTATGTCCGGGTAAGTTTGTCACCATAGTGGGCGGCGAGCTCAGCGCCATACACGCGGCTGTGGACAGGGCGGTGCTTGTGGCGGAGGACGCGCTCATAGATAAGTTTGTGATAGGTAATCTCGGTGAGAACGTGTTCGAGGCGATATGCGGTACTGCGATGGTTAAGGAGAAGCGAGCGCTCGGGTTTGTCGAAACGTTTACGGCGGCAAGCGCGATCGAGGCGGCGGACGCGGCTGTGAAGGCGGGCGATATTGAGCTTATCGAGGTACGCGTCGCGCGCGGTATGGGCGGTAAGTGCTTCGTGTCGATGACCGGCGACGTCGCGGACGTTAAGGCGGGCGTTGAAGCCGGCGCGGCTATCGCGGCTCGCGAGGGCGTGCTGATAAATACCGAGGTAATAGCAAACCCGCACCCCGAACTCTGGGAAGCGGTGATGTAAAAAATAAAAACGATTCCTTCGGGAATCGTTTTTTTGTGTGCCTATTCCGTTACAATTTCGGTGAGGGTAATATTTGCGTCGGATTTGATTTTTTCTTTATCGCTGAGGTTGAACGTGTACGAGTTATTATATGACACGGCGAGATTTTGCGTCGCGCGAGTCTGACCTGACGGCGATATTATAACCACCGTGCCGCTGCCCGACGCTATGTACCGTCCGGCGGGCACGTCGTCGGGGCACGAGTACGTTTTGTTCTTTTCAAGCGGGTACGATTTGCCGCGCTTCTCCGTCTTTACTCCCGACGAGTTTTCCAGCTCGATACGCTTCTTTTCTATCTGCGCGTCAAGCTCCGACGACTGCTTTTTTAAGTCCTCGACCTCTTTTGTGAGCGTGTCGCGCTTATTTTTGTATTCCAAATAATAATTGTTTATCGTGTTTTTTGTGCTGAGCATGGTGTCCGTGTCGTCTATTTTCTTTTGCGTTTCGTCCCTTTCGGCGTTCAGCTTTTCCGTGGACGCGTTCAGCGACTGTATTTCGCCCGCGAGCCGTTTTGATGCGGCTTTGTTCGACGGTAAAGCCAGTGCCGCGGTAAAAATCGCCGCCGCGAGTATAAATGTAATTGCGGAAATGACGATCATATACGTTTTTTTCACAATACCGACCTCCCCGTTACTGCGGAACAAATTTCGCGCTGCCGTCTATCTGTATAACGTCGCCGTTCGAGAGCGTAAAGGTTTCGCCGTCCGACTTTAAGCTCTTGTTCACGCGCGACTTGCCCGAGCCGCCTATAGAAATACTGCCCGAGCCGGTGACGGTGTACGCGCCCGCCGCGATGTTTTCGCCGACCGTGTACCTGCCCGACGACCATGTTATCGTCCTTTTCGTCTTATCGGCGACGGACGTTTCAAGTCCCGCAAGCTCGCGCCGCTTGGATGCTATCTCGTTTTCAAGCGACTGTTTTTCCTTCTCCAAGTCCTCGTTCGCGCTCGAAAGCTTATTCAAATTATCCTGTGACTGATTGAGCGTGTCAAGCTCCTTTTCCTTATCCTCAAGACGCTTTTTCGCGTTGTCGTTTTCCAGTACGGCGCTGTCGTTACGCTCCTTCGCCTGCGCGTACTCGTCGTTTCTTTCGCGCATCACGTCAAGCTGCTTCGTGATCATAGCTTCACTTTTTGACAAGATAAGTCCGGCTGCAAACGCAATCAAAAGCACGCCGACGCAAACGGCGCACGATATTTTGACAAAACGCGCCGACAAATCGCTGTTGTCGGACTTTGCTTCGTCGTCCTCGCGGGCGCGCATCGGCTCGTCAACGATTATTTCTATAACGTCCTTTTCCTTTTCCACATCGGACACCCCCTCAATTTACGGGACGCGTCAAAAACACGTCTTTAAACTGCAAAGAAAAGCTGTCCGCGCTCTTTTTCGCCGTTTTAAAGTCATCGAATATACCGAACACCGTCGGTCCCGATCCACTCATGACGGCACCCAGCGCGCCGTTCATGATCATCTTTTTCTTTATACCGCCGATTATCGGGTACATTTTTTCCGTAACGGACTCCATAACGTTGCACAAAGAGGCAGCCGTGCGCGTTATGTCCTTATCCGCGAGCGCCTTCACCATAGCATCCGTGTCGGGACGCGCCGGTATGGGAGCGCTGTCTATTTTTTCGTACACCGCCGCCGTCGAAACGTTTATCGGCGGCTTTACGAGCAGTATGTGCGCGTCGCCCATAGGCGGCAGCGGCGACAGTATCTCGCCTATGCCCTCCGCCATTTGCGTGCCGCCGTCGAAGCAGTACGGAACGTCCGCGCCGAGCGCCGCGCCCGCCTCTTTAAGCTCGTCGAAGGACAGCGGGTTATTGTAAAGCATATTCACGGACGTGAGCACCGCGGCGCAGTTACCGCTGCCGCCCGCAAGTCCCGCCGCGACGGGTATGTTTTTGTGTATCATAATTTTCGCGCCGCCCTTTATACCGGTACGCGCAAAAAATTCCGCCGCCGCCCTGTACGCGATATTTTTCTCGTTCGTCGGGAGATAGCGCAAATTTGTAGAAACGGATATACCGCGATCCGTCTTGTCCGTCAGGACAAGGTCAAACAGCGACACCGTCTGCATGATCATTTTAATGTCATGATAACCGTTTTCACGCCTTCCGAGCACGTCGAGCGTGAGGTTGATCTTCGCGTAAGAGCGCGACATGGCGCGCTTTCCCGCGATCACTGTAGCTTCGGCAAGCATGACGCGCACCTCCCTTTCATTTTACAGCGACGCGTGGGACTTCTCCACAACGTCATGGATCATACCGTCCGTAATGTGAAAATCACATTCGTTTTTCGTTAAATACGCAAGGTACTCAATATTACCCTCCGGTCCCTTTATGGGCGAAAACGACAGTCCCGCCGTATTAAGATCTATACTTTCCGCGAAGGAGAGTACCTTTTTTATAACGTCAAAATGCACGTTTTTATCGCGCACAACGCCTTTTTTACCGACCTGTTCGCGTCCCGCCTCGAACTGAGGCTTTATAAGCGCGACCGTTTCTCCGTCGTCCGCGAGCAGATTTTTCGCCACCGGCAGCACAAGACAGAGCGAAATAAACGAAACGTCGATCGACGCGAAATCTATCTTTTCACCAATATCCTCCGGCGTGACGTAGCGTATGTTCGTGCGCTCCATATTCACGACGCGCTCGTCTTGGCGAAGCTTCCACGCGAACTGTCCGTACCCAACGTCCACCGCGAACACCTTCCTCGCGCCGTTTTGCAGCATACAGTCCGTGAACCCGCCCGTTGACGCGCCTATGTCCATAGTCACCTTGCCCTCGAGCGTGATGGGGAACTCCTTCATCGCCTTTTCAAGCTTCAGCCCGCCTCGGCTCACGTACTTAAGCGTTTCACCGCGCACCTCGGGCGTGACGCTCTCGTCCACCTGTTGTCCCGCCTTGTCGCACTTTTGGTTGTCTATATACACCTGTCCCGCCATTATGAGCGCCTTCGCGCGCTCGCGGCTCTGCGTCAGCCCTTTACTGACGAGCAGCGCGTCCAGTCTTACCTTAGCCATTGCATAACTCCTGTATTTTTGATACGATTGAAATCGCGTCCAGTCCGTAGAGAGCGTCAAGCTCGTCCACCGTACCGTGCGGCACGTTCTCGTCGGGAAGGGCGCATATTTTAAACGCGCAGTCCACGCGGTTTTCCTCCAAAACCGTCGCTATAATGCTTCCCATACCGCCCGTTTTGACGTTGTCCTCTATCGTAATGACGCGTCCCGTCTTTGACGCGGACGCGATCACCGCGTCTTTGTCAAGCGGCTTTATTGTCGGCATCGCAAGTATTTCCACCGACTTTCCGGCAAGCGCCGCCGCTTCCTGCGCGCGCTTTACCATTCTGCCCGCCGCTATTACCGTAACGTCCGTACCCTCGCATAAAAGCTGTGCCTTACCGAGCGTAAATCCGCTTGGCACGTTGTCCGCCTGCACGGAGCCGCGCGGGTAACGTATCGCGATCGGCGCGTCGAACTTATTCACCGCGAAATCAAGCATTTCCTCGAGCTGGTCAAGCGTCGCGGGTGACAGGAGCGTCATATTCGGCATATGCGTGAGGTACGAAATATCGTAAATGCCCTGATGCGTTTCACCGTCCCGACCGACTATGCCGGCGCGGTCAATGGGCAGTACCACGTGCAGCTTTTGCAGACACACGTCGTGCAGCGTCTGATCGTAGGCGCGCTGCAAAAACGACGAGTACAGCGGTATCACGGGTGTATACCCGCCCGCGGCAAGTCCCGCCGCGAACGTTACGCCGTGCTGCTCCGCTATTCCCACGTCGAAAAACCTGTTTTTAAACCGTTTGCCAAACTCCTCAAGTCCCGTACCGTCGGGCATAGCACCCGTTATCGCGACAATTTTTTTATTCCTTTCCGCGAGCTTTATCATGACGGAACCGAAGCGCGCGCTGTAAGTTTCCGAGCCCTCGCGCGTTTCGCCAGTTTCCTTGTCGAACGGGGAAATACCGTGGAACCTCTGCGGATCGCTTTCGGCGGGAGCGTAGCCCTTGCCCTTCTTCGTCTGCACGTGTATAAATACCGGCTTCTTTTCGTCCTTGACGTACTCAAAGCACTGTATCATCGCTTTTATATCGTGTCCGTCCACAGGTCCCATGTACGTGAAGCCCATATCGTCAAACATGGTCGTCGGTATTACGAGGCGGCGGAAAAACCGTTTTACTTTTTTTATGACCGTCGCAATGCCTTTGCCGACGAGAGGTATTTTGTTCAGTATGCTTTCAACGACGACCTTTGAGTGAAAGTACGCCGGCGACATACGCAGCTTTCTAAGGTGCGTCGATACCGCGCCGACGTTTCGGGATATAGACATGGCGTTGTCGTTTAATATGAGTATCAGAGGCGTGCGCGAGTGTCCCGCGTCGTTCATCGCCTCGTACATCATGCCGCCGGTGAGCGCGCCGTCGCCGAACACGGCGATCACGTTGAAGTCGCCGCCGCTAAGGTCGCGCGCGCGGGCAAGTCCCAGCGCCGCCGACACGGACGTGGAGCTGTGACCGGTATTGAACGCGTCGCTCTCGCTTTCGCTTCGTTTCGGGAAACCCGAAATTCCGCCAAACTCACGGAGAGTATCGAATTTATCTTTTCTGCCCGTTAAAATTTTGTGGACGTAGGATTGGTGTCCCACATCGAAGATAATTTTATCCTCGGGAACGTTAAAAACAGTGTGAAGCGCGACGGTAAGCTCCACCACGCCGAGATTGGAGGCGAGGTGACCGCCGGTTTTTGATACACTGTCGATCAAAAACTCACGAATTTCCGCCGATAACGCGGTAAGCTCGTCCGTATTCAGTTTTTTCAAGTCATCGGGAGAACCGATGTTATCCAGAAGTTTATTCATTATAAAGAGCCTCGTGTATTTCAGCGCCTTCTCAGATGTGAGAAGAAGTACATTATTTTTCCGACGATAAATACGATCGCGTTGCCGTTTTGCATCGAAATACCCTTGGACATTGCCTTTCCGCCTATCGTGAGCGCGCCGACAAGCCCTGTTAATATAAGGCTCGGCAGCATACCCTTAAGGTGGAACATAGAAACGAGCTCCGCGACGATAAGAGCCGTCGTGGCACCCGATATGATACCCGCGATGTCGCCTATAACGTCGCAGCACATGTTCGCGAGCTGCGGCGCGTGACGGATCACGGCGATGCTTTCCTTCGCACCCTTTACCTTTCTCGCGGCGAGCGAGTGGAACGGTTTTTCCTCCGCCGACTGCACCGCCGTACCTATCATGTCAAACAGTATGTTTACGGCTATTATGACGAGAAGCAGCGCGAACGCGAACGCAATCGTGAGCGAGTTCATCGCCGCCGACGTTACAAAGCTGAAAAATACTGACAGCGAAAACGACAGTATCAGTACGATGACCGTCCATTTATGCGATACCGCGACGTTTATTTTCGGGCGCGGGACGCTGAATTTTTTTCGTTTCGGTATGTCGGACTTGTCCAAGTAATTTCTCTCCTTTATTGAAAATACGGTTCAAACGAACCGTTTTTTTAAATAAAAATATAGATAGGGTAATGAACAGAGTAAAGTTTGCGGCTTAGGTCCGGCAGGCTTTCCCGAGCGCCTGCTTCCTCGTCGCCGAAGAGGCGGTTTCCCTTTAAAGGCGCACACCTTATCGGTAGCCGGACTGCCACTGAGTCCGCACTGCAATCCTCTGTTCATCCGTATTTCAGACAGCCTAGAAGTTTTCCCAAACAGCCATAGCTCTCCGTATCCTCTTTTGCAAATATGGTTTCAACGCGCGATACGTCTTTGCGGCTAAGCGCTGTGCCGACAAGACGTTTTGTTCGCGTATCCGCCATATCCACTCAAGGCTGGCTACGCTGCCCACAGCATTCATACCGCGGCCCTTGTGAGGCGGCGAATTACTAACCGCGAAACAGGTTTTCCCCTGCGCCGTAACGATTTGCTCCCTTAGGGGGTATGGACCGCCACAGTCACAGGCCTCCACGGAAAAGGGGGAAAGATAACCATGCCGTTGGAAATCGCCCCTAAACCTTAACTCCCAGCATCAGCCCCGAACTGGGCGTTCAAAGCAAAACACCAGAAACTTCATCGATGTGCCATTTGGCGGATTTTTAGGCCCGCTTTCCGAAAAGCCGTACTGACTAGGATACTGCACCACTATTATATTTAATATTCAATATATCATATTTTTATTAAAAAGTCAACGAAAAGACGCAGAGTAAAAATCTGTCGACTTGACTCAAAAATCTATTTACAAAAACGGCGCGCGGGTATATAATAAAAAGCAATTGAAATAATGAAACCGAATATTGATTTTATGTGTACATAAATACGGAGGGAAAAATGGACGATATATTACAAGACGTCGCAAAGGCGCACAGAATTGTTGTAAAGGTCGGAACATCGACGCTTACGTACGAGCAGGGCACGATGAACTTGAAGCTCATTGACCGTCTTGCGATGGTGCTTTCGGACCTTAGGAATAAAGGCAAGGAAATAATACTCGTTTCGTCGGGCGCGATAGGTATCGCCTTGGGAAAGCTGGGACTTAGCGAAAAACCCAAGGACACAAAGGGTAAGCAAGCCGCCGCCGCGGTCGGACAGTGCGAGCTTATGTTCCTTTACGATAAAATGTTCGGCGAATACAATAACATTGTCGCGCAAATACTTTTAACGCGCGACGATATAGCTTTGCCGCGCCGTAAACGAAATATACAAAACACCGTGATGACGCTTCTCGAAATGGGAATAATACCCGTCGTGAACGAAAACGACACCGTGAGCTTCGACGAGATCGAAATAGGCGACAACGACACGCTTTCCGCCGTCGTCGCGGAGCTTGTGAACGCCGACCTTTTGGTGCTCTTTTCCGATATAGACGGTCTTTACGACGACGATCCTCACACGAACAAAAACGCGAAGCTGCTTCCCGTAGTGTACAATGTTGACGAGGTAAAGGACGCGGCGGGCGGCGCGGGTACGAGTCGCGGCACCGGAGGAATGGTGACGAAGCTCGAGGCAGCCGAGCGCGCCGTGAACTCTGGGATTCACATGATAATCGCGAACGGCAACAACGTTGACGCGATGTACGACATACTCAACGGAAAAAATGTCGGCACGCTTTTCGTTTCAAAAAATTTTGAAAGGACTGAGGATTGATGGGTGAGCTTACGGAAAAATGTACCCTTGCAAAAGAAGCCGCTTACAAATTGATTTCAGTGGGTACAATAACAAAGGACAAAGCGCTCGAAGCTATCGCCGAAGCGCTTTGCGCAAACGCGGACGAGATTATCGCGGCAAATAAAATCGACATAGAAAACGCTGAGAAAAACGGAACGCGTCCGGCGATGATAGACCGATTGACGCTCACCGAAACGCGCATAAAGGACATAGCCGACGGCGTGCTTGAGGTAAAAGCGCTGAGCGATCCGATAGGCGAGGTCGTTAAAATGTGGAAACGTCCCAACGGTCTTTTGATAGGACAAAAACGCGTGCCTATGGGAGTTATCGCCATAATTTACGAAGCCCGTCCGAACGTCACCGTCGACGCGGCGGCGCTTTGTCTTAAAACGTCCAACGCGTGCGTGCTGCGCGGCGGCAGTGAGGCGATAAACTCAAACAAGGCGATAATGAAAATAATGCAGCGCGCGGCGTACGGCGCGGGTATACCCGAGGGCGCGATGAACATCATCGAGGACACCTCGCGCGAAGCGGCGATGGGACTTATGAAAATGAACGGTTACGTTGACATGCTCATACCGCGCGGCGGTAAGGGACTTATAAAGTCCGTCGTTGACAACGCGACCGTGCCCGTCGTGGAAACCGCCGCCGGTAATTGCCACGTTTACGTGGACGCGGACGCGGACCTCGACATGGCGCTAAATATCGTCCTTAACGCTAAGGTGCAGCGCCCGTCCGTGTGCAACGCGGCGGAAACGCTGCTCGTGGACAGCAAGATAGCGGACAAATTTATCCCGCGCGTATTTAAAGCACTTGCGGACAAAAACGTCGAAATACGTGCCGACGAAAAATCGCGCGCCATTTTCCCCGACGCCGCCGAGGCGACCGAGGAGGACTATTACACCGAGTACAACGACTATATCATAGCCGTAAAGGTGGTGGACGGTGTGGACGAGGCGATACGCCACATCAACAAGTACAACACAAAACACTCCGAGGCGATAGTAACAAACAATTACGCCAATTCACAAAAATTCCTCGAGGAAGTGGACGCGGCGGCGGTATACGTAAACGCCTCCACGCGCTTTACCGACGGATTTGAATTCGGCTTCGGCGCGGAGATAGGAATAAGCACGCAAAAAATGCACGCGCGCGGACCTATGGGACTTGAAGCGCTGACCTCGATAAAATATGTAATATACGGTGACGGTCAAATACGCGAATAATTGTATATAATGTATTATTGACGAAATAATGACAAACAGTATAATATTGGTATACTAAACGGTATATATGGAGGAAGTATCACATTATGGGGGACAATGATAAAGAAGTAGCAGAAACCGAACCGGCGGAAACCGAAGCAACAGAAACAGAAGTAACGGAACCTGAACCAACAGAAACAGAACCAACGGAAAACACGGAAGCGCAGCAAAAGAGTGGGGGCAGGCTGTGGAAGAAAATACTCGTTTCATCGGGTATAGTCGTGGCTGTGCTTGCCGCGTCATATCTTGGCGGCGCGGCGTTTTACAACTCCCATTTCTTTTTCAATACGGGAATAGGCGGCGTGGACTGCTCAAACCTGAGCGCGGAAGCGGCGAAAGAAAAGCTGGAAAACGAGATCAATAATTATACTTTCACGTTTTACGAGAAAAACGGCGAAGAGGAGGTAATAAAGGGTGAGGAAATTCACCTGACGCATTCGCCCATAGAGGACATGAACGAGCTTTTGTCAAAGCAGAACCCGTTCATGTGGGTTACGGCGACGAAGAGCCGCGACTTGCCGTTAAACACCGAGGTAACGTACAATAAAGACGAGCTTTACAACCGCATTACTCAGATGAAATTCTCCGAGCAAACGCGTAAAAACATGGAAGGCAGCGTCGATAACATCTACTACGAGAACGGCGTTTACGGCGTGCATGACGACGGCACGAAGGACATCGTGAGCGTGAACGATATGTACAACAAGGTAAAGCCGAAAATAAAGGACTTGTACCGCGGCATGTCGATGGAAAAAGAGGATTGCTACAAAGGTCTTGCCGATGACGACACGATGAAGGGCGTGCTTGATCTTTTGAACAAGTACGTTTCGTCGAAGGTGACGTACATCGGTGCGGGCGGAGGAACCGTGCTCGACAGTGACACGATAAACACGTGGCTGAGCGTCGGCGGCGACTATTCCGTGAAGATCGACGAAAACAAGGTGAGGGAGTACGTGGATGATCTTGCCGGTAAGTACAACACGTACGGTCAGCCGCGCAAATTCAAAACGACCGCCGGAGAAATGATAACCGTAACGGGCGGCACCTACGGCTGGCTCGTAAACAATCAGAAGGAAACGAGCAAGCTTTGTGAAATTATAAGGAACGGTGAAACGGTGGAGCGTGAGCCGGAGTACAGCCGCATGGCGGCGACGCACGGACCGAATAACGACCTGCCCAATACCTACGTCGAGATAAGTATCGGCGGTCAGCACCTTTGGTATTATAAGGACGGCGCGCTCGTCGTTTCGACGGACGTTGTCACGGGTAATACCTCGAAGGGCAACGGCACGCCGACCGGTACGTACTCGATCGCGTATAAGGATAAGAACGTGACGCTAAAGGGTGAGGACTATGAAACTCCGGTTTCGTTTTGGATGCCCTTTAACGGCGGCATCGGTCTGCACGACGCGACGTGGCGCGGCTCGTTCGGCGGCGCGATATATAAGAGCAGCGGCTCGCACGGCTGCGTGAATATGCCGTATAACGCCGCGCAAACGATTTACGGCTCCATCTCTCCCGGCGATCCCGTCGTGGTGTATTAAGGGATAATGTATATCCAAAAAATTTCTATTGACTAACACACAAAATTATAGTATAATCTATATAGTATTTAAATACAATAGTTTTACGGTATGAGAAATCTGCCGTACACGCTTGCCGATATGCGTGTTCAATGGTCGGTTCGATTGAATATCGCTTGCCGATATGCGATACTAAATGGTCGGTTTGAAGCTGTCCGAAATTTGTTTCGGACAGCTTTTCTTTGGAGGAATATGAAACAGGGCTTTTTCTATATAATCAAAGACGAGTTTTTTGTTAAATTCTCGGCTATGGGATGTCGCTTTAAATACAACAAAGGCGCATCCAGACCTACATACTGTTGCTTTGAGGATATAAAACATCCGGGACTGTTCTGGGCGATCCCCACCGGTACAATAAAGGCAAAAAATCTGACACGCATACAGTCCTATATCGAATGTGACGATATACGCGGCGCGTTTTACCACATAGGCTATACAAACAGAAAGGCTATATTTTATATCAGTTCCGCATTTCCCGTTACCGACAAATATGTTGAACGCCAGTATACCACTGACGGTAAGCCTTTGGAATTGAAAAGAATAAGTATGCGTGATGAAATCAGAAACAAGCTTTTGAAAATTATAACTTACGAAAACCGTTTCCCAAACAAATTAGAGCCGCATATCACTACAATTAAGGAAATATTGCTAAAGGAATTGTCGAATAGCAAATAAACTGCCATAGGCGACGGAGGGATTTGTATCCCCCTCACCGTCCTCATACCGTAACATACAATATCACAAAAATAAAAGCGGCGAAAATATAAACTCGCCGCAATTATAATTATTTTTCCGCCGTTTACCTGCAGCCGCAGTCACAGTTATCCTGCGGGGGCAGTGGTACCGACGGATCGTCTTGACCACTCTCAAGAAACTCACATCTCTCGGGCGGAAAGAACTCATCGACCGGGAAGTCGATGCGCTCGAACAAGTCGCACGGATTGTCATCCGTCGCGCCCACGCACTCCTTCTGCGGTAT
Source organism: uncultured Clostridia bacterium (assembly GCA_947585795.1). Taxonomy (GTDB): domain Bacteria; phylum Bacillota; class Clostridia; order UBA1381; family UBA1381; genus Hominilimicola. The sequence continues at coordinate 17,784 of CANPXG010000040.1, forward strand.
GCAGAAATCATACGACGGTATCAAGAGCTGAACGCGTCTTTCCAGCTTGATGATCGAGAATACGCCCAGCGATACGAACACGTTTTTGCACTCGCCGCCGAGGATGAAGCTGTCGTCAAACACTCTGCAAACAGAGTCGGGCACCGACGCGAGGTCGAACTCATCGTCACAGCAGCACGATCTCTTATCTCTCACGTCCACAAGCTTCGCGCCGAGCGTGATGGGATCCACGACCTCGACTACGGCGTGGGGCAGGTTCGTCTTTTTCCAAAGCTGCGCGTCGAACGCGTCCTCCTTGTACTTCGACTCGAATATCTTCGCGTTACCCTCGCTGCCGAACAGTATCACCTTCTTGTCGAACGTCGCCAAACCCTCTACCATGGTCGGGCGCGTCGCACCGGTGAACGCCGCAAGCGTTACTCTGAAGAAATATTTTAAATCCACGGAGTAAAAACCGCGGTTGAACGGTACAGGTTCCACATCTGTGAATACCCAAATGACTTCGGCTTTGGTGCATTTTACATTTATAGCTCTATCCACGACCTCTTGACCGCATGCGGTCAGGTATACGCGGATATTTTCCAGACAATCCTTATCACGACAGCTGTCGTAAATTTTGTCTGTATGTATGCAGACGGCTTCGCGGAAATTTGTGTCGCAGGGATAGTCGTTAGCTGCGCCCGCGCTGCAGTTTCTGTTACAATCAGCCATTAAAAATCCTTCCTTTCTATAATTTCGGGGTGTTCCCTTGCTATAGAATATGTAACCGCAAAAAAAGTGTGCATACGTCGGTAAATTAAAATACCGTGTCCAAGTCGGACACGGTATTTGTATATGTTTTTTTATTTTATCTCGTAACAATATCAACAGGTACGTTAAATATCTTCGCGACCTTCAAAATCGTGTCGATATGTCTACCCGCAGCCGCAGCCATATGGTGTGTGGGACCGGCCTCGCTCCACTTGTTGCAGAACTCTCTCGCGCCGCACGTAAAGCGTGTGCGCATATTCGTGTCGCCGAATGTGAAGATGGGACCTTCCTCGTTCACGCCCTCGGCAACGACGAACTTAAAGTTACCGTCCTTGTCCTGTGTGATGCCGAGATACGTAACCGGTCCCAGATGCGGATAGAACTGCGTCAGATAGCCACCGCCGGTCTTGCCGTGGAACACGGGAACTATCTTCATCGTCGGCTTTTTCGCGGAAATATCGGCGTCGCCCGAGCCGCTGTGACCGATAATGCAAATGTCCTTGTCGAAGTCGATCGAGTACATCTCGGAAAGCTGACCCATACCCGAAATGGTCTTCAAAATACTCATCGCCATCGAAACCTTAATATCGCCCTCAACGGCGCACGCAACGCCCTGCTTGATAAGCATCGAGAACGCGGGTATGAGCATACTGTCAAGCACGCCCGCCTTACCCTGCGCGAAGCCGTCGTAATGCGAGGCGATAAACGCAATCTTCTCGTCCTTGACCCACTGCTCGAACGCGACAACGTATTTCGCCATATCCCAAACCTTTTCGATAGTGCCGCCGCCCTCGATATCGAAGGTGTTGAGAATATCCTGCGCCTTGGCGCGGATAGCATCCTCGTCGGTAATGTCGTCGGCGATAGCCCACATCTTTTCCCAGTCGAACTGCTTGGTATAGAGGTACATTCTGTGGTAAAGGTTCGTTTCGTCGATATACAGATCCATCATGCCGGGGTACGGACGACCGATCTGCGCAAGGTTCGTGTCGCGGAAACGGCGGCGCACCTGAGCCGCGCGGCACCAATCCTCGATTTCAGCCTGAACGTACGGGTCACCGCCCTCAACAACGCCGGTGATTACCGCGTGACGCTTGCCCGCGCGCTCCAAATCGGCTACCATCTCGCCGACCGCGCCGCACGCGTACAATTCGCCGAGCCACGTCGCGGTATCGGTATTCTCGTAATCGGGAGCCTTCTTCTTCTGAATGTTTACCAGCACGACCGGCACGTCGAGATCGCGCACCGCCGGCAGCATATTGTAAGAAGTCGCGTATGTAAGGAGCTGGACGATAACGAGGTCAACGTCGGCAGCGCGGAACTTGTCGCCCGCCGCCTGTGACAGCTCCTTCGTCGTAACCATACCGCCGTCAACTATCTCCACCGTGTCGGGGAGCGTCTTTTTGAACGCTTCGTACTGCGACTCAAACTCCGGCACGAGCGAGGGGAACTGCGGCAGGTACGCGCCCAGCGCGATTGAAAATACGCCTATT
>CANPXG010000041.1 GCA_947585795.1 uncultured Clostridia bacterium
TACTTGTTATTACCGACATCAGCCTGTTTACGCCTATTGCCGCGCCGACCGCGCCGCGCGGCGCGCCGAACTGCCCCATAAGATTGTCGTACCTGCCGCCCGCGCATATCGGGAACGCCACGCCGTGCGTGTAGCACTTGAAAATAGAGCCGGTGTAGTAATTTATGCTTTCGAGCATACCGAGGTCTATCGAAACGTACTTCTCATATCCCTTTTCGCAGAGAATATCGTAAATCCGCTTTATATTGTCAAGCGCGAGCTTTGACGCCTCATTAAGACCGTCTACGTACGCCTTTTCGAGCACCTCTCCGCCGCCGAACAGGTAGGGGAGGTCGATCATCAGCTTTTTGACTCCGTCCTCGATGTGGAGCTTGTCGGTTATTGCCTTAATACCGACGCTGTCCTTCGAGTCGATACGCTCCCTGAGCCGTTCCGTCTCGTCCTCGTCGAGACACGCCTGCTCTTTAAGACCGTTGAAGAACGCTATCTGACCTATCTCCATCGAAAAATCGTTTATACCGACCGCCTTTACCGCGTCCATGGCGGCGGCAATAACTTCAGCGTCGCTTTCGGGCGAGTACGAGCCTATAAGCTCGATACCGCTTTGCGTAAACTCACGCTGACGCGCGCCCTGCGTCTGCTCCACGCGGAACACGCTGCCGCAGTACATGTACCGCTGCGGGTACGGCTTGTCCGACATTTTCGTGGACGCCATACGCGCTATCGAGGTCGTGAAGTCGGGGCGCAGCACGAGTATGCGCCCTTGCTCGTCAAAAAACTTGAACATATTTTCCTGCGACAATTGACCGCCCGCACCGGCGTAGCAGTCGTAATACTCGAACATGGGAGGTTGTACCTCGCCGTAGCCCTTCGCGGCGAACGCGGCTTTGATTTTATTCTCGATACCGTTCTTTACCGCGCACTCGTCCGCGAGTATATCGTTCACGCCGTTTGGCGTATGTAATTTCCAGTTAGACATAAAAATAATCCTTTCGTAACTTTATCATGCTAAAGTGTCAACGCCATTATACACACAATTTAACTTTCTGTCAAGCGTGTTTGATGAAATACACACATAAATTTTACCATTAAATTTGTACGATTTCAACCCGTGCAAAACGCTCGTGTAAGAATTGAGAAAAAATTGACAAAATGTTAATAAAATTTATTATTTAAACTGTTGAGATTTCATAGAAAATGTGCTAAAATCAGAGTATGAACAAATTACTGAAAGGAAGCTGATAAAATGGCTATTAACGTTATCGACGAAGCAAAGCGCTGCTTAAACTGTAAAAAACCGATGTGCCGCGAGGGCTGTCCGATACACACACCTATACCGACAATGATACATACTTTTTTGGAGGGTGACATAAACGCGGCGGGTAAAATGGTATTTGAAAACAACCCGCTGTCGATAGTATGCTCCCTTATCTGCAACCACGAGAACCAGTGCGAGGGACACTGTGTTTTGGGACGCAAGGGCGCGCCGGTGCAGATAAGCAGTATTGAGAATTATATTTCCGAGAACTATTTTGACAAGCTCACCTTCCCGAATATTGAGAAAAACGGCTTGCGCGTGGGAATAATCGGTTCGGGACCTGCGGGAATCACGATAGCGATGATACTTGCCCGCCGCGGCTACGACATCACGATTTTTGAGTCAAAGGAGAAGATAGGCGGCGTTCTTCAGTACGGCATACCGGAGTTCCGTCTGCCAAAGACCATACTCGCGCGCTATAAGCGTAAGCTTTGGGAGCTTGGAATCAAGATACGTCCCAACACGTCCATCGGTACTACCATAAGCGTAGACGATATGTTCCGTGACGGTTACAGCGCCATATTCATAGGTACAGGCGTATGGCGTCCGAACACGCTGCACATAAAGGGTGAAACGCTTGGTAACGCGCATTACGCCATAAACTACCTCACCAACCCCGACGTTTACCGCCTCGGCGACACCGTCAACATAATCGGAGCCGGCAACAGCGCCATGGATGTTGCGAGAACGGCGCTGCGTCACGGAGTCAATAAGGTAAGAGTATTTTCGAGAAGCGACCATCTCGCCGCAAGTCAGCGCGAGGTCGACTACGCCAAAATCGACGGCGTTGAATTTGTCGTCCACGTCGAACCTGTGGAAATCGTGGACGACGGCGTTATATTTGTGGAATTGGAGTGCGACGGTCACGGCAATTTGTCGCCGATACGCGGCACGGAAAATCTGTACCCCGCCGACAGTACCATAATCGCGATAAGTCAGGGACCGAAGGACAGGATCGTTTCAACCACGACGGGACTTGAGGTAAACGAGCGCGGACTGCTCGTTACGAACACCTTCGGCGAAACTACGCGCGACGGTATATTCGCTTCGGGCGACGTTGTGCGCGGCGCGAAAACAGTCGTTGAAGCCGTGGCGTACTCAAAGCAGGTGGCTGACGCGATGGACGAGTACATGCAAGGTCTTATGAAGGACAGCGACCAGTAAGCACATACATTTGAGGTAAAGACAAAAGGAGCGTGGACATGAAACGCGTAATTGACATATGCGACAATTGGAAGTTTTGCGAGGAGGATTTGGAACCGAGGAAACCGACCGACGGATGGGGCGGCGCGAAAGCCCGCGCGTACTTTAAAGGAGCCGCGTCGGCGGACTTTGACGACACAGCGTGGCGAAGCGTGGATCTGCCGCACGATTTCGTGTCGGAAAAGGATTACTGCTTCAAAGCGTCGGAGAACTCGGACATGCGCGAAATTCCCGAAATGGAGAGCATAGGGAGCCGCCTGTTCGCGGGCGGATGCCTCGAGGGCGGCGCAGCGTGGTACAGGAAAAAAATCACACTCACCGACGACCTTGACAAAAAGCGCGTTTACATACGCTTTGAAGGCGTATACCGCGACAGCACGCTCTACGTGAACGAGTACTACGTCGCTAACCGCGCAAGCGGCTACGGAGAATTTTTTTACGACATTACCGACTTCATAAACCCCGACGGCGAAAACATAATCGCCGTGCGCGTTGACGCTTCCGAGCGCGAAGGCTGGTGGTACGAGGGCGGCGGCATATACCGCAAGGTACTGCTCGAAATAACGGACGAGGTGCGCATAGCGCCGTGGGGACTTTCCGTGACGGCGAAGCCGAACTTAGCCGCCATGTCGGCTGAGGTCACCGTTGAAACCGAGATTTTAAATAAGAAATTCACCGACACGAAAGTGACGGTAATTTCACTCGTGATAGACACAGAGGAAAACGCCGTATGGCAGAAGGTGACCGAAACGGAAGTCGGCGCGTGGGACAAAACCGTGTGCCGACAGTTCATCAAATTGGACAGCGTGAACCTTTGGAGCACCGAAAACCCGCATCTGTACAAGCTGAAAACGGAAATAACCGCAAGCGGCGGCGAAAGCGACGCTCAGACCGTCATTTTCGGCGTGCGCGATTTTCGCTTTGACGCGGACAAGGGCTTTTTCCTGAACGGCGAGCACATAAAAATAAAGGGACTGTGCTGTCACCACGACCACGCTGGCGTGGGTATAGGTATGCCGGAGGGCGTTGACGAATACCGCATATCCGAGATGAAGAGCATGGGCGCGAACGCGCTCCGAAGCTCGCATTACCCCGCGTCACAAAGCTTTTTGGACGCGTGTGACAGACTCGGCATGCTCGTTTTTGACGAAACGCGCAGAATGTCGAGCGCGCCCGAGGACATTGAGTGTCTGCGCACTATGGTAAAGAGCGCGAGGAACCACCCGTCCGTATTTTTGTGGGGCATAGGTAACGAGGAGATTTTTTCACAGAACCGCCCCGAAACGGAGCGAACGACGCGCACAATGATCGCTGAGATAAGAAAACTCGACAAGACGCGTCCCGTGACGTCGGCTGTCGTATGCTGGGACGGAACGGCGCGCTATGATAACGCGCAAAATTATATCCACGTCACAAAAAATCTTGACGTTATGGGCTTTAATTACTGCCCGACGGCGTGGGACGATTACCATACGCGCGTGCCGAGCCAGCCCGTCATAATAACCGAGGCGACTTCAAACAGCTCCACGCGCGGCTGTTACAGTACCGACGAAAGCAAGGGACTTTACTTTGCCCTTGACGACGGTAACGAGAAAAAGTGCAAAAGCGGCGGTAAGGCTGTGAAGAAGGATATAGGCGAGAATATGTGGAAGGCGTGCGACGAGCGCGATTACCTTGCCGGACTTTTCCTGTGGACGGGCACGGACTACCGAGGCGAGCCGACGCCCTTGGGTTACCCGGCGGTATATTCGAGCTTTGGCATTTTCGATTACTGTGCGTTTAAGAAGGACAATTACTATTACTATAAAAGCTGGTGGCAAAACGAGGACGTGCTGCACATTTTCCCGCATTGGAATTACCCCGTGGAAGCGGGGGAGAGCATGAACGTGTACTGCTACTCCAATTTTGACAGTGTCGAGCTGTTTGTAAACGGAAAAAGCTGCGGCAAAAAAAGTATGGAAAAAAATTGGTACATAACGTGGGAGAACGTAATTTACGAGCCGGGCGAAGCGAAAGCCGTCGGATACAGAAACGGGAAAAAAGCCGCACAGGACGTTGTCAGGACGACCGGCGCGCCGTATGCGCTTCGCGTCACTCCGTACAAGGACACGGTTTCGCGCGGCGAAGCGGCGGTAATAAACGTTGACGTGGTTGACGAAAACGGTTTGGTAGTCCCGACGGCGGACAATGTGATCACGTTCGAGGTAAGCGGCGGCAAGCTCCTCGGCACCGGAAACGGCGATCCCGCCGACCATGAAAGCGAGAAAAAGCCCGTAAGGCGCGCGTTTTGCGGCAAGTGTCAGGCAATCGTGAAAGCGTCGGACGAAAATTTGATTGAAATAAGCGCTTTTTCGGAAACGGTTACGGGCGCGAAATGCGAAATAACAGTGAGTTTTGATTGATACACAAAAAAACGGGCGGCTGCTTGCCGCCCGTTTTTTTGTGGTGTCGTTATAAATCTATCGTTTTTGCAAGCGTCACCGGCTGCAGAGTGTTCGTCCATACGAAGAATTTTATTTTCGCCGCGCCTGTCGTATCGGGAGTAACGGTCGCCATCCCGTTCGTAAATGGTTTGCTCACAACATTAAGAAGTACGCCGTCAGCGTCATACGATGCCGCATACGCAACGCCGTCGTAGTCCGTGTCGGCTGTAAGCACGTATCCGTTGCCCGAGGGTGTGACGGTTAGCGCGGCGGGGGTGATTGGATCGTATCTTCCGTAGTGGATAGTGGCGTTGAAAAGCGTTTCGTTATTAAAGTCACCAATATCAATATTATTCCACTGTGTTTCGCTGCCATCAAAATATATGTCTGTTAACCTATCACAACCGTCAAAAACCATATCTCCAATACTTGTTATGCTACCGGGTAAGGTTATGACGGTTAAGCTTTTACAGCCACAAAACGCCTGATTACCAATTCTTGTAACACTGGTGGGTATATCAATATTTCTCAATCCATCACAGCCGATAAAAGCATAATTGTCAATGCTTGTTACACCATTTGGTATTACAACACTTGTCAAGTTACCACAGCCGCAAAACGTATTCTCTTTAATGGCTGTTATTCCGTTTCCTATTGTAATGTTGACTAGACTATTACAACTCCAAAACGCTCCCGCGCCAATGTTTGTTATATTGTTGGGTATATTAATGCTCGTCAAACTGGCGCAATCACGAAATGCTTCTTCTCCAATGTTTGCTATAGTATCCGGTATAGTAATGCTTGTTAGACTGTCACATCTGGAAAATCCATAATCTCTAATGCTTACAGTACCGTATGGTATGATATATTCTGATTGTATATCTTCTTTTGCGTAAGCGATAATTTCCGTCTTGTCTTTGCTAAAAAGAACACCGTCTATAGCGCAGAATTTAGGATTATCTTCTACTACACTTATATTTAATCTGCCGCAATCGGCAAAAACATTCCAGCCAATATTTGTTACACTGCTTGGGATGCTAATATTCTGTAGATTTATACAGAAAAAGAACGCATAATCACCAATACTTGTCACACTGTTTGGGATGCTGATATTCTGTAAACTGGCGCAGAAATCAAATGCATATTCGCCAATGCTTGTTACGCTATTTGGAATATTAATGCTTGTCAAACTGGCGCAATCCTGAAAGGCTTCATTGCCAATGCTTGTTACCGGTAAGTTTTCAATTTTATCAGGTATTTCCATTTTGCCCTCCGCGCCCTCGTCACAATCTGTAATTGTAACGCCGTCGCCGTTTTCGTTGATTTCGTAGAACAATAGGTTGCCGTATTTCTTTTCTTCCGCGCTCACCCCACACGGCAAAAATGCCGCGAGCATACACAGTGTGAGCAATACACTTAAAATCTTTCTTTTCATCTCTTTACCTCCGTGAAATTATTTGTAAATTTGTTTTGCGGCGGGGTGAGGGCACCCCGCCCTACGGTAGGGGCGACCTTTACGGTCGCCCGCGGGCGGCGAATCGCCGCCCCTACAAGCCTTCCCCTTGAGGGGAAGGGGGACCGCGTTAGCGGTGGATGAGGTGTAACCGTCAGGACGTTATGATTTATCAACAAGAAATAACGCTGCTTCGCAGCTACACCTCATCAGTCACACTTCGTGTGACAGCTTCCCCTCAAGGGGAAGCCTTATCTCCACACTAAAAAAATGCGTGGCACAAATCCGCGCCACGCATAAAAACGCGGCTTAGATTAATGTTACCACACATTTTACTTTGTATATAAAACACCACTTAAAAGAAATCCATCGGGACAAAGTATTTCATATAAAGCCTGCGTTTTGTACATCACAAACTCTATCCTAATGGAAATTAGAATATTCATATTTGAATATTCTAAAATATGGTATTAAAAAAGCAGTGTTATATATTTAATATAACAAAGTAAAAAATGTGGTATCCTTATTATATCACATTTCTCGTACAAGTCAACAACCAACAGCGCCAAAAAAACGAAAAAACGCAAAAAAATGATTTTTAATTAAAAAAACACTTGCCTTTTTCAAAAAAATATGGTAAAATGACTTGGTATGGACAATACACACGTCCGCGGATTGCGCGAATGTTGCCCTTTTGCCGGGGTGTTCGCGTAAGTTGAAACGGGCGGAGGAACAAAAAACAAGGAGGAAACAAAAAATGGCAAACGTAATTTCAATGAAGCAGCTCCTCGAAGCGGGAGTACACTTCGGACATCAGACAAGAAGATGGAACCCCAAAATGGCGGAGTACATCTTCACCGAAAGAAACGGCATCTACATCATCGACCTTCAAAAAACAGTTAAAAAGGTCGAGGAGGCTTACTATTTTGTAAGAGATATTGCCGCTGCGGGCGAGGACATTCTCTTCGTCGGCACAAAGAAGCAGGCTCAGGATTCCATTAAGGAAGAGGCTGAGAGAGTAGGCATGTACTACGTAAACGCGAGATGGCTCGGCGGTATGCTTACCAACTTCAAGACGATCCAGAAGAGGATCGAAAGACTTGCACAGATAAACAAAATGGAAGAGGACGGCACGTTTGACATGCTGCCGAAGAAGGAAGTAATTAAGCTTAAGGCGCAGAGAGATAAGCTCGAGAAGTATCTCGGCGGTATTAAGGAAATGAAGAGGCTTCCGGGCGCTATGTTCATCGTGGATCCGAGAAAGGAAAAGATTGCCATAGCTGAGGCTAAGAAGCTCGGTATACCCGTTGTAGCTATCGTGGACACAAACTGTGATCCCGACGAGGTAGACTACGTTATCCCCGGTAACGACGACGCTATAAGGGCGGTAAAGCTTATCGCGTCGACAATGGCTAACGCTATCATCGAGGGCAGACAGGGTGAGGACGCGCTCCCCGCGAACGAGGACGCTGACGCAGCCGAGGAAGTAAAAGAGGAAACGACCGAGGAATAATATTCCGTATACGTATAAATAAAACAGGAGGACATGAAAATGGCATTTACGGCTAAAGACGTTAAAGAATTAAGAGAAATGACAGGCTGCGGCATGATGGATTGTAAGAAAGCTCTTGTTGAAACCGACGGCGACATGGAGAAGGCTGTTGAGTTTTTGAGAGAAAAAGGTCTTGCGACAGCCGCTAAGAAGGCGGGCAGAATTGCCGCCGAGGGTATAGTTAAGGCATACGTGAACGGAAATGTCGGCGTACTGGTAGAGGTAAACTCGGAAACCGACTTCGTTGCGAAGAACGACGAGTTCCAGCAGTTCGTATCGGACGTTGCAAAGACGGTAGCCGACACAAACCCTGCCGACGTTGAGGCGCTTAAGGCGACAAAGTGCGGCGACACGACGATCGGCGATATGCTTACCGAAAAGATCGCCAAGATCGGCGAGAACATGAACATCAGACGCTTCGCGAGAATTGAAACCACAGGCGCGTTGGTTGAGTATATCCACGCGGCGGGCAAGATAGGCGTACTCGTTGAGGCTGACGCGGAGAACAACGACAAGACAAAAGAGTGCCTTAAGAATGTTGCGATGCAGGTAGCGGCGTTAAATCCGAAGTACCTCTCGTCCGACGATGTTCCCGAGGATTACAAGGAGCACGAGAAGAACATTCTTATCGAGCAGCTTAAGAACGATCCAAAGAACGCGTCGAAGCCCGAGAACATCATAGAGAAGATGATCACGGGACGTCTTGCGAAGGAGCTTAAGGAAGTATGCCTTATGGAGCAGGAGTACGTTAAGGCGGAGAACAAGGAAAGCGTAGCCAAGTACGTTCAGAGCGTCGGCGGCATCACGATAAAGCAGTTCGTTCGTTTTGAAACGGGCGAGGGCATCGAGAAGCGTGAGGACGACTTCGCGGCTGAGGTTGCTTCAATGATCAAGTAATTTAAATTATTTTTACAAAAAACCTTGGAACAAAACGTTTCAAGGTTTTTTTGTACGCGTATCAAAAATTGTAAGATACGCTTCGCATTATTTTAGCGCGCGCCGAATATGATAAAACGGAGGTGTGGCAAATGCTCAAAAACTTAAGACCGTACATCATTTCAACAGCAATTGCGTTAGCCGTCGGAGGGCTGTCCGCGTACCTTACGCGCGGCAATACGGACATATACGAAACGATAACGAAACCCGCGCTCTCGCCGCCGGCGATACTGTTCCCGATAGTGTGGACACTTCTTTACGCGCTTATGGGAATAAGCGCGGCTGCCGTATTTAACAGGCGCGAAACGAGGGATGTATCGGTGGCGATGAAAACGTACGCGCTGCAGCTTGCGGTCAATTTCTTTTGGAGTATAATATTTTTCAACATGCGCGCGTACCTGTTCGCGTTCGTGTGGATAGCGGTATTGTGGCTGCTTATCATATTGATGATAGTTGAGTTTTATAAAATACGTCGCGGCGCGGCATACCTGCAGATACCGTATTTCCTTTGGGTGACGTTCGCGTCGTACCTGACGCTTATGATCTATCTTTTAAACTAAAACAAAAAAGGCGGATGTTTCCGCCTTTTTTTCGGTTCGATTATTTTGTGGTTTTAGCTGATGTTTTAGCGGCAGGTGCAGCCGCAGGTTTAGAAGCAGGCTTAGCCGCTGTAGCTGCGGGAGCCTTCTTTTCTTCTGTTTTTTCAGCCTTTGCTGCGGGAGCAGCAGACGCTTTGGTTGTTTTGGCAGGAGCAGTTTTAGTTGTCTTTTTTGCCGCAGTCTTTTTAGCGGGCGCTTTCTTGGCAGGTGCCTTCTTAGCGGGCGCTTTCTTAGCCGCGGTTTTCTTTGCAGGTGCTTTTTTAATTGTGTTCTTCCAGTCTGTAATTTTAGAAGCGTCCCCCTGAACGTGAGCGTCGCCGCCGGCGATAGCCTTGTCCAGACTTGTTCTTCCGGCAATAAAAGCCAAAAGCGCTGACTTGGAAATATTCAGGATAGCATTGTTGTCGTAATAATCGTAAGGCTCAACGGAGAGCTTACCGTCCTTTACCTCGGCGTAGAAAGTACCGCCGCAATCCTCATCCGTGAATGTAACCTGAACAGCGAAATCTGATAATCCGCTTGCGTCAGCCTGTTCAAATTTTTTCTTTACTTTTAAAAATGCCTGTTCAAATGTCATCTTAAAGATTCTCCTTTCGTGTGACAGAATATTCTGTCGGTCGTATATATTATTTCAACCAAAACCTTATTTTAAGTATACATCATTTTACAACTTATGTCAAATATATTTGTAAATTTTGTGACTTATATTGACTTTGCGCACGCGTAAAGGTAAAATAAATGTAAGTAAAGACGAAAAAAACGCAGATGACACCGCACTGTGCCGTGCCATCTGCCATGATAGTATAAATTGTACTATCGTTTATTATTTTATATCATATACTCCCATCAGCGGAGCATTAGCATCATTCCATGCCATTATTTTCAGTTCTGTCAACTCTTGATCGTATTTGTCTAATCCTACAGATACATCAACCGCGGCGTTGCCCGCAAAAATTATTTTTTCTTTTTTAATATCAACCAACACCCCTCCTGAGTAAACAGCAACTAATACATTACATGATCTTACCATACTTCCGGGTACCTTTGCTATATTGAAATTAATCCTGCTGGCGTCAGAGAGATTGCCTATGGTCAATATTTCATTATTCTCGTTTACGGGTTCAGAATCCACATTAACGGTTTCAGCTGACGGCAAATTTGAATAATCATCTATTATTTCTCCGGCAGCGTTATATAATGTTACGCTGTAATATTTTGTATCCTCGTCGAAATACCATATATAATCGTACGACAGTGCTGACATAAACAAATTGTCATTTATTGCTTTTGTTTCATTTCCGTCTTTGTCATATTGCGCAAATTCTATACTGTACCATCTGTTGTCATTCATATGCGGCAGAATCACAGAAGCTTTTACTGTATAGTCATATACATTTACATCAAGCGATGCGCTTTTTTTGCTAAAAGGCAGGAAGCCCACTTGAATTCTGTCGCCGGCATAGGCATAATCAGCTGATGCTTTATCTGAAACCATTCCATTTTTGCTGTAATAAGCCATATCGCATAAACGACCGGAGCTGTATGTTTTAATTTTATACGGGTTTTTAGAATCAATTCTTTGGAAAGTCACAGTTCGCTCACTGGGGAACACTACTTCCATTTCTCCTGAATTTGAGTCAGTAAAGGAGATATTCTGACCTCCGGTGTAAGTTTTAGCTTCATTATAGCTTGTTACCATCCTGCTGCCATTCAGCCACATATCACCATAATCATTAGAAGAACATTGAATTTTGTACGGCTCTTTTACGGGCACTTTTAGTTCGGCAGTACCTTGATACAGATAGGCTTTTCCTAATATTTCACCGTTTTTTGTGGAATACGCCGAAAAAGCCATTCCTCCGTTTGAGCCGACACTGTTTCTTGTTATTTTTACGGTTGCTTCCTCCGGTCCGGCTACAGTAATTTCGTCATCTATCGACGAATTAAATATCTTCGCGCTGTTTCTGTCGGTGCTCCACAACTTTGCAGAATTACCGGTATAATATACTCCTGACAAACAGATCAAATATTTCGTTCCCTGAGGCATATGGCAAGCATAATTATATCTGCTGTTGGAGTTATATGTATTGCTATAAAATATGTCATTATCTATATCATAATACTTATAGTCAGGTCTATTAGAATATACAGAATCATAGTCAGGCTCATTCGGTACTGCGATAGTACTGCCGATCAAGTCGTCAACATCTTGTGCTTCGGTGTCCGGAGAGTCCAAATACCTGTATTTGTATTTTATTTTATAATGAAAAGTACCGTCTGAAGTTACCAGGATTTTAGAATCGGGACTTGAATGGAAATCCGTCCACGCGTAATACATATCACTTCGGACAGTCTTACTGTACGGGTATACATATACACTTTTATAACTGTCCTTTTCATTGTTGTCGAACTTCAAACAGTCAAGTTTCGGCACGCGCAGTTGGACATAGCTGCTTTCGGACACAGGCAGCGACGCTGCCTCAGTTGCATCATATGTATATTCTCCGTATCCTTTATAGTAAAATATTATATTACCGTCCGTATTGCCGCCATTAACAGTCAATGTCACACGCAAATTTATTTCATCTACGGGTTCTATCGGCGAATCATATACTACTTGAGATAATTCATCTATTTCTGCATAATCAGTGTAAATTTTCGCTGACGGATCAATGGGACAGGCGATATGAAAGTCTTTTGACGTTTCGCCCTTACCAAGATTTACAGTGGTTCCCATTATTTCGGTGTTGTATGTGCCGCTTGCCACACCGTATATATTACACGAAACACTTTCATTTTCATCAATGTTAATATTATCAGGTATAGTGATAGTGCCGGAAAGTGCGGGAGATTCTTTAATGAGCACACCTATAGTCTGACCGTCGCCTGATTTATCGCCGACAACTCCTATTATATACTCTTCGCCGGCTTCCATGTACATTGCAATTGCAAAGCCTTTGCCGCTTCCGGAACCGGCATACGAATACTTACTTGTGTTTGTCGCGGGATCCTTTATATAAGCGCTGGCATAAACATTTCCGGTGGATTCTATGCTGTAGCCTCCGGATGTTGAAGGTGTAAATCTAAAGAATCTATAGCCCTCTTCAAAAAAATACGCATATGTACTTTCTTGGTTAAGAGTTAAATTTGTTATATCATTTGATTTCAGGGTAAGACTTACACTATTTTCGGATATTCCTCTCACAAAAATATAATACTTATTTCCCTCTTTTGCATAAAATATATATTCTCTTTCGCCGTTCACAGTTCTTGACTGTATGCTGATTGGGCTCATATTATCGTCATATATGGAAACTGATACAGAATCTGTATATCTTAAAGTATACATTCCGTCCGAGTCCGGCGTGAAGCTATAATATTTCTCAAATGATTCTGTATTGTAATCATCTGTTATTTTATTGTTTGGTTCTATAGTCTTAACATCCGTTTCATATGATGTCAATTCAAAAGAAACAGCGCGGTATGTTGATATACTGAGAATATATTCCTGCTCGGCTTCTAACATATATGTAAGCACATTGATTTCACTTGAACCAATAGCATAAGCGGATTTGAGGTATTTGTTATTACTATCATATAATGTTATGGCAACCGGTTGGTTTATTCTAAACGTATACAATCCATTGTCAGGAGAAGTAAATCTATACTGCGTCTGTCCGCCGGTACCTGTTGTACCGTTCACCGTACTTCCCAACGTATAATTTTCCGCGGCCTCAATGCTTGCAAGAGATATAACGTCTGAGCTGTTTACATCATGCGGCTCATTTTCAATCAAATTATCTCTTTCCTTAAACGCTCTGTCCAATTTCTTATATTTAGCATTTAATTCTTCGGAAAAAACATACGCGTCGGGCGTTATATCTTCCTCCGACAAATCAAGAAGCTCCTCCGCGTCCTGAAGGCTTATTTCATCCGAATCAAATTCGTCTTCATCACATTCATAAATATCCCCCAAATACATATCATGGGAAAAATCCATTTCAGCTTCTTCCGCATAATGCACTTCAACCGATCCTTCCTCAACTTCCGTTTCGGGTTCGCTTGCCAATACAGGTAGATTGATCATTTGCAACACAAAAGTCAACGCAATCATTAAAGTAAACAGCCTGCATGAAATAATTTTTTTGAACATTTTGCCATTACCTCTTTCTCTTTTTATATATTGTTATATTTTAAACTTAATATTCTAACCAAGGCATTGTCAAGCTGCCTTTCGGAAATTTTTCCTTCCGCGACATACTTTTCAATACTTGATGCTGCCAATTCCGGATTTTCCGTAACATAGAGCAAATCGCAACCTGCATTAACAGCATATAAAATTGCTCGCTCGTATGTCACATTATCCGTAACGGCATTTGCCGTTAGAATATCAGTTAAAATTACATTGTTAAAGCCAAGTTCGTTTCTCAATATTTTTGTTGTGTAATATTTTGAAAACTCAGCGTTTATGACGGATGTGCTGTTATTCGGCACTAACAGATGCGACATCATTATACATCCGACATTGCGCTCTATTGCGGCGCGTATCGGAGCGTAAATATTGCTCAGCCGTCTTTCTTTGTTAAAATCGGACACCATCGTTGCAGTCTGTGGATTTTCGGAATTGTTGGCATAGGACGGAAACTGTTCTATTACCGTGTAGACATTCTTTGACTGCATGCCGCTTACATATTTTTTTGTAATATCCTCTATCTCGTTTTCCGATGAGGTAAACGTATTTTCCCATAAATATGCGTTTCTGTTTTGAACGGCGGCAGCTTGAAATCCGAAGCACAGATCAATGTCGTAATCACTCAATGTCTGCCCTATATTTTCACCCAAATCATATGCGCTGTCGTCATACGAATAATTTTCAAAATATCCGCGGCAGACATAATCGGGGAGATTTGTTTCTTTTCTGCCTTGTATTGTGCTGTTTTCGCTGCCATTTTCTGAAACGGCAATCATGCTGCTTGGGTATTTTTCTTTTAAATTTTTAATCTTTGCACGCAGCTCGTCACTTGTACCTGTTTGTGAGGGGTCAAGCATAATAACACCATATCCGTTTTCGCTGTTTATCGATGTTTCCGGACAAATAATCATAGCGCGGGCTTTTTCTGTGATATTCATCTGTGAAATTTCAGTTGCTATCGAATTATTTAGTGAGCGACTTTTCTCCATCTTTTCATCAAGCTCGTCCGCTGACAATGAGCACAAATCATATATTTCGGTCAGTACGTTGGTATCAACATTCATCGGCACACCGTCATAAAAACGCAAAACACCGGTTTTGTTATTTATTTCTTCTATCCTATCA
This sequence comes from uncultured Clostridia bacterium, assembly GCA_947585795.1. Lineage (GTDB taxonomy): Bacteria > Bacillota > Clostridia > UBA1381 > UBA1381 > Hominilimicola. Next base: position 14,802 of record CANPXG010000041.1, read on the forward strand.
TATATACTTTTTCCTTCTGTAAGCAACTCATCACTCGTGATTTCTCCCTGTTTCCAACCGTAAATATACGTTTGCATAAGTTCGGTATATAATTCCGTATTGATTTCACATCCGGACAGTAATTCTTTCAACCGCTTTATTTTATCATGTACGGAAATGCCGTTTCGCTTTTCAAAGCAATACCGTTCAATATTCACAGATTGATTATGCGGATCAAGCCGTCCTCCCGCTATGTATAATTGATATGCTTCTTCCTGTCTGTTTTCATCTAATTCAACGATCGCGGCTTTCCTTATCAAGGAGGACGAATCAGACGGCTGAAGTTTTATTTTTTGGTCCAACACATTCTCAGCCTCGGTAAACTTGTATGAGGATTCATACTCTGAGATCCTGTCATTCGCCCATGCGTCATATGACCCGTATGCAGAAAACAGCAACCCGACGATCCCGCTTACTGCAATCACCGATATTTGCGGTATTTTGGGGATTTTTTTTGTGATCTTCATGTTTTGCTCAGCAAGCAGAGCGCAGAGAAGAATATTATATATCGTAAAATTAATATCTACGTCTACCGCCATGTGAAGCAACATCAAAGCCAATGCAGAAATTTTTAAATCATCCGCGATATTGCCGGAACGGTTTTTAATGCCGTGTATCATAGCGGCTGCGCACATTGCTGTAAATATTACAAACGCGATCGGTCCGCCTGCAAAATAAATCTGTAAATAGCCGCAGTGGATATACTTCATCTCATATCCGATCCGCTTCACGGTATCCTGCCAAAAGCTCCAATTGCCCGCGCCTATCCCTAACGGATGCTTTAATATTAACTTCAAAGCGTCAATGTCTGATAAAGCTCTTTCCAAAAATGTTCCGATATGGGTTATCGCAAACGATCCCATCACGCCAAATACAAGCGTGACTATAAAAAAATATATTTTGCGGTATTTGATGTTTATATTAAAACTATGTTTCTCAGCAAAGACTCCGGCAGCGTAAATTATCGAAACGGCCATAACGCACCATACAAGAATTACTAAAGTTCCCATGCTGCATAAATAGCCATATAAAAGTCTTGTAAACCCGCCGGCGATCAGCATTGCTCCCAACGGTATCAGCTTACCTCTTTCCGACATAAATAAGAAGGAAGCTATGTATACATAAATCATACAGGCGATCGCTCCTGCGGAACTTGTAACGTAAAATGCAAAAATCAGAATAGCCATTCCTATTCTCATCAACCTATTGTTATTATCAATAACGCAGCGATACATTAGAATGAGCGATGCCCCAAGCATAACCGCCGCTGTATTGGCATACTGTAAAAAAGACTGTAAACGTATACCTCGAGCAGATGCCAATGCCCAATCACGGACATTCAGTACACCCGCACATGATAACAGCCCTATAATTGCCGCAACGATCGACACAATTATTAAACTGATATAACAGCTGTTTCGATACTGCTCATTACTGAAAATAAGCAGTAACGGTACAAATACTATATATTTGGGCAACTCAACAAGCGCCATATGTGTATTTTCCGCAACAAAAAGAGAGGTCAGAACTGATAAAGCAGCTACTCCTATTATTGCTGCTTCAAATATTCCTACCGCTTGTATTTTCTTTAATGCGAATGCGATAAAGGCAAATATTGCCAATGCAATAAAGGCGCAGCAATAGCAATTCTGAAAATATCCGCCCTGCCATATATAAATAACCGCAAAAATCAGCATTAAAGCCACACAGTCTGATTTTTTAAATAGTTGTTGTCCCAATTTTTCCTCCATATATTCAAACACAATACATATAATGTATATATTTAATACCTTTTAAGTATAACTATGTTAATATTTCATTTTATATTATGCGGTCAACTTTTCACAAAGCTACGATGGTTTTGTATAAGAAAAATCAACATAAGCACATAGTATTTTATCATATTTTGACAAAGAAAACAATTATTTACAGACGATTTTGCTTATTCAAAATATAAAATTTCAATAAGAAATTTTGTGCAAAATGCCCTGCTGCTTTCTATGTTCTAAACTGGCAAAATTGCTAAAAAATAATTGCTTATTATATAGTCATATGTTTTTTAACTCATATAAAACATTACAGTTTTGCGGGAACACTGTTAAAATTTCTTGTGTAAAGGAATAATGATAGTGAAAGAAGAAATGGTTAGACATATTAACAATCCCAACTCCCAACTTAAATTATTCCACAAAATGTCGCCTGAAAGGCGACCATAAAAGTACAGGAGCTGCTATAATTAAAGAGAAAGTTGATTACAGTTAAAATAACTATTATATTTTAACCAATCAAAAAAACAAGTATAAGGAGGAGATTCAAATGAGTTTCAGAAAAAAATCCATAACATTTCTAATCGCCGGCGTGTCGATATTTGCTTTGACATTTCACACATTGGCAGCAGAAGGAATCAAAGTTTTTATTAATGAAAATCCGGTTGAATTCGATGTTCCGCCACAGATAATTAATGATAGGACAATGGTACCTCTGCGGGCTATTTTCGAAGCCATGGGAGCTGAAGTCGAATGGAACGAAGAGATTCAGACAGTGTCGGCGGTAAAAGATGATATTATTGTTGCCGCTGCCATAGGCAACAATATCATGTATGTAAACGACGAAGAAAAAATCATGGATGTAACGCCGGTAATTATTGATGATCGAACACTTGTACCGGCAAGATTTGTTGCAGAAGCTTTTGGATGTGATGTCGAATGGGATGGCAATAATAATGTAGTTGAAATTTTTAGTGATGATATAAAAATCATATATGGGACAATAGAAGAAATACAAGGAGTGGAATAAAATGAAAAAAATAATAAGTATAGTATTAGTTTTATGCACATTGTTTAGCATGTCAACAATTGATGTATTAGCAGCTTATGATGATTCATTTTCTGTAACATATGGAGGGAAGACGCTACCGTTGAACCAATACAATCCGAATAATGAATCTGTGTATTTTACCAATGACGGTGGTCCATGTCCCAAACATATAAATGGTGCAAGCAAAAATTGTAAAAATTATAATGGAGCTAGTCAATGCCTTGGTTTTGCATTCTATGTTCAAGACTCGTTATTTGGTTTCCATTATAGAAAGTATGATGGGTTAAATGCCGAAAAGTTCAATATAATAACAAGTTTTACTCCTAATTCAAATAATAAAGTCGATTGTATAAAAACTCTATTTTCAAATGTAACATTAGGTGCCCATATACGAACTAAAAAAGGACATAGTATGATTTTTGCAGCACAAAATAATGATTACATATGGACATATGAAGGGAATTCGGATTACCGATGTGGTGTTCACTTTAAAAAGAGAACATGGACAGAAATGTATGATTATTTAGCAGATCAAGGTGTGGGTTATATAGCCTCACCCAAATCACAATACTATACTAAAGATAATAACTTATCATTAAACATCAATAAAGGGAAAAAGTGTACTCACCCCTCATATAACAGTTACGGTAAATGTACAAATTGCGGACAAGAATACTCTATGAGCGTATCATCTATGACAGCTGCAACGTATCAAGCTGTCAAGAATGATGTACCCGTAAGAAACCGCCCTTATTCGCCTGAAAAAATCGTAAAATATCTATCAAAAGGCACTCAGGTAACAGTTGTTGCGTCAGGAAAAAATTCTATCGGGAATTTATGGTACAAACTAAGCGATAATACATGGATATACAGTAAAAATCTCGAAAAGGTCAATACTGCCAATAATAAGCAAGAAAATACTCCACCGATTCAGCAAGCTTCTACATTGGAAATAAATTTGACCAATTATCCAACAAGTATAACTCAGGGTAATATTTTCAGTCTGAGGGGAACAGTGAGATCTAATTATACTATAAACTCTGTAAGGGGATATATTATCGACCAAAGCGGAAACATCGTACAGACGACAACGGATTTTCCAAATTCTACATCAATGGATATACGTCCTGCCAACTTAAATCAGAAATTAATATTTAATAATTTACCCGCAGGAAGATATCAGCTGAAAGTTGTTGCGCAAGACGCGTCAGGGGAAAACACTGATTTGATAAAATCATTTGCTGTGGTTTTGCAAAACAGTTCTTCACCCCAAGCATCCTCACCCGTTGCCCGGTCGCAGCATAGCAGCTCGATCCGATTCGAGTTGGAGTCTATACCTAAAGGGAATTTGTCATATGGAAAAGCATTCAGTTTGAAGGGATGGTTCAGATCAGATTCTGCTATTGTTGAGGCAAGAGCCTATATACTTGACGCAAACCAAAATATTGTTATGGAAGCAAAAGCGTCAAGCACAACAGCTAACTATCAAATACAGGGATATAAATTAGATAAGGGTATGCAATTTAACAAACTTGATCCGGGAGGCTATTACCTTAAATATTTTGTGCGCGATGCGGACGGCGATACAGCCACGTGGGTCAGCGATATGTTTTATATCGTGAAATAGTATTATGAAATTTGAGTGTTCATGAAGCTTATAGGAAAGGAATGTTGCATTCATTATAAGAACGATACTTTTAATTTTAGGCATGCTGATAACAATACCAAGACATTCACTTTGAAAAACTTCCCGTCGGAAGCCATTACCAATCACGGCAGTTTGGCGGTGTAACAATTCACAGAGGAGGATAAAAATGATTGCGCATATATTTTACGGAAAATTAAAAAAACATCCTGAAAAAATTAATGACCCATTTGAGCTTTTGGAATGGCGAGAGGAGATAAAAATGGGTGCATGGGACTTTTTACAATGTGCCGACAAATATTTTGGAACACGCACACCTTGCGATTGGGGAAGCTTTTATTGGAGCTGTAGGAAGGCAGAACTAATTAAATTTTCCGTTGAACAAAAAGTAAAATTGTCAGATCTTAAACTTTTGTCTGATAAATACGGAGTCGTATTTATTGAAATGCCATAATTTTATCACGAGAAAAATACCGCATAAAATGGCGATTTCAATGCGAGCTGTAAACAGGCTTGATAATTACTGTAAAACATTATATAATTATACCAAATATAATTATAGAGGTGCAGGAAAATGCCATTCAAAATAATCCGAAACGATATA
>CANPXG010000042.1 GCA_947585795.1 uncultured Clostridia bacterium
CTTTTGATTTGCTTTAACAACATAATTTCCATTATGTTGTGGTTTTTTTTAATTTTGCCACATAATTTCCATTATGTTGTAAAATGAGTTTGAAGGGAAAGGAAGGATCGTGATGGGACCTTAGTATGAAGTACATTTTATGGCAATTCAACCATGACAAAAGGGAGAAGGGAGATTTAAAAATGACAAAGAAACTTACAAAACGAATTATCAGCTTTATGGTGACGTTGGCTATGGTAACGGCACTGATGCCGATAATTCCGGCAATGGCGGCGGAATATTACGATAAGCACGATTGGAACACAGCGGTGGGTACAGAAAATCTCAGAAAAATTGACACGAGCGTACCCGGAACTGTAAAATTGAATGATGATGTGAACATCGGCACTTTCGTTCAGCTCACATCAGGTTCGCTGACTGTCAATTTGAACGGTCACAAGCTTACCCGTACAGGCGCCGGCGGAACGGTTTTCAGTGTTACCGGCGGTGAGCTTACCATAGAAGATGCATCATCGGGTGAGGTTTTAAATTCGGATACGGCTGAGAGTGGTAATTTAATTGCCGTGAGTGGAGCCAATTCGAAATTGACCATCAATGGAGGTACTTTTACCCATGAAGTAGCAGAAACAACCCAAGCTATAATGGCAACAGAGGGCTCCAGCATTACGCTTAATGACGGTACAATTAAAGCCCCTAAGACTTGCTTGCAGGTAAATGATGAGAATTCGAAACTCACGATTAACGGCGGTACAATAGAAAACACGGATACAGACGGCAACGCCGCAATCTATGTGGGTTTAAAGGGTTCTTTTGAAATGACCGACGGTGAGATCAACACACCGGTATCAGCAATTAATGTAGGCGGAATTAAAGACGGCGATAAAGACAACGCAAACCTCGGCACTACGGCGACGATCGGAGGAAATGCTGTAATAAATAAAACCGGCAACGGGGAAACTACCTATGGTCTGTTAGAGGTGAAGTGGCAGAGCGTATTGAATATCGAAGACGGCGCAACAATTAATGGCGATGTATCGGTCTTTAAAGAAGGAGAACTGAACGTTAACGGCGGTACGATCGACAACAGCGGCGTTAACGGCGGCTTTGCTATTTCCACGAACGGAAGCAAGACGGGTTCGGACAATGAAAGCACAGGCGCGAAAATCACCATTAACGGCGGCACAATCAAAGGCGCTGATGACGCTTGCGGCATTTACGCTCCTGCGGGCGCTTGGGCAATAAAAGGCGGCGAAATCAGCGGCGGCGCAGGTATCGTAGTCCGCGGCGGTAAGGTTGCGGTAACCGGCGGTAAGATTACGGCTACCAACGATGGCAGCACAGAAATCAAAGTCGGCGACGCCACGAAAGACGGCGAAAAATACGCAGTTCCTGCGTCGGGTATCGTCTATGACGACGCTGAGTATCCGGAGGATAAGACGGATGACGGTGTTCCGGCGGTAACTGTCAGCGGAGAAAATACAGTAGTTCAAGCAGCGGACGGTCAGCCGTCTGTATCATATGTTGAAAAGGGTGATACACCGACTAACAGTGGAAAGCCGACTAAAGAAAGCATTAAAATCGAAGGCGGTACGTATAATTCAGGTACTAAGGCGGACGTTGCAGTCAGCCAGTATGTTGACACAGCAAAGGGAATCGATACCACAACAGGCGAAATCAAACCGGCTAACGAAGTAACGCTGCAGATTATCGACTTCGGTTATATCGATAAGATGAATGATGACGATGTTAATGCAGCTGCAAAGGCAAGCGGCAAGTTCACATCACCCGCAGGTATTACATACACGTGCAGTGACTGGGCTGACGCGACATTCTATTGGAGCTTCAACAGAGCGCTGACGGCTGACGAAGTGGTTACAGTTACATTCACAGCTCCTGACGGAGAAACAACATACACCGATAAATGCGAAAACGCTGCGGGCGGTATTCGTTTCGCGACATCGTTCCTGAACAATACTCAGCTTGGTGATGATGATGTAGCAGGCTTCCAAACAGGTAAGTACACAATCGGCGGACAGATCGAGGGCGGAGATACGGTAGAGGCTATTGACGACGCTAAGACTGCTACGGTTAATGACTTGCTCCCGAGCATTGCGGCAGGTGCTCCTGTTGTAGCGCCGGCGACGATCGGCGATAAGAACGGCGATATTAAAGATATAGTCGGAGCTTACGACGTTAAGTGCTCGGCGAAGAACAGCGCAGGTAACTACGTAATCAAGGGTACGGCTAAAGCCCTTAAGTCGCACACAAACGGTAACGACGCAGAGGGTTATTGGTTCGGCGTTGAGATTGTTGCTCCGGACGGTGTTACTCTCGGTACAACGTATGAGCTTACTATTGACGATCAACCGAAGAATTCCGAGGTACCCGTTGCAACATTCCAGAATATTACTGAAAAACCCAACGCAAAGGGCGCAAGTATATTCTTCAATACAAAGGGTGACGGAAAAGAAACACACACAGTTAAGATTAAGTGGGACAACGATCATGCTGAGGCTACATACATTATCGACCTCACAGGCGTAGAGCACTATGTAGAGCCTGCTCCTACTGTAGGTGTGGCAACAATTGCCGATAAGGACGGCGATATTACAAACGTAGTCACGAGTCCTGATGTAGAATACGAGGCAGCAACAAATACCATAAAGGCTACAGCTACAGACCTTAAGTCGCATACAAACGGCGCAGATAAGGAAGGTAATTGGTTTGGTATTGAAATTGCGGCTCCGACCGATGTTGTTAAACTCGGTGAAACGTATGAGCTTACTATTGACGATCAACCGACGAATCCCGCGGTACCCGTTGCAACGAATATTAACGGCAATCCCGACACAAAGGGCGCAAGTATCTTCTTCAATGTAACGGATAACGAGCCCGCATCGCACACGCTTAAAATCAAGTGGAGCGACAGCAAAGAAATCACATACAACGTTGACCTTACAGGCGTAGAGCTTTATGAAGAGCCTGCTCCTACTGTTGCGGCGGCAAATATTGTTGACAAGAGCGCAACGCCGGTTACGGATGTAGTTAAATCGGGTTATAAGGCTGAATGCAAAAACGGCACAATAGTAGGTACAGCTACCGACCTTAAGAAGCACGAAAACGACAACAATGAAAAGGCATATTGGTTCGGTGTTGAAATTCAGGCTCCGGCAGACCTTGCAAGCTACACAGGTACGTTCGATGTAACTATTGACGAGAATGAACCGGTTCAGTCAAGCTTTGACGACCTTCAGAACGTAACGACAGGCAACAAGAAGGGTGTTATCATCTACTTCAAGTCAACAGGTAAAGCCGACGATAAGCACACCGTTACTGTTAAGTGGGGCGCTACAAGTAAGACACTTACATACGATATCGACCTGTCGGGCGTAAAGCATTTTGTAGAAAATCCGACGGTAAATGTAGGTAACACCACTGCCGGTACAGCATCAACGGATTACACAGCAACCGTTGGAAAATACGAGCAAAAGACAGGCTATAAGAAGGCAACTGTAACATTTACGACAGGCACCGGTAAAAAGGTTCCGTGGAACGCAAACGGCGCGGGAACAAACGGTAACTGGGTAGGTATCACGGTTGTACCGCCTGCGGGCAGCACAATAACAGGCTTGGCAACCGCGGCTACAGAGGCACTTCCCACCACGTTTAACGAACCGCAAGCGGCTCAGGGTGATTCGGCAGAGCTTTCGGGCTACTATGTAGACGCATCACAGGGTATCACAAATAAGTTCTTCTTCGTAGAGATTACGGACACATTAAGCGGCGTTAAAACGGTTTACTGCTACGAGCTTACTAAGGGTAATCCGCTTGAACTCGAAGCAGCACCCGTAACGAAGTACACGGTAAAGATCGACAGCAATATAGCTAACGGTACGGTAAAGGCTGATAAGACAACAGCTGCCGAAGGCGAAACGGTAACGCTGACTGTTACAGCAAACAGCGGTTACAGATTTAGCAGCGTGACTGTAAAGGACGCTGACGGCAAGACGGTAGCGACAACGTCGGCAAGCGGCAAGTACACATTCACGATGCCCGCGTCAAATGTAACCGTAACGGCGGCGTTTAGAAAGTCCGGCGGCGGTGGCGGCGGAAGCAGCAGCGGCGGCGGAACTTCAACACACAGCGTAAGCACTCCGTCAAAGACCGATAACGGTTCGGTAAGCGTAAGCTCAAAGAGCGCGGCTAAGGGTTCAAAGGTAACGATTACCGTTAAGCCCGAAGATGGATACAAGACGGGCAGCGTAATTGTTAAGGACGCGAACGGCAACGTGATCGAGGTTACGGATAACGGTGACGGCACGTACTCGTTCATCATGCCCGATACGAAGGTATCTATCGCGGCAGAGTTCGTGAAGGAGGACGAGGCAAAGCCCGAAACGTCACCTGCTCCCGAGCAGACACCGGCTCCGGGTACAGAGGAAAATTGTCCGTCAGAGAAGTTTACGGACGTTGACCAAAATCAGTGGTACCATGAGGGCATTGATTACGCGTTGACGAAAGGCTTTATGAGTGGCGTAGGCGACACAACGTTCGCGCCGGATGCGGATACAACGCGCGCTATGATAGTAGCTATTCTGTACAGACTCGAAGGTTCACCGGCGGTTGCGGCGGCAAGCTTCACCGACGTTCCGCGAGGTTCTTGGTACGCTGACGCGGTAGCGTGGGGCGAGGCTAACGGCGTTGTAAGCGGTTATAACGACGAGCTGTTTGGTCCCAATGATTCCATCACGCGTGAGCAGATGGCGTCGATATTGTACAGATACGCTCAGTATAAGGGTGTTGACGTATCGGCGAACAGAGATCTCAGCGGATATTCCGACGCGGCTTCGGTAAGCGATTGGGCAGTAACGTCGCTTGGCTGGGCTAACGCGGAAGGATTGATCACGGGTATGAGTGACACGGTGCTCGCGCCGACAGGCACGGCTACGCGCGCTCAGGCAGCGGCGATCCTTATGAGATTTTGTGAGAATATTGTGAAATAATTTCACGCTTTAAAAGGCGGAGCTTCGGCTCCGCCTTTTTTGTGTATAAAAAAAAGACCGCCCAAGGCGGTCGGGTGCGATTTTATTTTGTGAGGCGGAGCTTGGCGGACATTGCCGCGCCGACGATACCCGCGTCGTTAAAGAGCTTCGCGATACGTATGTCGGTCTTGGGCATAAACTTATTGAAGTCGCGTTTTAACACAAATTCCTTTATCGGTTTTAAAAGCACGTCGCCCTCCTTGCTTATTCCGCCGCCTATTACAAGTATTTCCGGCTGGAATACGTTGACCACGCTTAAAATCCCCTCCGCGACGCAGCGTATGTATTTGTCGCGCGTCCTTATCGCCGCCTCATCACCCTCGGCGGCGCACTCAAACGCCGTTCTGCCGCTTACGTGACCGCGCTGTCTTACCCACTCGCACATCTTGGACGACGGGTTTTCCTTGATCGCGCGCTCCGTCATTCGGCGCAGCGCCGTAACGGACGCGTAACGCTCGAAGCAGCCTCTTTTACCGCACGTGCAGCGTATACCGTTCATTCTCAGCGTCATGTGTCCTATCTCCGCGCCCGCGCCGTTAAAGCCGCGGTATATTTTATTGTCTATGATAATTCCGCCGCCCACGCCCGTGCCGAGAGTTATGAAAACAAAGCTCGAAACGTCGTGTCCGCAGGCGGTGTACTCGCCGTAAGCGGCGGCGTTCGCGTCGTTTTCCATAAATACGGGAACGTCAAAGTACTTTCTAAGCTCCCGCGCCATCGGTGCTTTCTCCATTCTGAGATTACCCGCGTACACAACAACGCCGTTGTCGCTGTCGATAGTGCCGGGGCTTCCTATACCGATAGCTTTTATTTTGCTCATGTCGGCGGACGCGTCGGACGTGACTTTTTCGCAAAGCGATGCCATGTCCTTTACTATTTCCTTGTATCCCCTGCCGCTTATCGTCGGGAGTGACGCTTTTGAAAGCAGCTTACCGTTATCGTCCGTGCAGCCGACGGCTATGTTCGTGCCGCCCAGATCTATGCCTATATACACCTTGAATCCTTCTTTCCTATACCTTTTTGCTACATTATTGTACCATATTAACGCCCGTTTGGAAAGTATTTTTTTGTTGTCATTATATGTTTTTTATGGTATTATTTATTTATGGAGTGATGAATTTGAAGTATAAATATATATTTTTTGACCTTGACGGAACGCTTACCGATCCGCAGGAGGGAATTACGAACTGCGTCAGGTACGCGCTCGATTATTTCGGCATACATGAAACGGACTATTCAAAGCTGATGCGCTTTATCGGTCCGCCGCTTGTGTATTCGTTTCACGAGTACTACGGGTTCGACGAGGAAAAGTCGCTTTTGGCGGTGGAAAAGTACCGTGAACGGTTTTCCAAGGTCGGTCTTTTTGAAAACAAGGTGTACGACGGCGTGTACGACATGCTGCAAAAGCTCGCGGACAGCGCTCATGTGCTCGTGCTCGCCACGTCGAAGCCGAAGGTGTACGCGGACAGGATAATGGCGAAGTACCGTTTACGTCCGTACTTTAAGTTTATAAGCGGCTCGGAGCTTGACGGCACGAGGAACGACAAGAACGAGGTCATAGAGTATGCGATAGAAAAGCTTGGCTGCGCGCGTGAAAGCGTGATCATGGTCGGGGACAGGAAACATGATATTATAGGCGCGAAAAAGTGTAACGTCGCGTCGTGCGGCGTGCGTTTCGGTTATGCCGAGGAGGGCGAGCTCGAGGAAGCGGGCGCGGACGTTATCGCGGAGGACATGGACGATTTACTTAATATTCTTATGCAGTAAACGGAGGTGATTTGTATGAGGTATACTCTTTCAAAAGGAATAGACAACAACGCGGACGCGATAAAGGTGCGCGTCAAGGTATTCGTCGAGGAACAGGGGTTCCACGATGAATTTGACGAAACGGACAACACCGCGTGGCACGTTATCATGTACGACGGCACCCGCCCCTTGGCGGTCGGCAGGCTGTACTTTAACGCGTCGTCGGCGCATATCGGGCGCGTCGCGGTTATGCGTTCGGAGCGTGGCAGAAAGCTCGGCTCGCTTGTTATCGCGGTGCTTGAAAAGAAGGCACGTGATATGGGGTACGTTAACGTGGAATTGTCGGCTCAGTGCCGCGTCGCCGAATTTTACGAAAAGCTTGGCTACGCGCCCGAGGGCGAGGTGTATCTCGATGAAAATCAGCCGCATATTAAGATGACAAAGCGGCTTGACAGCGCGCCCCATTTTTGATATGTCGCAAAAAGACCGTCTTTACAAAGACGGTCTTATATTTTTCAGTATTATTTCACGCGCGTAAAGTGCCTGTTCCTTCGTCGCGTCGGGCGTGTCCTTTAGTGGGTAGTCGATACCCAGCTCCTTGTACTTTTTCTTCGCCATCGAATGGTACGGAAGCACGTCGAGTGCTTTTACGTTCCTGTACCTCCCGATATACTTTCCCAAACGCGCGAGCGCGTCGTCGTTAAGCGTTATACCCGGCACTATGACGTGACGTATCCAAACGGGCTTGTTTTTTTCGGCAAGGTAGTCCATGTACTCTTTAACATTCTTATTCGACACAGACGTGAGCTTTTTATGCTCCGCGTCGTCGATATGCTTTATATCAAGCATTACGAGGTCGCACACGTCCGTGAGCACGTCAAATCTTTCCGCATTTTCACGCGTGAACGCTATACCCGACGTGTCGAGGCAGGTGTGTATCCCCTTCCCCTTCGCTTTTGTAAAAAGCTCGGTCAAAAAGTCAAGCTGCATAAGCGGCTCACCGCCGGTGGCAGTAATACCGCCGTTTTTGTAAAATTCCCTGCCCTTTTCGTACTCGTCAAGTATTTCCTCCGCCGTCATTTCCGTACCGCCCGCGTTTTTCCACGTGTCGGGGTTATGGCAGTAAAGGCAGCGCATGGGACAGCCTTGGAAGAAAACGACAAGCCTTATCCCGGGACCGTCCACGGTACCGAATGACTCTATAGAATGTATACGTCCCGTCATATACGGTCATGGAACGTTCTGCTTATAACGTCGTCCTGCTGCTCCTTCGTGAGCTTAATGAAGTTTACCGCGTAACCCGATACCCTTACGGTAAGCTGCGGGTACTTTTCGGGGTGCTTCTGAGCGTCGAGCAGCGTTTCTCTCGTGAATACGTTTACATTAAGATGGTGACCGCCCTTTTCGGTGTAGCCGTCCAAAAGATTTACCAAATTTTCAGCCTGTTGTGAAGCCATTTTTAATACCTCCCTTTTATTCAACGGTACCCTCACAGCAACCCTCGTCAAGATTTATTTCGAGGTCGCCGACGAATACCTTATCGTCCTTGCCGAGCGCGCCCGGCACTATTGAAAACGTGTTTGATATACCGTCCTGCGCGTCCTTAAACGGCAGCTTCGCCACGGACGACAGCGACGCTACCGCGCCGCGCGTATCGCGCCCGTGCATCGGGTTCGCACCCGGAGCAAGCGGCACTCCTGCCTTTCTTCCGTCCGGCGTATTACCCGTCTTTTTACCGTAAACGACGTTGGACGTTATCGTCAAGATCGACATGGTGGGAATACTGCGTCTGTAGGTATGGTGCTTTCTTATTTTACTCATAAAGCTCTCCACAATATTCGCCGCGATCTCATCCACCCTATCGTCGTTATTGCCGTACTTCGGGAAATCACCCTCTACCTCATAATCAACGACAACGCCGTTATCGTCGCGTATACACTTTACCTTCGCGTACTTGATAGCACTCAGGGAATCCGCGACAACGGACAACCCCGCGATACCCGTCGCGAAGTAACGCTTCACTTCCCTGTCATGCAGCGCCATTTGAAGCTTTTCATAGCAGTACTTATCATGCATGTAGTGGATAACGTTAAGCGTGTTCACGTAAAGCCCCGCAAGCCACTCCATCATATCATCGTACTTCTGCATCACGTCGTCAAAATCGAGGTAATCGCCCTCGACGGCTCTGTACCTCGGTCCCACCTGTATACCAAGCCTCTCATCCACGCCGCCGTTGATCGCGTAAAGCAAACACTTGGCGAGGTTCGCCCTCGCACCGAAGAACTGCATCTCCTTACCCACGCGCATCGACGAAACACAGCACGCTATGGCGTAGTCGTCGCCGTGTGTGACGCGCATGAGGTCGTCGTTCTCGTACTGTATCGACGAGGTTTTTATGGACATCTCCGCGCAGAACAACTTGAAATTACGCGGCAGTCTTGTTGACCAAAGCACTGTCATATTCGGCTCGGGCGCGGTACCCAAATTTTCGAGCGTATGCAGGTAACGGAACGAATTTTTTGTGACAAGCGGACGTCCGTCTATACCGATACCGCCTATGGATTCCGTAACCCACGTCGGATCGCCGGAAAACAGCTCGTTATACTCCGGCGTGCGCGCGAACTTCACAAGACGCAGCTTCATTATAAAGTGATCTATGATTTCCTGCGCCTCTTCCTCTGTTATCACGCCGTTTTTCAAATCACGTTCAAAATAAATATCAAGGAACGTGGACGTGCGTCCAAGACTCATCGCCGCACCGTTCTGCTCCTTCACCGCCGCGAGGTAACCGAAGTACAGCCACTGTACCGCCTCGCGCGCGTTTTTCGCGGGCTTTGAAATGTCGAAGCCGTAAATATTACCGAGCTCCTTAAGCTCGTCAAGCGCGCGAAGCTGCTCCGCAAGCTCCTCACGCAGACGTATATTTTCCGATGTCATTCTCACGAGCGACGTCGCAAGCTGACGCTTTTTATCCTCAATAAGATAGTCCACACCGTACAGCGCGACGCGCCTGTAATCACCGATAATTCTGCCGCGTCCGTACGCGTCGGGAAGTCCGGTTATTATGGCGGACTTTCTCGCCAGCCTCATCTCGGGCGTGTACACGTCGAATACGCCCTGATTATGCGTCTTTCTGTACTTTGTAAAAATCTCCACGATTTCGGGATCCACCTCGTAACCGTTTTCACGGCACGCGTTTTGCGCCATTCTTATACCGCCGAACGGCTGCAAAGAACGCTTAAACGGCTTATCCGTCTGGAAGCCGACGATTTTCTCCAGGTCCTTATCGAGATACCCCGCCTTGTGCGACGTTATCGTCGAAACGACTTTCGTGTCCATGTCGAGCACGCCGCCCGCCTCGCGTTCCTTTTTTGAAAGCTCCGTAACCATGTCCCAAAGCTTTTTGGTATTTTCGGTCGCTCCCGCGAGAAAGGAACCGTCGCCCTCATACGGAGTATAATTTTTTTGGATAAAATCACGTACGTCAACAGTTTTTGACCATTCGCCCTCCGTGAAAGATGCCCATTCCGCTTTTTGCGCGTTTGACATAATATCCTCTCCTTATCTGTTATGCTTATTTTTATGCCGACGCCTGCACTTACACCATATTTTGTGCCATCAGCCGTCGGATCGCATATATATAGTATCATTGATACAAAAAAATGTCAACAAGATTAGGAAAATTACACATTATTTTTTGCCGAAAAATCGGCTTTTTATTCACGTGCTTATCGGCGGTTTTGCCACAAAAAAATACCGCGGGCTTTAATACCCCGCGATATTTTTTTGTTTATACTTATAAAAATCAGATGGGCTGTGCCATGACGGCGGTCAAAAGACCGTCTACCTCCTCACAGTAAAGCGTGCACTCCTTGTTTAAATAATTCTTTACGTCGTCGTATTGCATAAGGACTGTGATTTCCTCACCCGCCCAATGGCTGTCGGCGTTCATGCTGTTGCTGCACTTTACGTCCTCGCTCGGCACGAATTTGATTTCCTTTTCGCCAAGCGTTTCGTCTGTATCATGCGACGCTGTAACTGTGCCGCGAAGCCTTACGCGCACTTTACTGTCGTCAAGGGAGTAATAAAGATTTTTATTGTATATCACCTCTGTATTCTGCCACGTCATGACCGCATTTTCCAAATTGCCCGCATCGTCCCAAAATATAACGTCTTCCATATCACCGGTAACGTACGCGTCGAGCGCGTTGTTGAGCATACGCGCCGCGCTAAGACGCGTGGCGGGCTTGTCGGACGCGTTTTCGGCTATGCCGAGGCGTTTCGCCACAGCGACGTAACCCGACGGGTAGCCGCCCTCCGCTTTCGCCATTTCGTCACCGTACCTGTCTATCGCGCTCACAAGCATTTTCGCAAGCTCGATTTCGGTCACGTTGTCCTCGGGGCAGAAATTATACGCGCCTATCGTGTAATCGGTTTCCTTATACACGAGATCGCCGTTTTCGTCGCGCTCGTCCTGCAAAAGTCTGCCGTGACGCAGCGATCCGCCGACGTACTCCTTACCGCTTATATACCCCTCGCGTACTCCGTACTGTATGTAATTCCTCGCCCAATGGCTGTCGGGCACGTCGGTTATGGTGTACCAATTCTCTCTATCGCCGCTGGACAGCATGTCAAAGTCCTCATCGGCGTACACGTTAACGTTATTATACGCCTCCATCGTGAGGTCGGCGAGAAACTTCGCCGCCTCGGCGCGCGTCACGTTGTTTTGCGGCTTAAACGTACCGTCACTGTAACCGCTGACGATACCGAGCCTTGCGAGCAAGCTTACGGACTCGTCGTCCGTGTCAGTAAAGGATGGCGCAGGAAGCATATCTATATTGTCATACGACTTTTTAAGCAAACCGTCCCTGTCGCCCTGAACGTAGCGGATAATGTCAGCCGCCGGTGCGGCGAGCCAATGTGACAGCTCACCGTCACGGTAATGTACGGCGGTGATTATGTACTCGCCGTCGTCGGTTTCAAGCAAAATCATACTGTTACCGCATACGGACTCGTAAAAGTCCACGAATGTACCTTTAACATATTTAATTTCATTCGGCAGTCCAAGCTGCTCGGCGTTTATGATTTTCGCGAGGTCGTCGGGATGATACATCAGATACTCCTCGTTCATGCTAAGTCCCGATGAGGTATATCCCATACTCTCGTCTATAAACACCATACCCTTCCTGTTCGGCTCGTCCGCCTTGCGGTACATATACTCGACGGTCTGCTCCGCGCGATGCTCGGGCTTGTAGGTTATAAGGTCGGAAAATTTTGCGGTGGACGCGTCAGCCGTTTGGATAAGGTCTTTATTCGTATCCGCGTCGTACCTGAAGGTGTAATTCGGGTACATTTGACCGGTGTCAAGCGCACCCAAGGCTTCCTGTATTCTCTCTGATCCAAGCTTTTCCAGAGATTGCTGAAAATACGCGTAATCCTCCGCGTTATTTTTAAGCGAGCTCTTTTCAAGCACTTTTTCCACATCTCCCGCCGTCACCGTTTCCGCCGCGAACGCGGGCACAGCGACCGTAAACGTGAGGGCGGCGGTAAGTATAATCGATAATATCTTCTTCATAGCGTTACCTCCTTTACCGTGCCGCGACAGCGACGGGCATACAGTAACGCTCGACGCAGTAAACGGAACAGTCCTTGCCGACAAAATCCTTTAAGTCGCTGTAGCTCATTACGAGCGAGATCTCGTCGCCCGCCTTGTAGTTAATGTCTATAGCGCCGCTGTATTCCGTGTGATCCTCGCTTAAAACAAAGCGAAGCTCGTTTTCGTTAAGCGTTTCGTCGGTATCGTGCGACGCGGTGATCTTACCCTTTAAGCGCATGCTCCTCTTTGCGAAGCTCGCGCCTGAGAAAAAGTCGCTTTTTTGGTATATCGTTTCATACGAATATGCGTCCCAATAGTGCGCATCCTTATCGCGCGTCTGCGTTTGGATGTGGTCTACGACATAACCTGTCACGCCCTCGGCGGTAAGCGCGTTGTTGAGCATACGCGCCGCAGTAAGGCGCGTCGCGGGCGCGTCGGACGCGTTTTCGGCTATACCGAAACGCTTCGCCACGGAAACGTACCCCATCGGGTAACCGCCCTCGGCTTTTGCCATTTCGTCACCGTAACTGTCTATCGCACGCACTATCATCGTCGCAAGCTCCCGTTCCGTGACATTATTTTCGGGATGGAACGCGTACGTGTCAAGAAAATGGTTTTCAAACACAGCCGTTACGACCTTTCCGTCAACAACGTCGTGGTACGTGCTGCGGTCGCTTATATCAACCGTTCCCGTGCTTTCGCCGCCGTCTATGTAGCCGCGTGTATTACCGTAAATAATGTACTTCTTCGCCCAGTGGCTGTCGGGCACGTCGGAAAATATTTCCCATTGGTTATATAGGCGAAACTCGTCAAAATTCTCATCACGGTGCGCGACAAGAAGCGCGAGCATTTTCGCGGCTTCGGCGCGCGTCACGTTATTTTGCGGCTTAAACGTACCGTCACTGTAACCGTCTACGATACCGAACTTCGCAAGCATGGTCACCGCGCTGTTGTCCGTGTCCGTAAAGAAAGGCGCGCTCTTTACGGGAGTGCGCTCGAAGGCGTGCTTCTGTATCGCGCTCATGGCACTGTCGCTGTCCTCGTTCCAGAGATTAATAAATTCCTCACCCGTAATTATTTCGTAATCGGTAAGCTGACCGTCACGGTAGCTTACGGAGGTTATTACGTATTCCCTGCCGTCCTTTTCGAGAAGGACCTTGGGGGTAATGAACATTCTGAAGTATTTACCCTGCTCGTCGTGATAAAAACCGTTGATATATTTCACCGAATCGGGCAGACCTATACCCTCATCGTTAATTATACGCGCGAGGTCGTCTGTGCGGTAAAGCAGCTTCTCCATGCCGTAGTTTGAACCGTAGTTACCGTAACCAAGACCGTCCTCCTTGCCGGAAAATTCCATGTGAACGCTGTCAACAAGTCCGTACTTACCGGGCTTTGTGTACATTATGTACTGCAAGCCTCGATCGGGGTTATTATACGTAAGCTTATCGGAAACTTTTTTCAAAGGCTCCGCGTTTTTGTCCTCACCTTCGTCATACTCGTACATCGGGTACGCCGTTTCCGCGTTAAAGCCCTCCATGAAATCCGTCATGTACGGCTCGGGCATGGTTGATTTGGTGAAAGCATCGTAATCCGCTGCGTTATTCGCGAGCGACTCCTTTGATATTACCTCGTTAAGCTGTGCCGCCGTCACCGTGTCCGCCGCGAAAACGGGCGCGGCAAGCGTAAACGTAATGGCGGCGGCGAGTGTAAGTGAAATAAATTTTTTCATAATATTTCTCCTATCCTATACATAGCAAAATCATATCCCGTACACGTACACCGACGCGTCCGCGTCGTCCCGCAGCGCGACAAGGCTCACGGTATACCTTTCACCCTTCTTTACCTCTACCGTTACATATCCCATGTTCGCGCTCTTTTCACCCTTTACGGTTCCCGAAGCGTCCTGCACACGCACTCCCACCTCGTCATTGTCGCTTACGACGACCATTTTCATGTCGCGGTCGGCGACAAACGCGCTTTGCGTATTGTAAACGTCGCCGTTTTTTTCAAGGTTCGCGTCGATCGCGCACGACTGCGCGGCAAGCTCTACCAAAGCACTGTCCGCCGCGAACGCGGACACGCTTCCCATAGCTGCCGCCGCAAAAATCGCGGCGGCGGTTATCATTATTTTTTTATACATAGCAAATTCTCCTTTTATCCAATACATAGCTTTTATTTTCCGTATACATAAAGTGACGCGCTGCCGCCCACTTCTCCTCCGACGGCGTTTACGGAATACTCGCCGCCGTCACTCATAGGCACTTCGGCATAGCTGTTTTCGTCCGTCATTTCCTGCTCGTATACAACGTCACCCGTGGCGTCGTCCACTACCTGAAGAGTGAAACTGCCGTTACCGACTAAGACCATGTCGGTCAAACTGTCACCCGTAAACGATGCCGAGGACGAATACACCTCACCCGCGCCATTAAAATTTATGTCCATTTGGTTGGACTGCTCCCTAAGATCGACGCGCGTTTTCTCCTGCACCTCCGGCACGCTCACAGGCTCCTCAACCTCGGCACTCACTTCGGGCACGTCCGACGCGTCATCATAAACATCGCTTGGCTCGTACTCGGGCACGTCCGACACGTAATCGCCGTAATCACCGACGTTATCCGCTTCGGGCTCCGGTGTCGGCTCGGGCGCGGCAGTCGCGGTAGGCTCGGGTTTGGGCGTGGGACGCTCCACTATATTCAAATCGTCCTCAAGCACGCGCGCCGTTTTTTCTGCGGCGAAGCTTACAAGCGAACCGCTTACCGCCACCGACAGCGCGACGATCACAAACATTACCACGCCTCGGCGCTTCTTACCGGTATCGAGTATACCCGAAAACCTTTCGCGTATGACCTCCTTGGAGATCACGAAACAGGTGGAGAGAGGCGCGGTGATGGATCGCTTATTATGTACCACGTTCAGGATCACCATACAATAGTCGCGGCGGTAATCCATACCCTTCTCCTTTACGACCTCCGCGTCACACGCCATTTCTATGTCCTTGTTCGCCGCGTCTACCATCTTGTAAACAAGCGGATTGAACCAACAGATCGCGTTCGCCGTGAGCAATATGAGCTTATAAAGAATATCGTTACGCTTAAAATGCACCATTTCGTGACGGAGTATCACGCGAAGCTCGCGCTCGCTGTAATCCTGACGGGGCAGAAGCAGTACGGGCTTTATAAGTCCGAACACCATGGGCGTGTTTACCGTTTTACACGTCATGAATTTTATTTTTCGTCTGATCGACAGCGACGCCCGTATTTCCTCAAGTATATCCGTCACGCCTTCATCGGTGATGTCCGCCGACCAGCGTCTTACGCTGCGCTTAAACGTAAAGTAAGCGATCACCTGACGGAGCACAAACACGCCCGTGCCCAAAAGCCATATCAGCATCAAAACCGACTGCACCGATACGGGCGCTGTCTGCGCGCCCCGATGCGCTGCGGCGCTCACCGCGGTGACGGTTTGCAAGCTTTTCGGTATCTCTACCGTTATCGGCGCGGCGATTGGCTGTATTTTAAACGGAAATATCAGCCTCAAAGCCACAAACAGCCACATAAAGTAACGCCATTTTGCCACGAAGCTTTTCTTTATAAGCGGTGAAATTATGAGCAGCGCCCCTATCAGAACCGACATCGGCACCGCTATTTCAAAGGTATCAATAAACAGTGTTTTCATATCGTTCTCCTTTCGTTACGCTCGCTCAATCATTCTTTTTTGTGTTCTCGATAAACGCGGTAAGCTCCTCCAAGTCCTCGTCGGATATGGATTTCGAGTCGTACAGCGAGGTGACGAGCCTCGTTATCGAGTTACCACTCATACGCTTCAAAAAGGACTTGCTCTCAACGACAAGGTAGTCCTTCTCGCTTACAAGCGGTATATATGCTTTACTCTTGCCCTGCATCTCTCCTTTCAGAAATTCGCGGTCTATAAGGCGGTTCAAAAGCGTTTGCAGCGCTCCCACCGACCACGGCCGCTTCTTTTCCAGTATTTTTTTGACCTCCGACGTTGTTATCGGAGATGGGTTTGTCCAGATCACCTGCATAATTTCAAGCTCGGTATCCGGAAGTCTTGTGATTTTTGTTTTCATAGCGCTATTTTCCTTTCCTACAACTGTAGTATGTCTATATAATACACTTGTATGAGATGTTTGTCAAGACCTTTTCCAAAAATTTTTTCCAAAATTTTTCCCAACATAAAAAAGGACGCATAGGGCGGTGTGAGATAAAACAGTAAGATATGTTTTTGCGGGATAGAGTCGCATTATGCGACCCTATCCTGTTTTTCATTTTGAAACAATGACATTGGCAGAAATCCTACCAAGTCGTAGTAGATGTCGATTTGCTGCGTCCGTTTGCCGTTAATCTTTTCCGGCGCGTGGACGTAAATCCGTTGAACCATATCGTTTAAGATTGTCGGCGTTAGCTCCTGCAAATCAAAGTATTTGTGGATTTTTTCGATGAAACGTTCCACATTTTCGGATTGCTCCTCTTGTTGTGCAACTTCAACGGTCAGCATGTCAATGGATTTTTTCAAATCCTCCTGCTCTCGCTCGTAATCGTCGGCAAGCATTTTGAAGCGGCTTTCGTTGAGCGTACCATTAGCCTTATCCTCGTAGATCGATTTGAATAATCGGTCTAACTCGGCAATTCGCTTCTCGGCTTTGGTTATAGCTCTGCGTTTTGCTGCAAGCTCTTTCTTGACTTCTGCTTTATGTTTCGCGCCCATTATTTCACGAAATTTGTCCTCAAAGCTTGATACAAAATTGATTACATACCGAAGATGTTGTAACACACCTTGTTCGAGAACGACCGCTCTGATGAAGTGGGTGTCGCATGTGTCAGTGCCTTGCTTACGCGAGGTCGAGCATACAAAGTGATCTTGACGGCTTTCAAAGTATTTGCTTGTGCAGTAGTATAGCTTTTGTCCGCAGTCGGCACAGTAAACTACTCCTGAAAACATATTCGTCTTGCCTGTCCTCGTCGGTCGGCGCTTGTTCTTCCGAAGCTTCTGCACCTTCTCCCAAGTGTCGATGTCGATAATCGGCTCGTGAGTGTTCACGAATACCATTTGATTTTCTTCGGGAATGTCGAGCTTTTTCTTTGACTTGTACGACTTACGATACGTTTTGAAGTTTACCGTATGCCCCAGATATTCCTTTTTTGAAAGAATACCTGATATGGTGTTCGGGTGCCACTTGTACGGCTTCTCCGGCATTTCATAATTGTAAAATCCGCTTTTTACCCAATACGCCCGCGGACACAAGACTTGCTCTTTTTCGAGCAGCTTGCAGATTTGTGAAGTGCCGTATCCTGCCATACACAGGCTGTAAATTCTTTTCACAACCTCGGCGGCTTCCTCGTCGATTATCCATTCGTTTGGATTGTTCGGAGCTTTCACATACCCATACGGCGGTGTGGTCGTAAGCGGTTTGCCCGATTCACCTTTCGCCTTGAATACGGCTCGCACTTTCTTTGAAGAATCCCTCGCATACCATTCATTCATGATATTCAGAAACGGGGTAAAATCGCTGTCGGTTTGGTTTGCGCTGTCGATACCGTTGTTGATAGCGATAAACCGCACGTCTTTTTCTGCAAACAAGATTTCCGTGTAAAAGCCGACCTTTAAGTAGTCGCGTCTGAAGCGGCTCATGTCTTTGACGATAATCGTTCCAATATTGCCGTTCTCGACTTCGGCTATCATCGCTTGAAATCCCTCACGCTCGAACGTCGTTCCGCTCACACCGTCATCTACGAAATACCTTGGATTTTTGAAATTGTTATCCTTTGCGTACCTGCTCAAAATCGCCTTTTGGTTCACAATGCTGTTACTATCGCCCTGCAATTCATCATCGCGGCTGAGGCGGCAGTATAACGCTGTTATCTTTTCAGACTGTCTTTTCATATATATTCCTCTCTTTCCGACAGCCTGCCAAACAGGATTGTATCAATAGTATATCATATTTCATTCTGTTTGTCACCGCCTTTTTCGGGATTTTCAGTCATCAATTTCAACAATTTTGATGGCAGGGATTTGTGCCCGGCGTACACACCGCTGAAACGGTAGGTAGTGTTGCCGCTTTCAAGGGTAAGCGTTATCTGCGGAAGCTCCGCAGATAACAGATTTTTAGCTTTCATATTACACCGTTCCTTTCCTTTAATTCCGTTAAGATGTTTTTTAGCTCACTGATTGGAATATCAATGCTTTTGACTGTATTTATGATTTCCTCATTTTCAAGCTGCTCTCTCTTTGTTTCAAGAGCTTTGATTTCAGATTGGAGTTTTTTCACGCGATTTGTCTTGTAGTTTATCTTGTCAGTTATTGTTTGAATATCCATAATGTCCTCCTTTACAATTCGGGATCGTTACGCCCTTTATGATGTTGTGTTTGTTCGGGTTTCCTGTCAACATGTTCTCTGTGCTCGGCAAGTTTTTTGAGAATGCTCGGTTTTTTCTTCAGTGCTTCCTGCTCCGGCTTTATGTCAAGGAACATATCCACGTTTTTCTTTAACACCGCTATGTCGTCGTATTCTTCTTTAATATCCTTGTGCAGAGCCGATAGCTTGGAAATGTCCGTCAAAAGCCATTGCCTTTCCGCTTCGATTTGTTTCATACTTGGCAGCTTGTTGTTTTCCGTCAGATGCGGTTTTAATTCGTTCGTCAATCGACGGAACAGATCAATTTCCTGTTTATGGTTTGAATAGAAGCTGTTTTTCAGCAGCAGATTTTTCTTCGTGTATTCCTCATAAATCGGTTTTAGGGTTCGATACATATTTAGATTTTTTATCAAGGCGTCAAGTTCGGTTATACGGTTTTTATTCAACTTAATTTTATCAGATGTTTCCTTTAACTTCTTTGATTTCTCCGATACCCGCTTTGCCAAATCATCATAGTCCGCAATACCTCTCTCGTGTATGACGATAAGCGTCTTTGCTATCAGCTGTAAATTGTGAATTTTCGCCCACTGTTCATATCCCTTTGACTGTTGACATTTTACATTATGTTCAATGTCAATGAGCAGGTCAACGGTTTTAGGCTGGTACATTCCTTTGATACGAAGCTTGATATTATCTTTTCATAATTCCATAGGTATTGGCGTTCCTCGTGATTTGATTGATGTTTTTTCCAATAGCGTTCATCTCCTTAACAACTGCCCTTAAATCGGAAGTATCGACATTCACAACAAATCCGTCAATCGCCATTTTCCGCAGATACGCGCCCCGATTAGTCACATTAGCCAACTGTACGCGCCTGTTTATCTGTTCCAATTCTTTCTCATCTACATAAAATTTTACTTGAATATCCCGCCTGCGCTTATTCAAGAATTTCACCTCCTCTCTCTACGGTGGGAAACTTTTTTGCAAAATCCCGCAAGGGATTTTGGAACACTTTCGGTACTTTGAGTACCATAGTGTTATGCTTGCTAAAAAAGTTTCCA
>CANPXG010000043.1 GCA_947585795.1 uncultured Clostridia bacterium
CTCGAGGGTGTGTTCGCGCGCGGCGACAGGCGCTTGTGCGATGTTATAATACGCGCGGTGGAGCACGGGTGCAAATTCGACGGTTGGGGAGAGCACTTTAATTTTGACGCGTGGATGCAGAGCTTCGACGAGCTCGGCATCGATCCCGATTTCTACACGGCTCGTGAAAGAAGCTACGACGAAGTCCTGCCGTGGGAGCATATCGACGTGGGAGTTACGAAAGATTTCCTTATGCGCGAGAATGAGAAAGCCAAACGAGCCGAAACGACGGCGAACTGCCGCGAAAAATGTGCCGGCTGCGGCGTGAGAACCTTTGGCACGGGGGTATGTTATGAGTGATTATATTTTAAAATACGCGCGCGACGAGCGCGTCAAATACATTTCCCACCTTGATTTTATGCGTCTTTTTCACCGTACCGTTCGGCGTACCGATTTAAACTTTGTATTTTCGCAGGGCTTTAACCCGCATCCGATAATGACTGTCGCGCAGCCGTTATCGGTCGGCGTGACGTCCGATTGCGAATATATGAAAGTCGCGTTTGACGGTGATTTTGACGCGGACGAGATAATGAGTACGATAAACGCCGCGCTTCCGCCCGGATATAAAATACTCGCGGCAAAAAAGGTTCAAGGCAGAGAAATCGACCTCACAAAGCTTGACCGCGCGGTGTACAATGTTGAGCTTGAATACGAGGGAAACGCGGACGTTGAGGCGCTTATGGCGCAAGGTGAGCTTATCGTGCCGAAAAAGACGAAAAGCGGCGTTAAGGATTCCGATATACGTCCGTACATCTATTCCATTGAAAAGACGGGCGACGACGGTAAAACGCTCACGCTTACAATGTGCGTCGCGGTCGGAAGCGCGTACAATTTAAAGCCGCAAAGCGTGATTGACGCTATGGAAAAGTATATTCCCGGCTTCCGCGCGGGGTTTATGAATGTGCACCGAGTAAGTATGACGTGCGGCGGCAGTGAGCCGCTGTGATCGCGGAGGGACAGTTATGTTCAAGAAAAACAAGCAAACGTTAAAGATACCCGACGGCTTTTCGGCGGACTCGATCAAAACGGAGTCGAGCATATGTACGGGTGAAACAACGATTGGATTTTATGATGAGGTGGCGCGTAAGCTCTGCTATGCGGAGCTTGTGCGCGGTGAGGAGGATATCGCCGCGTTTTACGCGAAGTACGGCGTTGAAAGGAAATAGCTTTTTGCATATATTTTTGGACGATACTGCCATAATTACTATTGAAATCCAATAAAACTTATGCTATAATTATACTATAAACAAGAAATTTGCAAAGGAGTTGATATTGATGATTTACGGAATTGAACACGTTGCGGTCGTTTCCAGGGATACCGCGGCGCTTAAGGATTGGTACATGGACATGTACGGCGGAAGAGTCGTGTACGACAACGGCAAAGGCACGTATTTTCTGCAGTTCCCCGACGGAAGCATGATAGAGTTCGTGACGGCTACCGATGACAAGCCCGCCGATGTTGAAAAGAGTGCGGGTATACGTCACCTCGCGTTCGCCGTTTCGCCGAAGGCGTTTGATGAGATAGTCGCGAAGCTTAAGGCGGATGAGAGAGTTGAGGAGGTACACGACGTAAGCGAGAACGCGAAGGGACTTAAGACGTACTGGTATAAGGATATAGAGGGCAACTTCAGTCACCTGATATACCGTCCCGACCCACTTTTATAAGCATTTCCATAAATCCCGCCAATACTGCGTTATCCGACGCTTGAAGTATAAGCATACGTCGGCGCGTCGGCTGCCTTGTCTTGGCGGTTTTCTGAAAATGCTTTAGAAACGTTAATATTTTTTATATTAAAATACAAACAAAACAAGGAGGAAAAATTAATTATGAGTGATTACTTAAACTTCAGCCTTGAAGGCAAGGTTGCGCTCGTTACGGGTGCTTCGTACGGTATCGGCTACGCTATCGCTTCCGCGTATGCTAAGTCGGGCGCGAAAATCGTTTTCTGTGACATTAAGCAGGAGTTCGTTGACAAGGGACTTGCGTCCTACAAGGCGGACGGTATCGACGCGAAGGGTTACGTTTGCGACGTTACCAACGAGGAAATGGTACAGGACATGGTTAAGAAGGTCGAAGCCGAGGTCGGCGTTATCGACATTCTTGTCAACAACGCGGGTATCATTAAGAGAATACCGATGTGCGACATGACGCCGGAGGAGTTTAGAGCAGTTATCGACGTTGACCTGAACGCTCCGTTCATCGTGTCGAAGGCGGTTATTCCGTCGATGATAAAGAAAGGTCACGGCAAGATCATAAACATCTGCTCGATGATGTCGGAGCTTGGACGTGAAACAGTTTCCGCGTACGCTGCGGCTAAGGGTGGTCTTAAGATGCTTACGCGTAACATATGCGCGGAGTACGGTGCGAATAACATTCAGTGCAACGGTATTGGTCCCGGTTATATCGCGACACCGCAGACCGCGCCGCTTCGTGAGAAGCAGCCGGACGGTTCAAGACACCCGTTCGACCAGTTCATATGCGGACGTACACCTGCCGGCAGATGGCTGCAGGCGGAGGAGCTTACCGGTCCTGCGGTATTCCTTGCGTCGGACGCGTCGAACGCCGTAAACGGTCACATTTTGTACGTAGACGGCGGTATCCTTGCCTACATCGGCAAGCAGCCGTAATTAACTTTACAAATAAAAATATCGCGAAAGTTCACTTTCGCGATATTTTTTTGTAGCTATGATTTTTACCTGCGGCGTGTACCGAATATGCCTCTAAGTACTTCGCGTCCGACCTCGCGTCCTATCTGACTGAGTGCGCTCGACGCGACTTTATTTACCGCCGAGAATTTTTTCTTGAGTTCGCGTTCCCTGCGATCCTGTTCGTGCTCTTTTTCACGGCGTTCACGTGCCTCTTCCTTTTCACGCGCGATACGCTCCTTTTCCGCTTCCTTTTCCTGTTTGATACGCTCCTTTTCGGCTTCGGCTTCAGCCTTGGCTTGCTCCTTCGCCTCGCGTACCTCCTCAAGCGTTTCGTACGCCGACCGATTATCCACCGCGTCCTTGTACTTCAAATACAGATCCGAACCGTTTACGATTTTACTGCGTACATCATCACCGCAAGGTCCCATAAAGCTTTGCGGCGGCAGTATGAACGCGCGCTGAACGACCGACGGCGCGCCGTCATTGTCGAGGAACGACACAAGCGCTTCACCAGTACCGAGTACCGATATAGCTTCCTCCGTGTCGAAATCGGGATTTGCTCTAAACGTTTGCGCCGCCGCCTTTACCGCCTTTTGATCCGCGGGAGTAAAGGCTCTCAGCGCGTGCTGTATTCTGTTACCGAGCTGCGACAGTACCGCGTCGGGAATGTCCGCCGGACTTTGCGTGATAAAGTATATACCAACGCCCTTTGAGCGTATAAGACGAACGACCTGCTCGATTTTATCCACCAACGCCTTCGGCGCGTCACTGAAGAGCATGTGAGCCTCGTCGAAGAAAAATACCATGCGCGGCTTGTCGAGATCGCCCACCTCGGGCAACATCTCGTACAGATCCGTCATAAGCCACAGCAAAAACGTCGAGTACAAAAGCGGCTCGTTCGCCAGCTTCACGCAGTCAAGCACGTTTATAATGCCCTCACTCTTCGCCGTCGTCTTTATCCAATCCTTTATATCAAGCTCCGGCTCACCGAAGAACACGTCGCCGCCGGCATTTTCAAGCGCGAGCAGCGAACGCATTATCGCGCCGACGCTTTGCGCCGACACGTTACCGTACTTCGTCTGTATCTCCTTCGCGTTATCGGAAATATATGTAAGCATCGACCGCAAATCCTTTGTATCTATAAGCAAAAGCTTCTCATCGTCCGCGACTCTGAACGCGATTTCCAGCACGCCCTCCTGAGTGGCGTTAAGTCCCAAAAGACGCGCAAGGAGCGTCGGTCCCATATCCGACACCGCTGTGCGTACCGGTATGCCCTTTTCGCCGTACACGTCCCAAAAGACCGTCGGGTACTCCTTGAACGGGAACTCATCCTTCACGCCGCACTTTTCAAGCTGCTCCGTGACGTGCTTATTTTCCTCGCCCGCCTTCGCGATGCCGCAAACGTCGCCCTTTATGTCCACCATGAACACGGGCACGCCCGCCGTGCTCAGCGTTTCCGCCATGACCTTAAGACTTATCGTCTTACCCGTGCCGGTAGCTCCGGCGATAAGACCGTGCCTGTTAGCCATGGACGGATCGAGCATAATGGGCGTTTCACCCGTAGCGATCCATAATTGCCCGTCTGCTGTATACATATACCATTCCTCCGTTTATTTTGCGTTGTTTATCGCATAATCAATCCACAATAATGGTTGCGTCGGATATTGTGACGCTCGCGGTCGAGTTCGAGTTTGCCTGATTGTAGATTTCAATCTTTGTCATGGGCATAGTTAAGTGAGGCTGGCTTTCCGTCAGATTTCTCAGCCCAAGATTACTGCCTGTTCCAACAACCTTTCCTTCAGAATCCTTTATAGTAAGATTTACATGCGCTCCGCTGCCTGTGCCGACATCGGTAAATTCATATGTAAACGTATATGTTTCGTCAACTTTAAGTGTGCTGTTTGTTATGCGTATTGCGTCTTGTGCACTGTTGCCACTGCTCTTCCAGTATACGCTTGCATCTGTTGTGCTGTTTTGAGCGACGTTGAAATACCAACCACCGCCTACGCCTTCACTGCCTCCTGT
Source organism: uncultured Clostridia bacterium (assembly GCA_947585795.1). Classification (GTDB taxonomy): domain Bacteria; phylum Bacillota; class Clostridia; order UBA1381; family UBA1381; genus Hominilimicola. The sequence goes on from CANPXG010000043.1 coordinate 4,714, forward strand.
GGGAGCCGGACACATAAATCTCATAAAAAATCCAACAGTTGAATTTTTATTTCCGTTTCCGCTTGCGGGCATAGAATTTATCTTAATCTTATGCTCGAGAGTAAAGTTTCCTCTGTATTCTCCTATGGGAATGTCCTCTTTAGTTGAGGTCGTGGAGTTTGTCACATATTCTTTGTTGATCGCACTCACAGAGGATTCGATAACAGTTATGTCAAACGTCGCCTCACAGTCGAAATATTTGACCGTAACGGTTGCGGAACCTACTGTACTTGTATTATATTCGAGTGTATAATCCGTAACTTCGCCGGTTGAACCATCGTCATATGTTGCCGTTACGACCAGCCCTTTTGTGTCGAGGCTACTGCCTTGATATACGTTGGTGTTAGTCGGCTCTGATGTAATTTTTATTTCTGTAACCTTTTTGACGTTAACGGTGAATGAAGCCGTTTGCCCTTTATATGTAACTGTAATCGTTTTTTCGCCGGGTTCCGAGCTGTCAAATTCCGATACAGAGTATGAGGCTACCTCCTTAGATGTCCCGTCTGAAAGGGTAGCGGTTACTTTTAAGCCGGCAAGATCAAGCTTTTCGCCGATCACATATGTCTTTTTTGACGGCTCGTTTGTGATACTTATGCTCGATACGGGCGCGTCAAACATTTCCGAACCCATGTAGAAACCGACGTGAGGCGGCTGGTTGTACGCCGTCTGCTCCGCAGCTACGCCGCTGCGATATACGGGATCGTGCATAAGAGTTTTTATCTTATAATCTGTCGGCGTTGTTGTCATAAATACGCGGAGCTTATTACCGTCCGTAGTAGGATAAACAAGCTCTTCGCGCCAGTCGCCGAACAAGTCAGCCTGTAAAGCGGGGTTAGATTTCGTTCCGTTGATTTTTGTGCAGCCGTCTGCACGGAAGATTCTGCTCATTCCGTTTCCGTTCCAATCGGTTACGTCTGTTCCGTCAAGAAGCTCGTCATATAAATCGCCGTCCCAGAATATGCGGAAATTTTGGCTCATGCCGTAATTACCCGCGGTAAAATTACTTCCGCCGTCCGATCTGTATGTTCCGGCGTTCGCGCTTGTGACCTGATAATATCCGCCCGCGCCGATATTTGCCATAATTCCGCGTCCGTTGTCACTTCCGCTTGACCAGTGCTTTATCATTTCGCCTGTGTCGGCGTCGATTACCGACATACCAAAGTCAAGCGTCACATTAGTGCCGCTTAAGCTGTTTACTCCGCCGCCGTCCTCATGAACGGTAAAGAATTCAAATCCTTTGTGCGTCGGATCATAATCGCCTATATGAAGCGCGTCGCCGTGCTCCTTGAAAGTGCACCAGCGCGGCTTAAATGTATTATCATCCTTGACCTCCATACAGAGCGCGCCGGTGATAAACTCGTCCTTGCCGTCGTTGTCAACGTCCGCGACCGTGCAGTTGTGGTTACCCTGACCGACGTACATACCGGCTCCGTTGTAATAACCGGGCTGACCACTTTTTGTGTCAAACTGATAATCAACGGAAAGCTTTTCGCCGTCAAAGCTCGTTCCGCTTATGCCGCAGCGCTGCCTGTTGTTTTTGCCGAAGTAGTAGCCGCGAAGGTATACCGCATAAGGCTTTTCACCGTCAAGATACGCAACCGAAGCCACAAATCTGTTTGAACGGTTGCCGGAATCGTCGCCCCAGTCAGTGAGAGTGCCGCGCGCGGTCGGGAAATTTATAGTGTCTATCGCTTCGCCTGTTTCACCGTTGAATACTGTTAAAAACTCATTTCCCGTTTTAACGGGTCCCCAGTCGCTGCGAAATTCCGCCGAAGCGTTTTGTTCGTCGGTGTATGCCGCTATAGCCGTATCGGTCTTTGCCGCGTGCGATACATACGCGCCCGAAGCGTCCGTCGAACCGAGCGAGGTCTGGCACATCATTTCAGCCTTGCCGTCGCCGTTGAAGTCGTATACGAGGAACTGAACGGTGTGCGCGCTTGAATACACGTTTTTGCCGAGGTTTATATCGTTCTGCCATAATTTCTTTCCATTGAGCTTGTAAGCCGCAAAGCGCACCGTACCTGAAAGAGAATCAAGTCCGTCACCGGGCGAGCCGACGTCACACTCCGAGGAAACCCATTTAACGACAATTTCATATTCGCCGTCGCCGTCAAGGTCGCCGGTAGAGCAGTCGGTGGGGGAGAAGTTAAATGTGCCGACAGTTTCGCCGCTTGGAGATATTATTGTTTCCGATGCCGGTTTTACAATGGGTATGTCAAAATATCCCACACCCGTTCCCGCGGTAAGCGCGATGGGTGTTTCGCCTATAACGCCTGTGCCGTTTACATCCTTCATACCGTCCCAAAGGAACACCTTGTCCGGTGTGAAGTCAAGCGTTTTGGTTGAAGTGCCGACACCTGCGGGCTGTGCCCATACTTTTTCGAGTTTACCCTCATTATATTTTGCGGCGTATGCCATAAATCCATCCTCAATTGTGTTGACAGTCACCGCGTTATCAGCGCTTTTTTCAATGCTGTTTACGCTCGCGGCGTAGCTTGGTACAATTGCATACTTAGCGGTCACCGAGGCTGCCGTGTCCGTATCGGTATAAGAGGTCGCGTCCACCGGATCTGTGTTTATCTTCACGCCGTCGCGGTAGACGTTAAACGTAACATTTTTGTCAGAGCTGCCGTAAACCTTGTCCTCGCTGTCAAAAAGACGCCATGAAAGGTACACGCCGCTATTTGTCTTTATCGCGACAAGTCCGCGGTCAAGCTTTTCCATTTCACGCGTGTGGTCGCTCGTCTTTTTGTAGACGTTGTCCTCAAGATTATAGTTGTAAGTAATTGTTTCCGTTTCGCCCGCTGCGCCTACACTTATCGGCATGATGGCGTATGCCGTAGCCATAGACAGTATAAGCGCCGCGCTTATAATTTTTTTCATAGTATGCCTCGCTTTCTCAATTATACCTATATGTAGTTATTATACCACGTTTCGTCCGCGCGCGCAATGAAATAACCGCTTTTTTAGTTTAAAATGAGGACATATCACATTCGTCCATTGTACGCGTCCAACAATTTGGCTGCGGCGGGGTGAGGCGGTAAATCGAGCGCCGATTTGCGCCAATTTTGAACAAAATAAGCAAATTTATCGCGATAAAAGTTTATATTTGTTACTAATAACGGTTGAAAAAATGGTACAAAGTGTGGTATAATTATAACATATACAGAGAATTTAACGTCAAAAAGGGGCTTAAATATAATGAAAAAGACGAAAATAATAGCTGTTTTTTGCGCCGCAACGCTGATATTTCCCGTATTTTGCGTGCACGCAGAGCACAGTGAAACCGACTTAAAGGAAGCCGTCCGTGACGCGATAGAGTGGAAGAATGAGTACGACGATCCGCTTTATGATGCGGGTTCCGCCAACTCCAACCTGTACATCACGGCGCTTAAGCGCCTCGGTGAAAGCTACAATTATTCCGAGTATCTTTCGTCGCTTGAGGGCGTTGCCGCCGCGTACAATTCCGAAAGTCTTGCGTCCGACATGCAAAAAACCGCTATCGCCGCAGTTTGTGCCGGTGGCAGCGCGCAGTATATCGCCGGCAGAGATTTGATCGCGGACAGTACCTATTACCGTGACGCGACAGCGCCGCTTGACCGTGAGGGGGTAGGGGGGCTCGCGTGGGCGCTTATTGCGCTTGACAGCGGTAATTACCAAACTCCCGACTGGGCGAAGCGTGATCGTAACTCGATCATCGCGGGTATACTGTCGCATCAAAATACCGACGGCAGCTTCGACGATAACGTGTACGACACCGCCTGTGCCGTGACGGCGCTCGCGCCGTACTGCGCGACAAGCGGCGCGTATACGATAACTCAGAACCAAACCGGCTGGTCGTTCGACTTGAGTCCGCGTGACGCGGTCGAGTCCGCGCTCGATTACCTTTCGGACGCGCAACTTCGCGACGGCGACTGGGGCGATATGAAGTCCACGGCGATGACCGTGATAGCGCTTGACGCTATGGATATTGACGCTGACAGTGACAGGCGGTTTGTTGCCGGTAACGGCAGTGCGATAGACGGACTTATGGACTATCAAAGCCGTGACGGCGGATTTTCCGCCGACTTGAACAAGTCTGACGGTGAGGCGACCTCGTACGCGCTGTGCGCGCTGGCGAGTCATTTGAGAAAAATACAGGATAAATCGACGCTTTTCAGTTTGTCGGTAAACGATACTGTGACGCTCACCACCCCAACATCACAGCCGCAGTCCTCGACTGCGCGTCCCGCAGCTACGGCGCGTGCGACGGCGACGGCAAGACCTGCCGCGACCGTAAGACCGTCAAGCACGAGGCGTCCTACGTCCACGGCGAAGCCGTCAAAGACGATGCAGCCGACAAAAACGGCGGCACCGAAGCCGTCGACGTCACCAAGACCGTCGATTTCGCCGCGTCCGACAAGACGTCCGGACTTGGTAGGTCCAATGCAGATGCCCGGTCCCATGCAGCCCACGCCCACGCCCGAGATAGATGAGGACGTAAACGAAACCACGCCCGCGCAGAAAGCCGCAAGAACGGCGGCTGTATCGGGGTGCACGGCGGTTGCGGCGCTTGCCGCCATAATCGCGCTTATTGCGCTTAAAAATGCGGGTAAGCTGAAGCTGCCATCAAGGAATAAGTCGGAAACGGATGTAACGTACAAGGCTAAGCACCACAGAAAAACGGAGGAACACCGCCGCTTTGAGCAGCACGAAAAATACAAACAGAGAATGAAATTCGACAAACGACGAAAATAAAAATATGTAACACAAAAGCCCTTCGCAAAGTGAAGCGAAGGGCTTTTTAATATATAATTCATATTCAGCCTTCCATATGCTTACCGAGAAATCCCGCCGCGCTTTCCGCAAGCTTTTCCTCGACTTCGGAGGGCTGCTCGCCTTCCTTCATGATGAAAAGTACGGAGCCTATTGTGTCGCCTTCGGACACGATGGGCACGACCACGCCCGCGTTGTACTTGTCAACGCCGTCCGCGATCGTGACGGGCTTACCGTCCTTGTAGCTCACGATGATTTTCTCGTTCATGACGTTTTCAAGCTCGCTCGATACGGGTTTTTCGATAAGCTCCTTTTTGGGCAGACCGGAAACGGCGATAACGTTGTCGCGGTCCGTGATGCACGCGCCGTGACCGCTTGCCTTGGCAAGCGTTTCAACATAATTTGCGGCGAAGTCACCAAGCTCGCCGATGGGTGAGTACTTTTTAAAAATCACTTCGCCGTCCTTTTCTGTATAGATTTCGAGTGGATCCCCTTCGCGGATACGCATCGTGCGGCGTATCTCCTTGGGGATAACGACTCTTCCCAAATCATCAATTCTCCTTACTATTCCTGTCGCTTTCATAATTAACTCCTCCTGTAATATTCAAAATAATAATTATCGGCTATGAACTTATTATGATTTCTTTTCTTGCTTATTATTCAAAAAATTACATAATCTGATATTGGTTAAATTTGGAGTAAATTATGCCCGCTGCCGTTACAGATCTATCGTTTTTGCGAGCGTCACCGGCTGCAGCGTGTTCGTCCATACGAAGAATTTTATTTTTGCCGCGCCTGTCGTGTCGGGCGTTACGCTCGCCGTCCCGTTCGTAAATGGTTTGCTCACGACGTTAAGAAGTACGCCGTCAGTGTCGTATGTCGCGGCATACGCCTTGCCGACATAGCTTGTATCGGCGGTAATGGTATATGTGCCGTCCGATTGTGTAACGGTCATGTCAATAAGCGTAATTTGATCAAATTTTCCGTAATGTATTGCGGCATTGATAAGCACGTAATTAGAGGTTCCTATATTTATGGCGTTCCATTCTGTTTCTGTTCCGCCGTAATATACATCTTTTATATAATTACTATAAATAAATGGATGATAAAATGCCTGATCATCAATAAATGTGATGCTGTTTGGCATAGTGATGCTTGACAATGAGCCGCAGAAATAAAAGGCGTTTCTGCCAATACTTTTCGTCCCTTTTGGAATTACAATATTCTTGATGCGACAATAGCTAAACGCGCTTTCCCCAATATTAACAACATCGTCGGGAATTTCATAATCCTGTTGTATTTCATCTTTTGCGTAACGGATTAGTTCTGTCTTATCTTTACTGAACAAAACTCCGTCTATATCGGTATAATTAGAGTTGTCGGGGCTTACCGTTATATTCAGGCTTCCGCACTCTTCAAAAGCACAGCTATTAATATATGTGACACTTTCGGGTATTGTAATATCAGTCAGAGCACTGCAATTACTGAAAGCACCATAGCTGATGTTTTCCAAACTGTCGGGGATGCTTACACTTGTTAGGTTGCCACAGTATGAAAATGCAGAACTGCCGATACTTCTCACACCGTCGGAAATGTCTATGCTTGCCAAACTATAACAGCAATGAAATGCCTGCTCACCGATGCTTGTAACGCTGCCGGGGATAGAAATATTTACCAAGCTTGTACAGTAATCAAATGTAAATTCGTCAATCTTTGTCACACCGTCGGGAATTGTTATGTTTGTTAAAGACCTGCAATCCTGAAACGCATAGCTTCCAATATATGTAACGCTGTCGGGTATTATAATTGACGTATAATCGCACGCCTTAAACACACCACCGACAATGATTTTACACTCGTTTTTAATATTACACTCACTCGAAATATTATCTTTTGCACCAACTAAACAATGATTTAAATAAAGCAAATCACCGTCCCAGTTTGATTCGTCACCATAATAACCTGTACCTGTAAAGGCATAATATCCGACCGTTTCCACGCTGTCAGGAACTGAAATTTCGGTTAGAGCGCTGCATTTATAAAATGCCTGCGAACCGATATTTCTCATTCCCTCAGGTATTGTAATATTTCTTAATTCACTGCGTCGGTTAAATGCACAATCCGCAATAACCTTGCAGTTATCTTTTATTTCACATTCGGTTATATCGGTTTTTGAATCAATCAAACAATCATCTATATACAATACGCCGTTTTCCCAATTTGATTCGTCGCTGTAATAACCGGACTCCTCTCCCCATTCGCTATCGCCAAACGCTCGTTCTCCTATAGAAATTACGCTGTCAGCAATAGTAATATTCTTCAGATTTTTACAATCTTGAAACGCTCCCTCGCCAATCTTTGTTACACCATCGTCTATAACAAGATTTTTTATCTCTGAAAAATAATCATGCCAAGGCGGATAAACATAAATATAATATCCCATATCTCCTGTACCGCTTATCGTAAGCGTTCCTGTGTCATCAAATGTCCATGTAAGATTATTTTCCGCGCCGAAAGTACCGCTGTCGATAATCTCCGCATTTGCGATAACAGGCACAGCGAACATAGCGGTTAAAACCGCGAGTAAAATTAAAATCTTTCTTTTCATGTTTTTACCTCCGTGAAATTGAATTTTTTGCGGGCGGCGAATCGCCGCCCTTGCGTTAGGCCCCTTGTCAAAGGGGGCTGGCGCGCGTAGCGCGACTGGGGGATTCCTTTGCTGTTTTAATAATGAATCCCTCCACCGCCTACGGCGGTCCCCCTCCCTTTAACAAGGGAGGCATATTCCCCGCACTAAAAAAATGCGTGGCACAAATCCGCGCCACGCATAAAAACGCGGCTTGGATTTAATGTTACCACACATTTTCATTATTATATAGAATACCGTCGTTAATTTAGAATACCTTGATTGATTTTCACATAATGCGACTTCCATATATCAGCCTGCGTTTTTTTGCAAAAAACACAGTCACATTATATGAACGGAAAATAAGAATATTCCCCGACGGAATATCCTAAATTAGGTATTAAAAAAACGGTATTATATAAAACTTATATAACAACGAAAATAATGTGGTACTTTTATTATACCACACATTTCAAATAATTCAACAGAAAAATTAAAAAAGGCTGCAATGCAGCCTTTTTTCATACAAACTCATTCCACAGTAACCGATTTTGCCAAATTACGTGGTTTATCGATGTCGCAGCCCTTGAGTGACGCTACGTAGTAGCCGAAAAGCTGCAGCGGAATTACCGTGAGCGAGGGGAGAAGCATCTCGTGAGCCTCGGGTATTTTCACAACGTAGTCCGCCACGTCCTCCATGTTCTCATGCGCTTGCGTGGTAACGCCCATTACGACCGCGCCGCGCGCCTTGACCTCCTTCACATTGGAAACGGTCTTGTCAAACAGCTCACGTCCCGTCGCGAGCGCCACAACGAGCGTGCCGTCCTCGATAAGCGAGATCGTGCCGTGCTTGAGCTCGCCCGCCGCATACGCTTCGCTGTGTATGTACGAGATCTCCTTTAATTTCAGCGAGCCCTCGAGTGATACCGCGTAGTCGAGGTTTCTTCCTATGAAGAATATCGATCGGCAGTTGAAAAACTTCGACGCGAGGAACTGTAATTCTTCCTTCGACTTAAGTATTTCCGCCACCTTGTCGGGCAGTGCCTCGATCTCTGATATAAATTTCGCGTATTCGCCCGACGTGAGCATGCCAAGCTTTTCAGCCATGTACGCCGCTATCAGGTAAATCACCGCGAGCTGCGTGCTGTACGCTTTTGTCGTCGCGACGGCGATCTCGGGACCCGCCCACGTGTATATAACGTCGTCCGACGCGTTCGCTATCGCGCTTCCGACAACGTTCACGATCGACAAAATCCGCGCACCGTGATTTTTTGCCTCTTTGAGTGCCGCGAGCGTGTCTGCCGTTTCGCCCGACTGACTTATTACTATCACAAGGTCGTTTTTCTTTATTATGGGATCGCAGTAGCGAAACTCCGACGCGACCTGTACCTCTACCGGTATGCGGCACATTTTTTCAATGACGTACTTGCCGACAACGCCGACATGGTACGCGCTTCCGCATGCTACTATGTAAATTTTGTTTATATTTTTAATGTCCTCGGTCGTGAGGGTAATGTCGTCAAGGACGATCCTGCCGTCCTTGATCCTCGGGCTTATTGTGTCGCGTATGGCTTTGGGCTGTTCCTCGATCTCCTTCATCATAAAGTGCTCGTAGCCGCCCTTTTCTGCCGCGCTCACGTCCCAATCCACCGTAAATTTTTCCTTCGGGACTTCTTCCTTGTCCTTGTTGTACACCTTCACGCTGTCCTTTTTAAGTACGACCATCTCGTTGTCCTCGAGATAGTAAATATCGCGCGTGTGCTTCAGTATCGCCGTAACGTCGGACGCGACAAAGTTTTCGTTTTCGCCCAGTCCCACGATAAGCGGACTTGACTTTCTCACCGCCACGAAGCTGTCGGGATAGTCGGAGCAAAGTACTCCCAAGGCATACGAGCCTTCGACGCGGTTTATAACGCGTATCATCGCGTCCATAATATCGCCCTTGTAGTAGTACTCGAACAGGTGCGCTATTACCTCAGTGTCCGTTTCGCTGATAAACTCAAAGCCCTTATCGGTAAGCTTTTTTTTCAGCGCTATGTAATTTTCGATAATGCCGTTATGTACGACCGCGAAGCGTCCCGACATGGAAATATGCGGGTGCGCGTTCTCGTCCGACGGCTCGCCGTGAGTCGCCCAGCGCGTGTGACCGATACCCATCGTGCCGTGAATCGTTTTGCCGTCGTTTGTCTTTTCGGCGAGTACGTTAAGTCTGCCCTTTGCCTTCGCCACTTCTATTTTATTATCGTCAAACACCGCTATGCCCGCGCTGTCGTATCCTCTGTATTCGAGCTTTGAAAGTCCCTCAAGTAAAATCGGCGCGGCTTGACGCTCACCGATGTATCCCACAATACCACACATAATATAAACCTCCCAGCGGTTACTTAAATTCAGTATATAAAATTATTTTATACTATATTACTTGTTTTTTCAATCCTTTTTTTAAATATTTAACCAAAAAGACATTGTATTTCAATCATTTTACTGATATAATAGTAGTGATCAAAGTGCGTTGGGGGTAAAACTATGGAGAAAAGGTTGATATATGAAAACAAGCTGTCGTGCACCGAGGACGTGAAGGGTTTTCGCCTTGAAGGCAGCGCGGAGATTTATTTTGAAAACGGTAAAATGCGTATGAAAAACGCGCTCTCGGCGGATTTGGGGCAGAAGTCGAATTTCGTGTACTGGTGCCCGGTGGATTTCCCGTCTGACGTGTGTATAGAATGGGATTTCCGCCCAATCGAAGAGCCGGGACTTGCGATAATGTTTTTCAGCGCGAAGGGCGTTGGCGGCGAGGACTTATTCGATCCGTCGCTTGCGCCGCGTGACGGACAGTACAACCTCTACCACTCCGGCGACATAAACGCGTACCACGTGTCGTATTTCCGCCGCAAGTGGGACGACGAGCGCGGCTTCCACACGTGCAATTTGCGCAAGAGCAAGGGCTTTCACCTCGTCGTGCAGGGCGCGGATCCGATCCCGAACTGCGACGACGCGTTTGAAAGCTACCACATCTGTCTCACGAAAAAGGACGGCAAAATCGAGTTTACGATAAACGACCTGACGGTGTTCTCGTGGCAGGACGACGGAGAGGAATACGGCGCTGCTCTCGGCGGCGGCAAGATAGGCTTCAGGCAAATGGCGCCGATGATAGGCGAGTATTCAAATTTAAAGGTATATGAGATATAAATATTTAAACCCCGTAATACGCGGCTTTAATCCGGATCCGAGTGTGTGCCGCGTCGGCGGCGACTACTACCTCGTGACAAGTACGTTCGAGTATTTTCCCGCGATACCGATTTATCACAGCACGGACCTCATAAACTGGGAGCATATCGCGAACGCCGTTACGCGTCCTACGCAGCTGCCGATGGCGGAGGCGTATGCGTCGGGCGGCGTGTGGGCGCCGACAATACGGTATAACGACGGCGTTTTCTACATCACGGCGACGTTCAGCGGCAGGGGCAATTTTATAATTTCCGCCGCCGACCCGCGCGGCGAATGGTCGGACGCGGTGTGGACGGATATGGACGGGATAGATCCGTCAATATTGTTCGACGGCGGGAAGATGTACTGCTGCGCCAACGACTGCGGCAGCAGGAGCAAGCTATACGAAACCGAGGGCATATCGCTTGCCGAAATGAACCCGAAAACGGGTAAGGTAATCGGTGAAATACGGCGTATATGGGAAGGCACGGGCGGCGGCTGGCTCGAAGCGCCGCATATTTACCACATCGGCGATTGGTACTACATTCTCGCGGCGGAGGGCGGCACGGGAGCAAATCACACGGCGGTTCTCGCGAGGAGCCGCGACCTTTGGGGCGGATACGAGCCGTGTCCGTACAATCCGATACTCACGAACCGAAACGACACAACAAAACAAATTTCATGCGCCGGTCACGCCGATTTGATCGAAAGTCCGAGCGGAGCTTGGTACATGGTACATCTCGCAGCAAGACCGTACGTGTCGGGCAAAACTACGCTCGGGCGTGAAACGTTTTTAACGCCCGTAAACCGGATAGACGACTGGTTTATTGCCGAAAATAACAGGGCGCATATTGAAAATGAAGCGGACGCGGAACAGCGTATAAGCAAGGGGTTCTCGTGTGATTTTCAATCTGCGGAATGGGAAGTACAATGGTTGTTCGTGCGCGGACGAAACGACGATTATATAAAGCGCGGAAACGGCGTTTTAACACTTCACCCGAACACGAAATTAACGGACAAGCATGGTTTCCCGTCAATGGCAGCGGTGCGTCAGCCGGATTTTGAGTGTACGGCGGAGACGGAGCTTGAATTTACTCCGCACGAGGACGGCGACGAGACGGGATTGTGCGTGTACCTGTCGCCCGACAATATTTACTCGGTCGCGAAAAAGCGTGAAAACGGCACGGATTATATAACCGTGACGGCGCGCGCGGACGATTTTGTAACGGAGATATACCGAGCGACCGCGCCCGTGGGAAGGCTTAAATTTAAGATAAAATCGGACACAAAGAAATACGAATTTTACTATGCCGCAGACGGCGTAGAATACATATCCGCCGGAACGGTTTCGGCGAAATTTATAACAACCGACGTCGCCGAACGCTGCTTTACCGGCGCGTTAATAGGCGCGTACGCGCAAGCGGAAACGAATACAACCGCAGCGGCGAAGGTGACGGGATTTAAGGTGGAGTAATGGGATAAATTGTGATTTGGCGGTGCATTGATGGCGTGGACGTAGGGGCGGCGACCCGCCGCCCGCGAGAGACCCCCTCTCCGAGGGGGTCTTACGGGCGAACACGGTTCGCCCCTACGGAAGGCCCCCTTGTCAAAGGGGGCTGTCGGCGGAGCCGACTGGGGGATTCCTTTTCTATTTTTACAATGAATCCCTCCACCGCCTACGGCGGTCCCCCTCCCTTTAACAAGGGAGGCTAACGAGATATGGCGCTCACCGCTAATACGCCGTTAAATCCCAATTTACCACAAAAAAGGAACAAAACAATGTCACAAAAACAAACCAAAACACTGAAAACGCTTGAATTTGACAAAATTCTTGAACGCATGGCGGGATATACCGACAGCGAGAGCGTTAAAAAGAAAATATTGAATATAACGCCGTTTTCCGAGCTTGACGACGCGAAAAAAGCGCAGCGCGAAACGACCGAGGCGGTGTCGGCGATATTAAAGCTCGGCTCGCCGCCCGTGAACCTGTCGGCTGAAAACGTCACGGGCGCGGTAAAACGCGCGGAACGCGGCGGCGTGCTGCACGCGGGCGAGCTTACGGCAATATCGCGCCTTTTATACATCGCGCGGCGCATGAAGTCGTACCTTAGCGAAACGGCGGAGGACTGTGCCGCATTGCATGAAATAGAAACGGCAATAATCACCGCGAAAGCCGTTGAGGACAGGATAAACTCGTGCATAATCTCCGAAAACGAAATCGCGGACGACGCGTCGCCGGAGCTTAACACGATACGCCGCAAAATACGAAATCTCAACGCGAAAATCAAGGAAACGCTTGACTCGATGGTGCGCTCGAACCACTACCGCAAATTCCTGCAGGATCCTATTGTGACGATGCGCTCCGACAGGTACGTCATACCTGTGCGCAGCGAGTACCGTCAGGAGGTAAACGGCATAGTCCACGATACGTCCTCGACGGGCGCGACGCTGTTCATAGAGCCGATGAGCGTCGTGAACAGCAACAACGAGATACGCGACCTTCGCGGCAGGGAGCAGCGCGAGATCGAGCGCATTTTATCGGAACTTTCCGCGCTCGCGGCACAGCACAGCCACGCGGTATTCGTCGACTACAAAAGCGTGACGGAGCTTGACTTTATTTTCTGCAAGGGCAGGCTGTCGCTCGATATGAGCGCGACCGAACCGATTTTGAACGACAAGGGCAGGCTGCGCTACAAAAAGGCGCGTCACCCGCTTATCGACAAGGATACGGTCGTCGCTAACGACATACATTTGGGCGGCGAATATGACACGCTCGTTGTCACGGGCCCCAACACGGGCGGCAAGACGGTGACGCTCAAAACTATAGGACTGTTTTCGCTCATGGCTGCCGCCGGACTGCACATACCGGCGCAGGACAACAGTGAGGCGGCTGTGTTCACGGACGTGTACGCCGACATCGGTGACGAGCAGTCGATAGAGCAAAGCCTGTCAACGTTCTCGTCGCATATGGTGAATATAGTAGAAATTCTGAAAAAAGCGGGATATAATTCGCTCGTGCTGTTCGACGAGCTGGGCGCCGGTACAGACCCGACCGAAGGCGCGGCACTTGCGATTTCGATACTGGAATTTCTGCGCTCGCGCGGCGCGAAAACCGTCGCGACGACGCATTACAGCGAGCTTAAGCTATTCGCGCTCTCGACCGACGGGGTTGAAAACGCGTCGTGCGAGTTCGACGTTGCGACGCTGCGCCCGACGTACAAGCTGCTTATCGGCGTACCGGGCAAGTCGAACGCGTTCGCGATCTCGCGCCGTCTTGGACTTGACGAGCGCGTTATAGACCGCGCGAACGACATTCTCTCCGACGAGGATATAAAGTTCGAGGACGTTATAACCGACCTTGAACAGAACCGCGCCAGAGCGCGGAGTGACGCGGACGAGGCACGCAGACTGAAAAACGAGCTTAAGGATTTGCGCCGACAGGTCGAGAACGAGCGCATAAAGGTCAAGGAGAGCAAGTCGCGCATACTCGACGACGCGCGGCGCGAGGCGAAAATACTCGTAATGGACGCGAAGGACGAGGCGAACGCCATAATACGCGACCTTGAAAAAATGCGCCAAAAGGGCATGACAAGCGGCTTTGACAAAAAAACAGCCGCGATGCGCGAAAAACTCAATAAAAAAGAGGACACCATCGACAAGGCTATGGCGCGCGCGGCAAAGCCGAAAAAGACGTTCTCCGATCCGCCGAAAAACTTAAAGCCGGGTATGCTCGTCAAAATCGCCGACATGAACCAGGAGGCGACGGTGCTGAAAGAGCCGGACAAAAACGGCAACGTGCGCGTGCAGGCGGGCATTATAAAAATGGACGTGCATATCACGAACCTCAAAAAGGTCGAGGAAAAGACGACAAAGGAGCTTGCCGACAAGTACGCGCGCCCGACGAGAGTGTTCGAGTCGAAGGCGAAAACGGCGACGACAGAGGTTGACGTGCGCGGTCAGACGCTCGACGAGGCGTGGATGAACGTTGAAAAATTTCTCGACGACTGCTACCTCGCCGGAATTTCGCCGGTGAGCATAATCCACGGCAAGGGCACGGGCGTGCTCCGCAAGGGCATACAGGAAAATTTGAGGAAGCACCGTT
>CANPXG010000044.1 GCA_947585795.1 uncultured Clostridia bacterium
ACTGTCACGCACGGTTTGGAGCGGGGGAAAAACTGGAGATAACATCAAAGGTTTACCTATCGCTATCGTTCGAGATGGTTGCGGCAGCAATGGAGAGCAAAAGGCTTGGTTTATGTACCAAGTCTTTATTTGTTGTGCCGAATCACTTAACCGAGCAATGGGCGGCTGAATTTTTGCAGCTCTATCCTGCGGCGAATATTTTGGTAGCGACCAAAAAGGATTTTGAAACCAAAAACCGCAAGCGCTTTTGCGGCAGAATTGCAACGGGCGATTACGATGCTATCATTATCGGTCACTCTCAGTTTGAGAAAATCCCGATGTCTATAGAACGGCAAAAGGTAATTCTGGAGCAACAGCTTGAAGAAATCACCGACGGAATCATTGAAATGAAAGAAAACCGAGGTGAACGGTTTTCCATCAAACAGCTTGAAAAATCAAAAAAAGGAATACAAGCTAAGTTGAAAAAGCTTAATGACCAAAGCCGCAAGGATGATGTTGTGACCTTTGAGGAATTAGGTGTTGACCGTATCTTTATTGATGAAAGTCATTACTATAAAAACCTCTTTTTGTTCACGAAAATGCGTAATGTCGGCGGTATCGCCCAGACCGAAGCGCAGAAGTCGAGCGATCTTTTTATGAAGTGTCGATACCTCGACGAGTTGACAGGCGGCAGAGGTACTGTGTTTGCCACAGGTACGCCGATAAGCAATTCTATGGTAGAACTCTATACCATTCAGCGGTACTTGCAATATGCAACACTGCAAAAGAACGGTTTGCAGCATTTCGATTCTTGGGCATCTACCTTTGGCGAAACAATAACGGCAGTTGAATTGACACCTGAAGGAACAGGCTATCGCGCTAAAACGCGATTTGCAAAGTTTTATAATTTGCCCGAACTGATGGCGATGTTCAAGGAGGTTGCAGATATTCAGACAGCCGATATGCTCAAACTCCCGACACCCGAACCGCACTACCATAATGTCGCGGTTAAACCGTCTGAATTTCAAAAAGATATGGTATCACAGCTTGGAGAACGCGCCGAGAAAATCCGTGCCGGCATGGTTGATGCCGGCGTAGATAATATGCTGAAAATCACAAACGACGGACGAAAACTTGCTCTTGATCAGCGTATGATTAACCCTATGCTGCCTGACTTTGAGGGCAGTAAGGTAAACGCCTGCATTGATAATATCTTTCAGATTTGGCAGGAAACTGCCGATAAAAAATCAGCGCAGCTTGTATTCTGCGACCTATCTACGCCGAAATCCGACGCAGAATTTTCCGTATATACGGATATTCGCAAGAAGCTGACCCAGCGAGGTATTCCTGAGAGTGAAATTCGTTTTATCCACGAAGCGACCACAGAAGTCCAAAAGCAGGAGCTATTCAAAAAGGTGCGCAAAGGCGAAGTCAGAGTGTTGTTAGGCTCTACTCAAAAGATGGGCGCAGGCACGAATGTTCAGAACAAACTTATTGCCTTGCACGATATAGATTGTCCTTGGCGTCCTTCCGATTTGGAGCAGAGGTCAGGTAGAATTATCCGACAGGGTAATGAAAATTCTGATGTTCATATCTACCGATATGTAACAGAGCAGACCTTTGACAGTTACCTTTATCAGCTTGTTGAGGGCAAACAAAAATTTGCTTCTCAAATAATGACCTCCAAATCTCCCGTGCGTTCTGCCGAAGATATTGATGAAACGGCGTTATCCTACGCCGAAATCAAAATGCTTGCAACAGGTAATCCGCATATCAAAGAGAAGATGGATTTAGATATTCAGGTGCAAAAGCTCAAACTGTATAAGTCCAATTATCTTTCTGAAAAATATGCGCTTGAGGATAAAATCTTAAAGTATTATCCACAGGAGATAGCCCGTCTGACGGCAAGTGTTGAAGGCTTGACCAAAGACCTTGAAATAGCTAATTTTCACCCGAAAGAGGTTGCGGATAAGTTTGTCGGTATGGTTATCAATGGTTTTAGCTTTACCGAAAAGGCAGAAGCAGGACAAGTCATTATCGAAGCTTGCAAAGCAAAAAACACGCCCGAACCTACGCCACTCGGAGAATATCGCGGCTTCAAGATGGAGCTTGCATTTGATACCTTTTCCAGAGAATATGAGGTTAAGCTCAAAGGGCATTTTACTCACTCCGTTAAACTCGGTACTGATGTTTACGGTAATATCACCCGAATAGATAATGTCATAGACAACGTCGAAGCGCGTTTGAAGCAAGCACAGGCTGACCTTGAAAACACAAAAACACAGCTTGAAACCGCAAAGATCGAGGTTGAAAAACCATTCGTTCAAGAGGAAGAATTGAAGCAAAAATTGGCTCGGCTCAGTGAGCTGAACGCTCTGCTGAATGTTGATAAGCGTGAAAACGAGATTATCGGCAGCGAACCTGACGAGGGTGAAATGCCGACCAAAGGCATAAACCGCGACTGCCGTTAGGAGGTGACATTATGGTTGTAGATTATAACGAACTGCTTTATAAAAAGCTCGAAAGGGAACACGATGATTTCATCGCAGAACTTAAAACCAAACCGCCTGAACAGATTATCGAAGCAAGTTATGAAAAGGTACTCAAAGACGATTTGCTCTCAATATTTGAATATACAAACTTCTCTCAGTGCGAAGCAAAGGCGCTGTATAAGCTCGAACGCCCTCTTGACGCACTTTATCAGAAATGGTTGCATAACGATATGACCTATATGGATATGCTCAAAGATACGGTTGATAACCGTATAGAATCGGCGGTCAGAGAGATGAAAACCCAAAGTAGAGATAGTAGGTGATTTGATGCCGTATGTAAGTACAGACGCGATTCTTGAAGCAAGAAAAATGGATCTGCTGACCTATTTGCAGAACTATGAGCCACAAGAACTTGTGAGGTTTTCGGCTGATACCTATACTACAAAAAGTCATGACAGCCTTAAAATATCCAACGGAAAATGGATGTGGTGGTCACGAGGAATCGGCGGCTATTCTGCCCTCGATTACCTTGTAAAAGTCCGAAATATGCCGTTTGTGCAGGCGGTTGAAACGATTATAGGCAGGCGTGCGGTAAAGCCGTATGCCTATGTCGAACAACAAAAAGCAGAACCGAAGGTTCTACTTTTACCGCCGAAAAGCGAGACAACCTTGGCAATAACTTCATATCTTTGCGGCAGAGGAATTGACCGAGAGATAGTTGGTAGGTGCATTAAAGACGGCTATGTTTTTGAAAGTTTACCGTACCACAATGTTGTATTTGTCGGCTATGATGAGGACGAAAAGCCGAAATACGCATCTTTCCGTGCGGCAAATGACAAAAGAATTTTGGGCGATTGCTCGGGCAGTGACAAGCATTTTTCTTTCAAATTAGCTGGCGGAATTAGTAATACAGTGCATATTTTTGAATGCCCGATTGATCTTTTATCCTACGCAACCTTGCTCAAAGAAAGAGGTTTTGATTATACCAAAATCAACCTTGTTTCTCTTGCGGGCGTTTATTCTCCGGCAAAGAATATATACGAAAGCAAAGTGCCTGTTGCGCTTGAAAAATACCTTGAACAGCACCCCGATACGCAGAAAATTGTTACTCATTTTGATAATGACAGGACAGGTGTATTGGCTGCCGAAGCTCTGAAAAATTTACTGAAAAACAAATATAAGATTGTTGATTCTCCTCCACCTAAAGGTAAGGACTTCAACGATTTTCTTTGTATGGAAAAGAAAATCCACAAAACAAGAATCGAAAAAAGGAGATATACACGAGAATGAATATCAATATTTACCAGATTGATATTGATCGGGACAGCAAAAGAATTTGCTTTTCCGGGTTGGATGAAATCAAAAAACTAACGAAAAGCAATACGCTGGACTGTTCTATCTACGATAAAATTTACAGCGGAGAAGTGGACTGCAACAGCCTTGAAGATGTGTATCGAATGTTTAACACAGACCATCCGGAGGATTACACAGGCAGATCGCTCTCTGTTTCCGATGTCGTAGAGATTACAGACGGCGAGCGCAAAGGCTTTTACTTTTGCAATAATGTAGGATTTGAAAAAATCGACTTTAACAGCTCGCTGTGTAGGGATTTAACAGCACAGGAGAAAATTTCCGTGTTGTTGGTACAGCCTGAAAAGAAGCCGAGAGTAGTTGAGATTCCCAACACACTTGAAGCTATGCAGAAGCTTGTCGGCGGCTATATTGAGGAATATATGCCGTTTGATGATGAGGTTGCAATCATCTGCAACGAAGAAGGAAAAATGAATGGATTACCGCTTAACAGGGCGATTTGCGCAGACGGTAGCAAAGAGATTTTAGATATTATAGCAGGCGATTTCTTTATTGCTTATGCTCCCGTTGAGTCAGAGAATTTTAAGAGTTTGCCGAAGGATTTGGAGAAAAAATACTCTGAAAAATTCAAATATCCCGAAAGGTTTTATCGTCAAAACGGTGAGATTAAAGTTCATCAAATCAAACCAAAAGAGCGTTCGGGTGAGCGTTGACTAAAGAAAACTATCGAAGCAGGAGGGCAATGTAGCATCTAAACAAGCAGTGCGTTTTTACTCCTATCGTAAAAACACGCTTGTTAGGGACTGCCCCTATAATACCCCGAAAAAAGGAAGGTGATACACAATGCGAAGAACGGTCAAAAAACAGTATTGGCTCACGCCTGACGAAGATGCCGAATTGAAGCGCAAGGCTCAAATGACCTGTCTGTCAGAAGCGGCATTAATAAGGTTTTTGATACAAGGCTTTGTGCCGAAACAAAAGCCCGACGAAAAAGTTGAGGAGTTTTTGCGCCAACTCATTTTGGTCGGTAACAATCTTGACAGACTTCTCGCCAAAGCCTACTCTCTCAACTATATTGACACGCCATTGCTGCAAAGGGAAATGCAGAAGTGGAATCAGTTTCAGCTTGCGGTAGAGAAAGCGTTTTTGTGTCCTGAAAAGAGTGATCTATTTGGCAATAAGTAAATTGTGGGCGGTAAAGTATAATCTTAAAAAAGTAATTGACTATGCCGTCAATCCCGATAAGACTTTCAACCCGAAGTTTTCTGATGAGCAGTATCAAGCGCTTGCTGATGTCTTGACCTATGCACAGGACGAAGAAAAAACCGAGAAGCAATTTTTTGTTCAAGGTATTAACTGTAATCCTTCGATTGCCCGTGAGCAATTTGTTGAGGTTAAGGAGAGATTCGGAAAGACCGATGGCATACAAGCCTATCATGGTTATCTCAGTTATAAGGAGCAGAACATTACACCTGAACAGGCGCAGGCGATCGGTATGGAATTTGCACAGCGTGTTTGGGGGAAACGGTATCAGGTAGTAGTAACTACACATCTTAATACCCATCACCTTCATTGCCATTTCGTTCTAAATTCCATTTCCTTTGTTGACGGTAAACGGTGTCGCGATACCTCTTGGTTTAAATTTCGTCATATCGCCGATGAAATTTGTCAGGAACACGGTTTATATTGCGATCCGAATCCGAAAAGAAACATCATAACTGACTATTATCAGACACAGCTTGAAAAAGCCGGTATGCCTACGCGCTATTCTATGCTGCGTGAAGCGATTGATACGGCGATTGAGCATAGTGGCAGTATGAAAGAGTTTGAGAAGAATCTGCAAAAGCTCGGCTATCAATATCAACTCAGCGACAGCCGCAAGTATTGGACGGTCACGCCTGTCGGAAGAAAGAAGCCTATCAGACTTATCAACCTTGGCGAGAACTATTCCAATGCCGCTATCCGTCAAAGGATTCTTGAAAACAACAGTCGTGTTAATTTGAAACCGTTTCATCCGCAAACAGTTATTATCCGTCAGTATCATTTGCCGACACGGGAAGATAGAATACGAAAACGCGGCGGCTTATACGGTATGTATCTTTACTACTGTTACCGTCTCGGCTATTTACCAAAGTACAAGATAAAACAGAACACAGCTCGGCTCCACTATCTTCTGAGAGAAGATTTGATGAAGCTGGATAAGCTGACAGCAGAAACAACGCTGCTTGGCAGAGAGAACATTCAGTCTGTCGAGCAGCTTGTTATATATAAACAGTCAGTCGAGGAAGAAATCAAAACCTTGACCGAGGAAAGAACGCTACTGCGAAAGCGACAGAGGACTAAAGCATTCGAGAGCGAGAAATCCGAAATCAAGGTAAAGGCTTCTTCCATTACTGATAAACTATGGAAGCTCCGCAAGGAACTTCGCCTATGTGATGACATTTTGGAGAGGTCAGGCGAAATTCATCATAACCTTGAAGAAATCATTGCAGAGGAAGAAAAATCCAAAGGAAAGGAGAACCGCAGTTATGAACAATGGCGGTGACGCTGCCGAACAGATTGTCAGACTTTCGCTTGAAGGCTTTGAGGTCGCAGCAAAATTATCAGGTTCAGCGGCAAAAGAGGTTGCGCTGTTACTCATTTCCGTCTTGAAGCAGGAACACAAGACCAAAGGCAAGACACGACTGTCCAATATGATTAAGTCGGGCAAAGAGCTAAAGGTTTTTTCCATTCCGCAGAAAGATTTAAAAAAGTTTGTGCAGAAGGCGAAACGGTACGGCGTTTTATACAATGTTCTTCGTGACAGGAACAGCAACGGCGATAACGCTCCTGTTGACATTATTGTCCGCGCCGAGGACGCTTCCAAAATTCAGCGTATTGTTGACCGCTTTGAGCTTGGCAAGGTTGATAAGGCTTCTATTGTATCTGAGGCAGAAAAGGATATAGCCGACAGAAAAGAAGCCGAGATAGAACGCCCTGTCAAGACAAAGGGACAGTTTGCAGTTGAAGAAGCTATGGGAAAGCCAAACAAGGAAACACACAGTCATTCAAACCCCACAGCAGCCAAAACGGACAAAAACCCTCCGTCAAGGCGTTCCTCAGATCGGAAGTTGACGCGCTCTGATAAGGGTAAGGCAAAACAAGCTGACAAGCCTTCTGTCAGAGAGGAACTTGAACGCTACAAGGCTCAAATCAAAAAGAGCAAAGGAGCAGAGCGCAAGATTACCGAACCTACTGCGGAGAAGAAACCTCCGTCAAAGAACGGTCAGACTGAGCATAAGCAGCCAGGACCAAAAAAGAAAAAATCAAAGGAGAGATAAATTCTTATGACAAAAGATTTTATTGCAAAGAAAAACTCTCGCCAAAACAATCGGCGCGAGGAACGCAGCCCGCAGGAATGGGCTGAAAAAATGCAGCTTGAAAAGGAAGAACTGTATCAGCGAATCGACGATACCGCCGAAGAAATTGCGGAAAATCCCGATAAGCTCAAGGGATTCCTTGATTTGCAGTCGCGTATGGACAGATATTCGTCTGCCAATGCGCTTCTGATTTACAGCCAGCGTCCCGAATCGACACGAATCAAGGACTTCTCCGGCTGGGACGAGGATAATGTCCGCGTAAAGAAAGGTGCAAAGAGCATTTCCATTCTGGAGCCTGTGGAATACACCAAAAAGGACGGCTCAACGGGTATTTCCTATAAGGTCAAGAGAATGTTCGATGTTTCTCAGACCAACGGAAAGAAGCTGCCTGCTCCTACCCTTAACCGTGATCCGCAGAATCTTGTCGCGGTAATGCTTGATACCTCTCCCGTAGAAGTATCTGTAATCGACGAAATGCCGCAGCCGAATATGGGCGCATTCTACAAGAACGAGGATCAGACACTCTATATTAAGCGTGGATTTGGCGACAGCGTTAAGCTGTGCCAGAACGTCGCACAGGAGCTTGCCTTCGCTCAGCTTTCCATTGAGAGCGACAGCTTCAACCGCAGAGAGATGAGCTTTAAGGCTGTATGCGTAGGCTATATGCTTTGCAAGCGCTTCGGCGTTGATACAAAAAACTTTGCTGTAAGCAGGATTCCGTCCGATTGGAAGGATATGGATGCAAAGGCAATTAGGTCTGAACTGTCGCAAATGCGTTCTGCTATGGGCGAGATTTATTCCCGCGTATCTGACGAGCTGTATCGTCAGCAACAGAATCGGTCAAAAGAACGCGAGCGATAATCGGAGGTGCTTTTCGTGAAAGAGCCACATTTCCACCTCTACCTCGATGATGATGAACATGGCATTATCCTTCGTTCTCTTAATACTTTGAAAACAGAGCTTATCGAGAACGGTATCACAACCGACGCGGTAGATAACCTGATTGTAAAGGTTGGACACGCGCCGCAGAAAAAACTAAAGATAGTCGAAAGAAGTTTTGATGATGAGAGGTAAAGATAAAAAGACTGTTCTGATTTTATCCGTTATAGGTATCGTGCCTGTCGTATGGCTTGCACTCTATGTTGCTCCATACGCAAAGAACGGACTTGTAGAAATGGTTTCCTCTTTATCGAAAGCCTTTGAGAATCCGTTGAATATACGTTTATATGAGGACAGCCTAAAAACTGTCCTCGTTTTTGTTGCCGCCTATGTTTTTGGTATCGGTATTTATCTTTCAACAAGAAAGAATTACCGTCGCGGAGAAGAACACGGCTCTGCCAAATGGGGCGAAGCTGAAAAGGTAAATAAAAAATACCGTCAGCGCAACGAGTTCAAAAATAAGTTGATGACACAGAATGTGCGAATAGGCTTGAACGCCAAGAAGCACAGGCGAAACCTAAACACCTTAGTCTGTGGCGGTTCCGGCGCGGGTAAAACCCGATTTTACTGTAAGCCTAATTTGATGCAATGTAACACTTCCTTTGTTATCCTCGATCCAAAAGGTGAGATTTTGAGAGATACGGGCAATTTGCTTGAAGCACAGGGATATGAAATCCGTGTACTTGATTTACTCAATATGGAGCGCAGTCATTGCTACAATCCGTTTGTGTATATCAAGGACGATAACGATATTCAGAAGTTAGTCACAAACCTATTCAAGTCAACTACTCCAAAAGGTTCACAGTCCAATGATCCCTTTTGGGATACCTCTGCTTCTATGTTGCTGTCCGCGTGTATTTGTTATCTTCATCACGAAGCGCCGGAGGATGAGCAAAACTTCCCGATGGTTATGGAAATGCTCAGAGCAGGTGCTATTGAAGATGAGGAAAGCAACGAGGATACACCTCTTGACAGATTGTTTCAACGGCTTGAATACCGCAATCCCGACCACATTGCCGTTAAGTATTATAAAGGCTATCACTCAGGTTCGGCTAAAACGCTGAAATCCATTCAGATTACGCTGATAGCAAGGCTTGAGAAATTCAACCTTGACAGCGTAGCCGCTTTAACCGCAACGGACGAGATGGATTTATCAATGTTGGGCAGAAAAAAGACAGCGTTATTTGCACTGATACCCGACAATGATTCAAGTTTTAATTTCTTGGTATCCATTCTCTATACTCAGCTTTTCCAACAGCTTTTCTTTGACGCCGATTTTGTTTACAAAGGTGCACTGCCTGTTCCCGTTCACTTCCTGATGGACGAGTTTGCTAATGTTTCGCTACCTGATGATTTTGACAAAGACCTTGCGACAATGCGTTCTCGCGGAGTATCGGTCAGTATCATTTTGCAAAACTTGGCGCAGCTCAAAGCACTGTTTGAGAAGCAATGGGAAAGTATCGTTGGCAACTGCGATGAATTTTTGTATCTCGGCGGTAACGAGCAGAGTACGCACAAATATGTTTCTGAGCTTTTAGGTAAGGAAACGATAGATACCAACACCTACGGCAAGAGTACGGGACACAGCGGTAACTATTCAACGAATTATCAGATTGTAGGTAGAGAACTGATGACACCCGATGAAGTCAGAATGCTCGATAACGACTATGCAATCCTCTTTATCAGAGGAGAACGTCCTGTTAAGGACTTGAAGTACGATATATTAAAGCATCCCAATGTAAACCTAACGGCCGATGGTAACGGAGGAATATACCGTCACGGCGAGGTTAGAGATGATGTTGCCTCTATACAGCTTGAGGGCTTTGATGTATCTTGGCTTGACAACAATACCGAAGTATTTGAAACAAGCTATGAGCTGAAATCAAGTGAAGAGCTTGAAGAAGAATTATTTAAAGAACAGGAGTAATCTAAAATGAGATATTTAAATAAGAATTCAAATCGTCTGCCGATGAAAGGAAAGGTTAAGACAGGTTTCCGCGCCTACTGTGCCGTCGTGATTGCTGTGATGCTTGTTATGAGCTGTTTTACACTTACAGCATTTGCTGCTGACGGAAACGGTGCGCTGACTGCTGTCAATAACCTTTCCACCTTTATATTCGGTCTTATCCGTGCGATTGGTCTAATCCTGACAGGCTTCGGCGTTGTCCAGATTGGTTTATCGCTCAAATCACACGATCCGTCACAAAGAGCAAACGGTTTCCTTACCCTTGCAGGCGGTGTCATCATCACCTTTGCAAAGGAAATACTTAACCTCATTATCGGCTCTTAAATAGAACGAGGGGTATGGCTGCATTGCGGCCATACCCTGAATAAATTAAGGAGGTGCTTTAATGTCCGATAATTGGGTAGTGGGTAACCTACAAAATGCACTTGACACTTGGAACTCTAAAGTAACCGAGTTATGGTCGCTCATACTGACTGATCCTAAAAATTTTAAGGGCGGCGGTATCTGGACAGCTATTTCAAATGTCAATACGGCTATGCAGGCTATCGGCACAGGCTTGTTAGTCCTGTTCTTCGTAATAGGGGTTGTAAAAACCTGTGGGAGCTTTGCAGAAGTGAAGAAGCCTGAACACGCAGTAAAGCTATTTGTGCGGTTCGTCTTAGCTAAAGCGCTAATCACAAGCGGAATGGAACTAATGACAACCTTGTTTGGTATCGTACAAAGTATAATTGGTGAAATTATGAACTCAGCGGGAGTTGCTTCGGCAACAGACACGGTTTTGCCCGATAAGATGGTTGAAGCAATTGAAAACTGCGGTTTTTGGGAGAGTATCCCATTGTGGGCGGTTACATTGATAGGCGGACTGTTTATCACGGTAATGTCGTTCATTATGATAATGAGCGTGTACGGAAGATTTTTCAAGCTGTATATGCACACGGCAATCGCGCCGATTCCGTTATCAACCTTTGCCGGAGAGCCGACACAGAATGTCGGCAAGAGCTTTCTCAAAAGCTACTGTGCCGTATGTTTAGAGGGTGCGGTTATCGTTTTAGCCTGCATTATCTTCTCGCTGTTTGTTTCATCGCCGCCTGTTGTAGCAGAGGACGCTTCTGCTGTCACAATGGTATGGGCATATATCGGGGAACTGTTATTTAATATGCTGGTGCTTGTAGGCACAGTCAAGATGTCTGACCGTATCATTCGTGAAATGATGGGACTGTAATTATTAGAAAGGAATTTGATTATGGAGGTAAAAATCAATAGAGAAATCCGAGAGTACACAGAATCGGTGTTTTTTGGTCTGTCGCTTAGACAGATCATTTTTTCTGTTTGTGCGCTTGCGGTAGCGGTAGCTGGTTTCTTTCTTTTGAAGCCTGCGCTGGGTACGGAAACCACTTCTTGGATTTGTATTCTCGCGGCAGCTCCGTTCGCGGCGCTGGGCTTTATTAAGTACAACGGAATGACCGCTGAGAAATTTGTTGTCGCTTGGTTCAAGTCGGAATTTTTAATTCCCAAAAAGCTGACATTCAAATCCATCAACACCTACTATGAGATTATGAAACCGAGTATTGAGAAAAAGCAAAAGGAGGCAAAGAGCCGATGATTAAGACACTTCGCAACATCTTCAGACAGGACAAGGAAAGATTTGTCGTGCCGAAAGGTGTTCAGGATGTTATCCCTGTAACCGCCATTTATGATGACGGTATTTTCCGCGTCGGTAAGGATAAGTTTACCAAAACTTTTAAATTTACCGATATTAACTACGCTGTGGCAAGCCATGAGGACAAGAAAGAGATGTTTCTTGCTTATTCTGAACTGCTTAACAGCTTTGACAGCGGCGCGACGACTAAGGTCACTATCAACAACCGCAGATTAAACCGCATGGATTTTGAGAAATCTATTCTGATTCCTCTCAAGGGAGATAAGTTGGATATTTACCGTGAGGAGTATAATAATATGCTCCTTGAGAAAGCAACAAGCTCCAATTCAATGGTGCAGGACAAGTATCTCACGGTATCCGTATGTAAGAAAAATATCGAGGACGCACGCAACTATTTCAACCGTATCTACAATGACTTCCGAACGATTCTTAAAAAGCTCGGCAGTCAGATTAACGAGCTTGATTCAACGGAGCGCCTGCGTGTTATGCACGATTTTTACCGTGTAGGAGAAGAAAGCGGCTTCCACTTCAATATCAAGGAAAGCCGAAAAAAAGGACACAGCTTTAAGGACTATATATGCCCCGATACAATGGAATTCAAAAAGGATTATTTCAAAATCGGTGACAGATACGGCAGAGTTTTATTCCTTCGTGATTATGCGTCTTATATCAAGGACAGTATGATTTCCGAGATTACGGAGCTGAATCGGAATATGATGATGTCTATCGACGTGATTCCGGTACCAACTGATGAAGCGGTAAGAGAAGCTGAGAGCCGGTTACTCGGCGTTGAAACCAATATCACGAATTGGCAGCGCAGACAGAACTCAAACAACAACTTCTCGGCAACCATTCCCTATGATATGGAACAGCAGAGAGCAGAGATGAAAGAGTTTCTCGACGACCTGACCACACGCGACCAGCGTATGATGTTCGCTGTTTTGACATTGGTACACACAGCAGATACCAAAGAACAGCTCGACAACGATACCGACGAACTTCTCACGACAGCGAGAAAGCACCTTTGTCAGTTTGCCGTCTTGAAATATCAGCAGATGGACGGTCTGAATACCGCGCTCCCGTTTGGTGTCCGCAAGATTGATTCATTACGGACCCTCACAACGGAATCACTCTCTGTTCTTATGCCTTTCCGTGCAGAGGAGGTATTCCACGAAAAAGGCATTTACTACGGACAGAATGTTGTATCCAAAAATATGATTATTGCTAACCGTAAGCAGCTTCTTAACGGTAACGCTTTTGTCCTCGGCGTTTCGGGCGGAGGTAAATCGTTCTTTGCAAAGAGTGATATTACCAATCTGCGGCTTGCCACCAATGCAGATATTATCATTATTGATCCTGAGAGAGAATACGGCGAGCTTGTTCGAGCGATGGGCGGCGAGGTTATCAATCTTTCGGCAACCTCTGAAAATCACATCAACGCTATGGATATGTCAAAGGACTACGGCGAGGACGGAAACCCGATTACGCTAAAATCGGAATTTCTTATGTCGCTCTGCGAGCAGTTTGTACCTATCGGCGCAAAGGAAAAATCCATTATTGACCGTTGTACTGCAAATGTATATCGTAGCTATCTGCAAAGCAACTATACGGGCAAGGTGCCAACCTTAAAAGACTTCCGTAAAGAACTGTTAAGACAGCCGGAGCCGGAAGCTCACGATATTGCTCTTGATATTGAGTTGTATATCGAAGGCTCGCTCAACACCTTTGCAAAGGAAACCAATGTTGATACCGACAACAGCCTGATTTGCTATGACATTCTCGACCTCGGCAAGCATCTGATGTCCTTTGGTATGCTTGTTGTTATGGACAGCATTCTCAACCGTATCACACAGAACAGAGCAAAGGGCAAGGAAACCTATATCTTCATCGACGAGATTTATCTGCTGTTCCAGCACGAATATTCCGCCAACTTCCTGTTTACGCTCTGGAAGCGTGTTCGTAAGTACGGTGCATATGCAACAGGTATCACTCAGAACGTAGAAGATCTGTTGCAAAGCCATACAGCGCGCACAATGCTTGCTAACTCTGAGTTTATCGTAATGCTAAATCAGGCTTCAACCGACAGAGAGGAGCTTGCACATTTGCTGAATATTTCTGAGTTACAGCTTTCCTATATTACGAACTCCGAGGCGGGACACGGACTGATTAAGGTGGGCAGCGCGCTTGTTCCGTTTGCCAACAAGTTCCCCAAAGATACCAAACTCTACCGCTTGATGAGTACCAAACCGAGCGAATCAACGGTAACCTAAAAGAAAGGATAGTTACAATGAGCAAGAAACTTTTAATCGGTATGATTGCGTTGCTTGTCGCCATCTGCGGCGTTAGCACCTATTTCCATATCAAAAACAAGATGGAATCCGAAGAAAATAAGAGAACCTATGAAACCGTAGCCGCCGAAGTTGCGGCTACGGAGGACAGCACAGCCGTTTCTGCAACAGAAGCGGCTGTCAATCCCTATACTAACAATATCAGCGGTGTCAACGGTAACGGCGGCAATGGCGGCAATAGCGGCAACTCACAGAGCTACGCCAATACGATGACCTCTGCAAGCAATCCTGATATGGTCGGCTGGATTAAGATTAACGGTACAAACATCAATTACCCTGTAATGCAGACACCTGAAAATCCCGACTACTACCTTGACCACGATTTTTATAAGAATCAGTCAGTTTACGGTTGCCCCTATGTTCAGGCGAATTGCGATGTCAAAACGCCGTCAGACAATGTTATCGTTTATGCTCACCATATGAACGACGGTTCTATGTTTGCCAATCTGGAACTGTTCAGAAGCAAGGATTTTTGGTCATCCCATAAAACTATCAGCTTTGATACGCTTGATAACAAAGCAAATTATGATATTCTCGCCGTTTTTGCGATTTCTGTTGATGAAAGCGACAAGAAAGCATTTAAGTTTTACGAGTTTGTCAACTCATACGATCCTGACCACTTTTCCACTTTCATAGCGAAGTGTAAGGCTCTTTCATTCTACGAAACAGGTGTTTCGGCAAAGTACGGCGATAAGCTCCTGACACTTGCTACCTGTGAATACACGCACGATAACGGCAGGCTTGTAGTTGTGGCGAAAAGAAAGTAGGAGATAAAATGCCTGATATTAAAACAAGGGATACGCTCAAAGGTACAATCAAAACACTTGACAGAGCGAAGATTGCCTCTGCCCGTATGAAATCAGCTTATATCCAGACAAAAGATAAGGCGGAACACTCTGTTGAATCATCGGAGCATAACGCCAATGAGTATGCTGCTGACAGAGTTGAATCCGGCTCAAAGCGTACAGCGAAAGAAACCGTCCATCAGACCCAAAAGGTAGTCAAGAAAGGTGCCGATAAGGTCAAGAATAAGGTGGAGCGCAAGATTGAGAACAGTATAAAAAACAAGGTCGAAAATACTACGAAGGACACAGTGCAAAAAACATCTAAGGACGCTGCGAAAAAGCCCGCAAAAAAATCCGCAAGGGCTGTAAACAGCACAGGACGGAAAAGCGTCCGTACCGTAGAACAGACCACATCCAAATCTATCAAGCAATCTGCCCGATCCGCAGGAAAAACGACTGTAAAAACAGCACAAAAAGGTACAATTAAAACCGCTAAGACTTCCATTAAAACTGCTGAGAAAACCTCAAAGGCGGCTATTAAGACATCTAAACAAGCGGCGAAAACTGCCCAAAAAACTGCAAAGGCGGCTGCGAAGGCGGCGCAGAAAGCGGCACAGGCGGCGAAAGCGGCCGCTAAAGCCGCAGTAAAAACAGCAAAAGCAGCCGTTCAACTTCTGATTAAGATAATTAAGGCTATTATAGCCGCTATCAAGGCATTAGCTTCGGCTATTGCCGCAGGCGGCTGGGTAGCGGTTGTAGTCATCATTGTTATCTGTCTGATTGCCTTGATTCTCTGTTCAGTTTTCGGTGTGTTTGCTTCCGGCGAGGATTCAGGCACAGGTATCACAATGCGTACAGCCGTTGAAGAAATCAATCAGGAGTACACACAGAAGATTCAGGATATTAAAGACAGTCATACCTACGATAAGCTTGAAACCTCCGGTACACGGGCAGCTTGGAAAGAGGTTATTGCCGTATATGCCGTATGGAAGAATATGGCTGATACCAATCCCGCTAATCCCGATGAGCCTGTCGAGGTCGCAACTATGGACGAGGGGAAGAAAGAGGATCTCCGCAAGCTGTTTTGGGAAATGAACTCGGTTAAATCCCGTACTGAAAAGAAAACCGAGAAAGAGCTTGCCGAAGTTACCGAGAACGGCAAAAAGGTCAAGAAAGAAAAGAATGTTACCAAAACAACCTTGTATATTACGACCTCTCACCTCGATCTTGAAACGATGATGGACAAAAAGAGCTTTACTGCCGACCAAAAGAAGATGTGCCGTGCGCTGTTGGAGGACAAAAATAATGTTTTATGGCTTGATGTTCTTCACGGAATCTCCGGCGGAGCAAACAGCGATATTGTTCAGGTTGCGGCGGAGCAGCTCGGCAATATCGGCGGTCAGCCGTATTGGAGCTGGTATGGTTTCAGCTCCCGCGTAGAATGGTGTTGCTGTTTCGTTAGTTGGTGCGCTAATGAATGCGGTTACATCGAGGACGAAATCATTCCAAAGTATTCTGTTGTCGATGACGGCACAGATTGGTTTAGAAGCAAAGGTCAATGGCTTGACGGTGATGAAGAACCGCAAGCAGGAATGATTATCTTCTTTGATTGGGAATACGATGGCTTAGATGGTGGCGGCGATCACACAGGAATCGTTGAAAAGGTCGAAGGCGGCAGAGTATATACGATTGAAGGCAATTCAAGCGACGCCTGTCAGGAAAACTCATATCCATTAGGTCATTACGAAATCCTCGGCTACGGCGCGCCTGCATATTAAAACCGCTATAAAAAAGATACCGTCCGTTTGGGCGGTATATTTTTTGAAACAGGATAAACAAAAATGCGGAGTGATTCCCCTCAATTAAAACAATAGCAGGCGACATAAAGCTGTCGCCTGCTACAGTTCATAGAGCTATTAAGAATTTAGAAAAGCAGGGTTGACGGAAACCAAGCAAAGATATCGATAATAAGGTGTCAAAAGCAGTATTATCAACATTGATAAATCTCACCATAATCGGGTCATAATAGCGGTCTTGGAGATAATAAAGTCCTGTTTCACTGTCGTATACATATCCCCTGTAACGGATAGGATTAAGTTCCCTTAAAGCCGATTCTCCATACTCGCCCGATATATTTCCCCAGCTATCATAAACATATGTTACGAAAGAATTTCCGTTTTTATCTATGATTCCAACAATATCTCCCTGCAAGTTCTTTGCATAGTAGTACATTGTTCCGTTGTAAGAGAACGATGCCGGGCTGTTGTTGCCATCGTAATAGAAAAACATTGTGGCATTATCGTTTGTGAGTCCTACAAGGTTATTGTTGTCATCATAATAGTAATAGGTCTTGGTTCCTCCCACATTCTTACAGGTTCTCAAACCATTTGTATTGTAGGTATAGGTTATTGATGTGCCATTCTCTAAGGCAACGCCTGCTAATTCCCTGCCAAACCGCCAGCTCATCGTCATACCGTCACGATAGTTGATAGGATTGCCTATTTCATCATAGGTGATTGAATCACTATTGATTTTTGTCAGCTTATCTTTCCATTTCGAATCGCCATAAACATATGTTTTTTCGGATATTAACCCATTTGGTTACCGTACAGTTGTTAACAGGTTGTACTTTTTAAATCGGAGCAACGCTCCGCCTTGCTTGCAAGGGGCGGAGCTTGCGATCGGGGGGACATCTGCGCTTGGGTTATAACTTAAATATTTAGACTGAGGCGGTTTTGTTAAAACGCAAAACCGCCGCAAATCTTATAAGACTTTAATATTGAACCATTCCTTGTCTTTAAACTATCCTAATATATTTTAAGCGTTCTCCCTAAAATAAGGTTTTAATTATATATTAAGTCATTCCCGCAACAAATAAATACCAATTATCTTCAATATTGCTGTACATATTATTATGTACAGACAAATCTGTTTCGGAGTAAATAAGATCAATTTCTACATCATTGTCATCAAAGAAGGCTTCTAACCAAAATGCCGTATTTTCGTTACGCTCTCCATAATACATTGATCTAATACTATATACTTTTCCGATGTGTAATATTTGCTTAATGTTAGAACTAATATCCGGCAGCCAAATAGTAGAATTATTAAATAATTTTAAGTATCCATCATCTCTAATTTCCCTTATTGAATAGTCTTTATCATACAAGGTATCTTTTATTTTATCAATCGTAACCTTATTTTGATAAAAAAAATCAAGAATTTGTTCTTTTTGTGAATCAACCGGATTTAAGTTTTGATGCTCATTATTAGTTATCTTAAAAGCTATAATAATTCCTCCTACTAAAATTACAAATATAGAAATAAGAATGAACCATTTGTTCAGTTTCAACTTTTTCATTATGTCCATCCCTCCGATTTGTTGTTCATAAAAGATAACAGTACCTTTTGTAAATCATAATTATTAATATGTTTAGCTAACCACTGATGACCCATAATAGAGTAATTTCCGGGATAGGAATATTTATTAATTTTATTTTTAGGTTTATTATATAAATCTTGTAATCCTAATACATGTCCAAATTCGTGTGCTGAAACTCGTTCAAAATCACTTGCGGTATAAATTCTTTTCTTAGGGTTGTTTCTGCTGTCACCTTTATACATTGTAATTTTACCGTGATTTGTAACAGACCAATTTCCGCAGTATCTTGAAACATTACTTATACCTAATTTATTATTCATTCTAACTTGCACGGCATTTCTTGGAACATTCGCAATAAAAACAGATAATTTCACATTGTATCCATATATTTTAAAGTTTCCTTTCCAATATTTTTTTATGCCATTTATAAATAATTGTTTGTAAGTTTTGTTACTACTTTTTTTATTTTGCAAATCGCCAAAAAAACTAAAACCAACTGTTATTGTGATACTATTATTTTTTACGGATAATTTTAAAGCGGCAGTTCCAAATGTGCTTCTGTTTTTTTTACTTTTCAAATATGATTCAAGAGTTTTTGGAGCAAACCCATTTGGATCATATAAATTTATTACATTATTTTCACAATACGCAAACATATTCGTACTCAAAGGAGAACCTGTTTCCGTATCGCAATACTCATCCGCATTCAAAAATCTGCCAATAAACGGATCATAATAACGAGACTGAAGATAATATAAACCTGTTTCACTGTCGTATACATAACTGCGGTAGAGGAATGGATTAAGATCCCGTATTACAGGGTTTCCCTTTTCACTCATCACATTTCCCCATGCATCATATACATAGTCAACATGGCTTGTACCGGTCTGGTCAATGATTTGTACTATATC
>CANPXG010000045.1 GCA_947585795.1 uncultured Clostridia bacterium
TGCTCCGCGACGACGGTAGAATGTTCATGCTCGTAGTCGGACGGCGTTGCGCTTGTAAAGATAACCTGATTTAAACGTTCCTCAAATTCGGGAAATTTAAGCGGTCTGTTATCAGCCGCGCTCGGCAGACGGAAACCGTAACGAATAAGCGTTTCCTTTCTCGCGCGGTCACCGTTGTACATCGCGCGCACCTGTGGGACTGTCGCGTGGCTCTCGTCGATAATCATGAGGTAGTCCTTCGGGAAATAGTCAAGAAGCGTAAACGGCGCGCTTCCGGGCGCGCGTCCGCTGATGTGGCGCGAGTAGTTTTCTATACCCTGACAAAACCCTATCTCCTGCATCATTTCAAGGTCGTACAGTGTGCGCTGCTGTATACGCTGCGCCTCTATAAGCATATCATGCTCCTTAAAATACTTTACCTGCTCCCACATTTCCTCCTCTATCGTCTGCATGGCGTGCTTCATCTTGTCGTCGGTCGTTACATAATGCGACGCGGGGTATATTACCGCGTGCTGCCTTAAGCCGATTATTTCGCCTGTTATTACGTTTATCTCGCATATGCGCTCTATCTCATCACCAAAAAACTCAACGCGTATGGCGTTGTCACCGTTGTTTGACGGAAATATTTCCAGCACGTCACCGCGCACGCGGAACTTGTTGCGGACAAAATTCAAGTCGTTACGCTCGTACTGCATTGTGACGAGTTTTTTTAATATTTCGTCCCTGTCACGCTCCATACCGACGCGCAGCGACAGCATCATATTTTTATAGTCGTCGGGATCGCCAAGACCGTATATGCACGACACACTTGCCACGATTATAACGTCCTTGCGCTCGAGGAGCGCGAACGTGGCGCTGTGGCGGAGCTTATCTATTTCCTCGTTCGTCATCGCGTTTTTCTCTATATACACGTCCGACTGCGGAATATACGCCTCCGGCTGGTAATAGTCGTAGTACGATACAAAAAATTCAACACAGTTGTTAGGAAAAAACTCCTTAAACTCACTGCAAAGCTGTGCCGCGAGCGTTTTATTGTGCGCGAGCACGATCGTGGGCTTGTTCACCTTCGCTATTACGTTCGCCATTGTAAACGTCTTGCCCGAACCGGTAACGCCCAAAAGCGTCTGAAATTTTTCGCCGTTTTTAACGCCGTTTACAAGCGTTTCAATAGCCTGCGGCTGGTCGCCGCGCGGCTCAAATTCCGAAACAAGCTCAAATTTATCCATACGGCTACCCTTCCCTTCTTTACTATCTCACAAGATTTTTCACAAGCACGTTTACACGTCTTGCGTTTACCGACGTGTACTTTTCAACATTTTCACGCACCGCCGTTTGTACCTGTCTGCACACGTCGAATATATCACAGCCGTAAGTTACCGTTACGGTCATGTCTATATGCACGCCGTGACCTGTTTTCCTCAGATTTATATTTTGTACTTTTTCAAGATTTTTTATTTTCATAGCCTCGTGTATGGCTATTTCGTTTATCACGTTGTCGGAGATTATGTAATCGCCGAGATAGCTGAACGTCGGGCGGACGATAGACTTGTCCGCGGCACCCGATGTGACCTCCGTGTCGAGGTTTTTTTGAAAGCGGCGAAGCGGGTGTAAAAAGTAGCCCGAAAATTCTTTTTTTATCTCGAATGTGGGTACGGGTATTACGTGCTTACCCTCGACTCGCCGCATTCTGAGCGCCATGTTCATTTCCTCTTTTGTAGCCACGTCCTCTATTCTTATATACTCCTCGATTTCACCGACACCGAGATTACGCGCTATTTTTTGCGCCATCTCGTCGGACGTGCCCAAAATCATTAGGCATTGTATATTGTACCTTTTAAGCGCTCTGCGTATGTCACCCACTTGGTATGAGCGCATAAAAAGAGCGTGCTTGACCGACGCTATTTTTGTATCTTCTTTTTTTGCCGACGTACCGGCAATCACCTTACCGTGCGATATTAAAAGACCGTCGTCGATAATCGCGTCAGCGCCGTGATTTTGTGACACCATGACGCTTCTGTAGCTTTTACCGGTGCCGCTTGGTCCTACAAATGCTATAACCTTCATATCAATTCACCGTTTATTCCTTGCTCTGCTTAATTTTATAAGATAAGGTCATAAGCGGATCGGACAGGTGCACGTTTTCCACCGCCACGTCATGCCCGAGTTTAAGTTCCGCGTACGAGAAGTTTAAAAGTCCTTTTACTCCGCTTTTAACAAGTTTTTCGACCGTTTCCTCGACTGCGGCGCGCGGTACGGTGATAACGCCTATATCGACACGGTTGCGCGTTATAAAATCCTCAAGTCCTTTTACGTCCATTACCTCTCTGCCGTTTATTACCGTTCCGATCACGTCGGGACTGTTGTCAAAAATACCGACAAGCTTAAAGCCGCGCCGTTCAAACGTGCCGTGACTTGCGAGCGCTTTACCGAGGTTACCCGCGCCGATTATTACCATCGTGTCGCCGTCGTTAAGACCGAGTATATCTCCGATCTCACCGTAAAGATATTCCACGTTATATCCGTAACCCTGCTGACCGAAGCCGCCGAAATAGTTAAAGTCCTGTCTTATCTGAGATGCCGTTACATTCATTTTTTCACTTAGCGCGTTGGAAGAAATGCGCTTTATATCTTGGTTAAGCAGTTCACCAAGATACCTGTAGTACCGCGGCAGCCGCTTTATCACAACGTCGGGTACTTTCTTTGATTTATCATTCATGTCGTACATACTCCTTGTTAATTATATAACAATAGTATATCATATAAAAATCGGTTTGTACAGTCCTTTTAGGAAGTAATTTGGGCAAGCAAAAACCGGATATAAAATCCGGTTTCTGTATATTACGCGTTCTGTTTTGTGTAGTTGAGCAATCCGCCGGCGTAAAGCATTTCCTTCTGTCTGTCGGAAAAGTCCGCGTTGAGCTCGAAGTCGAAGCCCTTTGTAACGTCCGTTGCCTTTATCACGTTTCCTGCCGCAATCTGCTTTCCTATATTTTCAATCTTTATTTCGTCCGTTTGGTCAATCTTGTCGTAGTCCGCCTCGTTTATGAACGTCAACGGTACGATACCCGCGTTTATGAGGTTCGCCATATGTATTCTCGCGAACGACTTTGTGATTACCGCCTTAACGCCGAGGTACAAGGGCGCAAGCGCCGCGTGTTCACGCGAGGAGCCCTGACCGTAGTTCGAGCCGCCGATTATAACGCTCTTGCCCATTTCGAGAGCGCGGTCGTGAAATTTCTCGTCACACACCGCGAAGCAGTACTCCGAAATCTTTGGAATATTTGAGCGAAGCGGTAAAATCTTTGCACCGGCGGGCATGATGTGGTCGGTGGTTATGTTGTCGCCCACCTTAAGGCTTACCTTAGCGTCGATCGTTTCAGCCAAAGGCTCCGATACGGGGAACGGCTTGATGTTGGGACCGCGCAGTACCTCAACGCTGTCCATTTCCTCCGCCGGTACGGGCGGTACTATCATATTGTCGTTTACCGTAAACTTTTCAGGTAACGTTATGTCGGCAGCCGCGCCGAGCGTGCGCGGATCGGTGAACACGCCCGTAAGAGCCGAAATTGCCGCCGTTTCGGGCGATACGAGGTAGATCTGTCCGTCCTTCGTGCCGCTTCTGCCCTCAAAGTTTCTGTTGAAGGTTCTTAAAGATATACCCTTCGAGTTCGGCGACTGTCCCATACCGATACAGGGTCCGCACGCGCTTTCAAGTATTCTCGCGCCCGCGTCTATCATTATCGCCAGCGCGCCGTTATTCGCGAGCATATTAAGCACCTGCTTTGAGCCGGGCGCGATAGCGAGCGACACGTCGGGGTGAACTGTCTTGCCTTTTAATATGTACGCCACCTTCATCATGTCGAGGAGCGACGAGTTTGTGCATGAGCCGATACATACCTGATCTATCTTCTGTCCGGCAAGCTCCTCTATGCTCTTTACGTTGTCAGGCGAGTGAGGACAAGCCGCAAGCGGTACAAGCTCGGAAAGGTTTATCTCGACCGTTTCGTCGTAAACCGCGTCAGCGTCGGGCTTTAACTCCGTCCATACGTCCTCCCTGCCCTGCGCCTTCAAAAATTCACGTGTAACCTCGTCCGACGGGAATATAGATGTCGTCGCGCCGAGTTCCGCACCCATGTTCGTTATCGTCGCGCGTTCGGGTACGGAAAGCGTCTTAACGCCCTCGCCCGTGTATTCTATAACCTTGCCCACGCCGCCCTTTACGGACAGACGCTTTAAAACTTCAAGTATAACGTCCTTCGCGGCAACCCACGGCTGCAATTTGCCCGTGAGGTTTACCTTAACGACCTTCGGGCAGGTGATATAATACGTGCCGCCGCCCATAGCTACGGCAACGTCCATGCCGCCCGCGCCTATGGCGATCATGCCGATACCGCCGCCTGTCGGCGTGTGGCTGTCCGAGCCTATGAGCGTCTTTCCGGGTATGCCAAAGCGTTCAAGATGGACCTGATGGCAGATACCGTTACCGGGACGCGAGAAATATATGCCGTGCTTTTTCGCGACGCTGCCGATAAAGCGGTGGTCGTCCGCGTTTTCAAAGCCGCTTTGGAGCGTGTTATGGTCTATGTACGCCACGCTTCTTTCCGTCTTGACTCTCGGCACGCCCATAGCCTCAAATTCGAGATACGCCATTGTGCCAGTAGCGTCCTGTGTGAGCGTCTGGTCGATGCGTATGCCTATTTCGCTTCCCTTTACCATTTCGCCCTCAACAAGATGCGCCGAAAGGATTTTTTCTGTCAGTGTCATTCCCATAGTAATTCCTCCGTTACTTTGCATTTAATCATTACGTTACTATTTTAATACATAACCTCTCTGTTTGTCAAGGATAACACTGACAATATATTCTGCATATAATAAAACGGAGGTGTGAAAAATGCTCAATATGTGTCTTTTATCCGTAATAACGGTACTGTCCGTATTCGGGATATACTTTCTCGTAAAGGAAGCCGCGTCGTTTCTGCTCAAAAACCGTATAAACTCGCGCGTCGTGCTTGAGATCCACGACGACGTAAATTCCGCCGAAGCCGCGATACGCGGCGCTTTGCGCGCAAACCCCGAAAGTGAAATAGAGATCATAGACAAAAGCCGAAACGCCGAAATAAACGAAATTCTTGCGCTGCTCGCGCGTTCCGTGCCGCGTGTACATATAAAAAACGTTCCCGAAGAGTAAATTCGGGAACGTTTTTTTATTTGTTATTGCTCATAATTTCTTTTATAGACGTTGCAAGTCCCGCAAGTCCCTGCATATCCGACGGTATTATTATCTTTGTCGCCTTACCGTCAGCCGCTTTTTCAAAGCTTTCAAGCGCTTTAAGAGCTATATACGGATCGCCGGGGTTTGACTCGTTTATCCTGCGTATACCTTCCGCGACAGCCGTCTGTACGGTGATGATCGCTTCGGCTTCACC
Organism: uncultured Clostridia bacterium; assembly: GCA_947585795.1. Lineage (GTDB taxonomy): Bacteria > Bacillota > Clostridia > UBA1381 > UBA1381 > Hominilimicola. The sequence continues at coordinate 5,427 of CANPXG010000045.1, forward strand.
CTCCGCTTCCTTAATAGCCGCCTGTTTCTTTGCCTCGGCTCTGAGTATCGCGCTTTCCTTCTCACCTTCGGCGAGCAAAATAGCCGACTTCTTTTCACCCTCGGCGCGAAGTATACTTTCACGGCGCTCTCTTTCCGCCTTCATCTGACGTTCCATCGCGTCCTGAATTTCCTTCGGCGGCATAATATTTTTAAGCTCCACACGGTTAATTTTTATACCCCACGGATCTGTCGCCTCGTCAAGTATCGAGCGCATCTTTGTATTGACCGTATCGCGCGATGTAAGCGTTTCGTCAAGCTCGAGGTCGCCTATGATATTACGCAAGGTAGTCGCCGTCAGGTTTTCCATAGCCATCATCGGACGCTCCACGCCGTAGGCGAACAGCTTCGGATCCGTTATTTGATAGTACACGACCGTGTCTATCTGCATAGTAACGTTATCCTTCGTAATAACCGCCTGAGGCGGAAAATCCGCGACGTGTTCCTTCAAATTGACCTTCTTCGCCACTCTGTCAACGAACGGTATCTTGAAATGCAGACCTACTCCCCATGTCGCACAGTAACCGCCAAAACGCTCGATTATATACGAGTGCGCCTGCGGCACGATTTTTATATTCGCGATAAGGATAATCAGCACAAGAATTATCAAAAGCAAAATTATAAACCTCATAATACTTATTCACCCTTTCTTTTTACTATAAGCTTTACGCCCTCCACCTTTTGAACTTCGGCGGTTTCACCCTCCGAAATCACCGAGTTGTCGGCGCTTCGCACAGTCCAGTACATTCCGTTAACTTTACCTTCACCGTTTCCCTGTATATTATTTACTTCTTTTGTTACTAATATGTCCTTGCCGATAAGGCTGTCCACGTTGGTATTTACTTTTTTCGACTTTAAAAGCCGCTTTGACACCGGTCTTAAGCAGAGCAAAAGCACGACCGAAACAGCGATAAAAACGACCATTTGCACGGTAAAATCCGCACCCAATGCCGCCGCCGTAAGACCTCCCACAGCGCCTGCCGCGAACCAAATGCTCACCAGCTGATATGTCGCAGCCTCAAGAATAACAAAGACTATTATCCCCGCAAGCCATATAAACATGATCGGTTCCATACGCATAACCTCCTACGGACAGTATACCACCTTTACGACGCAAATTCAATAGAATTTTTTAAATCAAAGAGCGTCTTTACCTCGTTTTCGGTAAGAGCCTTTGTGTAGAGCCTGAAATCGTCCATAACTCCTTCAAGCCCTTCACCGCTTCCCCAGTTCGCGTGACCTATCCAAGCCTTCGCGTCATCGGTGCATATAGCTTTTAGCGGCGCGTCGGACTGTATTCTGTTTACAAGCTCACCGTCCACATATATCGAGGTATGATCGGGCTCGTACACCACCGTCACATATTTCCAGTCGGTAAAGTCACTCGACGCGTCGGACTGCGCCGGACGCTCACGGTTGTCGCTGAAATATCTTTCCGCCGTGATTTTGTTCATACTCTTCGACATCAAAAGACCGAGATACTTTTCCGACTTGTACACCTGTTCGCCCTTTACCGGCGTTGTCATGAACGTCCAGCCGTCCTTGCCGCTGTCGCCCTGCTTAAAGTAAAAGCTCACCGAAGCGGCGGACGCGCCGCTAAGTATGCCGTCGGGCAGCTCGAGGTAATTATCAACGCCATATTTAATACTGAGCGCCTTACCGCTTACGCCGTCCTCGTAAGACACATCACCGTTTTCCTTTATTTTACCGCCGATTTCCGCGTCAAACGAGCCGCTGCCCGTCTTCTCCTCATCAAATGTAATATGAAGCGCGAGAGAATCGTTTATATCACTGACAGCGTCACCGTACAGCTTCATCTCCGCTATGTTGCAGCAGTACTCCTGCTCGTCGCCGCCCTTTGGGTTATACGTGTGCGTACCCTCGGGCACCGTGTATCGGATATATCTGTAATCGCCCGCCGCAGCATCTGCCGTCGTTACCGTTCCCTCCGCGGGTATATCCGATATCGTGTACACTCTCTCCCACGTTTCTCCGTCAAGAGAGCCCTCAAAGTAAGCGTCCTTCATGCGGTACGCGAAACCGTTTCTCGGCGCAAAGCCCACGCCCTCGATCGTGTACGTTCTTCCCAAATCAACTGTCACGTATCCCTTGCCGACACCGTCAAAGAAGGTCGTCAAATCACCGTCCGCCGCCTTATCGTATGTATTCACTATGCCGTCGTCCCACGCGGCGCTGCCGCTTATCATATTCTTAGTAAGCGGGATCTCGCTGTACTTCGTAACCTCAACGTCATACGACGCGGTGAGATTATATTCCGCCACATACGCCTGCAGCGTTACCGTGCCGACATTTTTCGCCGTAAGCGTTCCGTTCGCGCTTATTTCCGCGACATTTTCGTCGGACACGCTCCAATCGGCTTTCGCCTCCTCACCGTTTACGTAAACGGAATACTTGGACGACGTGCCGCTTTTTACTATTTGCGCGCCCGCGAACTCCGTTGTCGCGTACTCAGCCACAAGCGCGTCGTACTCGTCCTGCGTGATCGGTATCACGGTACCGTGACGGTACTTCATATCAAAGTCAAAATCCTGCGCCGATGTGAAATTGCCGACGGTAATATCATCTGTTATAAACGGCTTATATCCCGCCGACTGCGAGTAAAAGTCAAGCAACAGGCACCATTTGTCGCTGCCGTTCAGCTTGTACGCCGTCGGACCTTCGTAACCCGTCACCATGTTGCCGGCTTCGCCGTTAAGCGTGTACGTATCCACGTCCGCAAACGCGTCGTCAAGCGAAGAAGAGCGCATCATCGTAACGGACGAATTTGTTTCGTTTTTCGTAAATCTGTAGTATTCGCCGTTATTTTTTGCGAATGTCGTGTCAATATTACTTACCGTACCGCCGTCAATATATATTTCAGGCTCTGTAAAATGCTCAAAGTCCGTCGTATAGCACCTGTAAATACGCTGCGTTGTGTAGTTGTCGTCACTGACCTTAGAAGCCCAAAATACCATGTACGCGCCCTTTTCGCTGTCGTACACGCTCTCCGGTGCCCACGCGCAGCCCGCGTTGTCGGGCGCAACCTGAGCCATGCGCTGATTTGACCAGTGCACGAGGTCGCTCGACTCCCAAATCATAATTGACTTTGAGCCTTTTCTCTGACACGTGCCCCAGCGGTTTGGATCGTAAGCGCGGTTAAATATACTCAGATCCGTTGCGATAAGGAAGAACTTATCGCCTTCGGGTGAGCGTACTATATGCGGATCGCGCACTCCTCTTTCACCCATCGTACTCGTCAGTATGGGCTTCTTGTTGTTGAGCGTGCGCCACGTCTGACCGTCCTTTGAAACCGAGAAATAAATCTGTTCCTCGTCCGCGCTCTTTTCACTGCCCGAAAAATGCACGAACAAATACGCGCTCATATCCGCGTCCGTTTTACCCTGCGGCATCGCCATCACCTTACAATTATACTCTCTCGAATAAGTTTCACCGTTCTTTGAAAACTCGGCTGTTATTTTCACGTCCGTATCGCTTTCACCGCGTCTTACACTGCCGTCCCGCGTGACGGCGGCGTTATCCGTTGTCCATTTTATATTCACTCCGTTATATACCGACGGCATATACTGCTGTGAACGTATTTCACTGTCGGGCGCAAGAGTGTCCGCCATGCTTTCAAGCTCACTGCCGCCGTCTATAATAAACGTGGTTATCGAATTACCCTTAAGCGTCGCTTTGAGTTCTCTGTTACTTACGGCTATCGGACTAAGCTCAGCCCAGTTTTCACCGTTTTCCATATCACCGCTTGTACGCACGGCTCTCGCCACATTTCCCGATACGGGCATATTCGCGAGATTAAACACGTACTCCTTATCGTCCGCACTTGTATTCACGGCTGCGATTACGATTTTACCGCTATCCCTGTCATACGCGGCAAGAGTGGTGTCGCTTGAACCTATTATCGTCATACCCGGCTCTATGTAGCGCGTAAACTGACCGTAAGAATAATATTTTTTCGTCAAAACAACATCCTTCGCGTCATGATCGGCCATCGCAACGCCCCATATACCGCCCGTCTGTGAAATAGCCGTTTCACTTTCCGACGCGACGCGGTACGGACTTGTATTATCCTTATGCGAGTCTATAATGTCCCACATTACCCACGCGGACGGCATAAGACCGTTCATATCCTTTATGATTTGATTCGCAAGACCAAGACCTGCCGACATATACCCCGCGTCCTCACCCGCCGTATACGCGCCGTCGACCTCACTCATCCACAGATCCTTACCCTTTGTTTGGGCAAGATCGCGAAGCTCGGCGCGCCTCGAACCGCCATATGTGTGCGTGTCTATACGTCCGAGATTACAAAGCGCCTGATACGTAAGCTGATTTACGCTCGCTATCGACGTATCTATACTCGTTTCGTCGGGACCTGCTACGATCACGTCTCCAAGACCGTGCTGATTGAGCGTGAAACGCAGGGCGTTTATCATCTCAGACTCACTGTTGCCGCTGTGGAAGTGACAGCCCTCCTGCTTGTAGCTGTACTGTCCCCAATAATTCGTATACGGTTCATTCATCGGCGAGTAGCTTTTAAACTCAATTCCCCACTCGTTCTTAAAATGCTCCGTCACCGTCGCTATGTACTCCGAAAACTCGTCATACTGAGTTGACATCAAATTATCGTAACTCGCGTCCTTAGCACCCGACGTACAGCCGGAATTTGTCATAAAATACGGAGCCGAATTTGAAAATCCCTCAAAGTACACGTCGGGATTTTCCTTCTGCACCGCGAGCGCGACATTTCTCTGATTTTTATCAGCGCTCCAATCATATATTATGTTACCTTCCTTATCATATCCTGTCGCGTAACCGGGAATTTTCGAGTCCGAGCGCGTTATGTGGTCATGCTCGGGGTCGTCGCCGCCACCTATATTATAACGGGCTATATCAAGACTTAACCCGTCGTCGCCGTAAAAAAGCGCCGCCGCCTTCTCTGTGAGCGTATCGTCGTAACCTACCCTGTTCGCCCACCAGCAAAGGCTCGTACCCCAGCCCTCGAACTTACCGCCGTTAAACGTAAGCGCGTTCGACGGATCGAGATTTACCACCGTAGCACTGTCCGCCGAAACCGGCACGTATAGCGCCGCTATCATAGACAAAGCCGCAAAGACCGCGGCAAATTTACTTACTGCTTTCTTCATTCAAAAATTCCTCCTGTAACGTAAATTTTACATTCCGATTTCTATTATACTACAAAAATGTCACGACTGCAACAGAATTTTAACAATTCTTCACACAAACCGCGCCGCGGCATATTATATACTAAAATGGCTACAGAGGTGGGATATATGCTTAGTTTCTGCATGAAAGGCTGCTCTAAAGCGGTAGGACTTTCAATATTATCGTTCTGCTTGGGAATAATCGCGGGTGCGTTTTTACCCATTGCGATAGTTGCGGTAATAGAAATGGTATTTCTGCTGTTTTTCGGCTACCTGTGCTTATTTAAGTGGTAGAAAGGGGTAATTTTATGAAAGTCGTTGTTATGAAGGTTCCGAGATGCTTAAGAGGTATTGTCAAGGCAATGTTCAAGATGTGACTGCCGCACAAAAGCAAAAGAGCGTATCATTTTAAAGTGATGCGCTCTTTTGCTTTATATGAATTTATGAATGTAACCTGTTTTACCCTTTTATTTGCTTTTGCTTTCGCACACGGGTTCCATACCGCCAAGGCTGTTCCACAAAAACGCCTTAACGCTGTCACAGCCCGCAAATTCGGTAAGCGGCTGCTCGTAACTTTGCGGTGCGACCGCCTTTACAAGATTTCCGTTTTCGTCATAACCCGCGACGATAAGCTGACCGCTTGCGTCACCCGTTACTCTGACCGTGTCCGTGTCGAATACAATATCAAGCTCTTCCGATATGTTCTGACCGCCCACCGTTACAGCCGACGGGAACAAAGCGTTAATGTCGTCTACGCCGTTAGTGAAGCCGTCGCGCGTGAACGTGATCTGCTCGTCGTCCCCGACGCTCGTAAGCTCCTCAAAACGCACGGTGTAAAGGTCGCCGTCACCCGTAACTGCGCTGCCGATCCAAAAAGCCGTTACTTTATCGAGTGATGATAGATCCACGCCGTCCTCGTTAATATTCGATACAAGCGACTCGGACGTGAGATCGCCGTTTGTAATGCTTACCGGTTTAAGCTTTGTCTTATCGAAGCCGAGCGCGAAGTTAAAGCCGGTAAATCCCGTATTATTTTCTACCGATAGGGTAACGTCAATATAATTCTTATCGCTTTCGCTTACCTTCGCCACCGTGCCCTTTATCTCGGGTTTATCCGTGTTCATCGGCATTATCGGCGCATTCATAAGCGATATTGAGCTGAGCGACGGATGCGCCGTCACGTACTGCGACAGCACGTATACGTCTTTAATATTAACGATCCCGTCCGTATAAACGTCCGCGTTATCCTCGCTTGTCATGCCGTGGTTTTGGTACTGCGCGCAGTATCTCGACATTACAAGCACGTCACCGGAGTCCACCTTGCTGTCATTAGTCGCGTCACCGCTTACGGTGAGAACGACGCTTTCGGTATCGTTTGCAGCGTCAACGCCGAGGTCGTCATTGGGATTTGCGGTATTTCTCGCCTGTGTCGGCGTTACCGTTATATCGGACGACGTGTTAAGCGTTTCAACCGTCGTTGTCAGTTTCACCGTCACGACTTCGCCGCTGCCCGTTATGTCGGAGTTGCTGACTATCAATATATTTGCTCCGTCCGCTGTTTCCTTGGGTGTCACGGCTGCGCCGGGCGCAAGCGCGCCCACATCCGCACCCGCAAGCTCAAACTTTGTCTTGTCGTACTTCACCGACAGCATAAGCGTCGCAAAGCCCTTATTATCCGTAACGCTAACGGGTATGCTCACGGTGTCGTAAATTTTGGGACTTAAGTCCTCCTCGGGTATGCTTACAACAAAGTCCGCGCTCCATACCGCGTAAAGCGTTATATCGGAATACGCCTCGATCGTGTCACCCGCCTCGTACTTTACCTCTCTGCCGTTTTTAACATCCGTCCAGCCGAGGAAGGTATATCCCGCGCGCGTCGGCACTTCACTGCTGATTGTAAACAGTTCTCTGCGCTTTGCCGTCTGCTGCGCGGGCGCGTTTGCGCCGTGATGCGCGTCATATGTAAGCGTAACAATCTTTTCCGACGGGGTTAAAGCCGTCAGCGCGTCATTGCCCCCGCTGATATTATCCTCGTCCCACGCTCCGTTTGAATAAAGTGTGCTGCCCTCGTAGTATACCGTAGCAAGAGATGTGCAGTTGTCGAACGCGTTTCGCTTAATGCTTTCCAGTGTCGTCGGCAGGTCAACCGACGCAAGACTGCCGCAGCCTTGAAACATAGCCGCACTTATGGTTTTCACGCACTCCGATATTACCGCGCTTGCCAGATCGGGGCTATAACTGAACGCAGAATCACCTATTGTCGTAACATTTCCGGGTATAACTATGCTTTTAAGTCCCGAATTTTCAAAAGCTGATTCGCCGATTTCCGTCACGCCGTCGGGAATGACTATTTCGGATAATTCGCGGCAGCTGTTGAACACATTGGCGTTTATCTTTTTCAATCCGTCGGGTAAATCTATGCTTTCAAGAGCCGTACCATTAAAGGCGAATGCGCCGATTTCCGTTATGGTTGCGGGCAGCGTCACTTCTGAAAGTTTCGAGCACCCTTGGAACATACTCTTACCTACCACAGATACGCCGGGGCTTAACACGGCGCTTGTTAAATTATAACAACGGTCAAACGCACCGGCACCTATTTCCGTCACACTTGACGGAATTGTAATGCTTCTCAAATCGCAATAGCTAAATGCGCCTTCACCTATTGAAACCAAGCCCTCCGGAAGTGTTATTTTCGAGATGCCCGGGTTTTGACTTACTCCAATCCCCATAGCAAACGCCTCGTAACCTATTTTTTTCAGTCCCGCCGGAAGCGTTACTCTTTCCAAACTTCCACAGTCATAGAAAGCCATGTCGCCGATTTCAGTAACACCGTCGGGGATATTTACCTTTTCCAAATTACGACAGTCAAAAAATGCTTTCGCACCTATTGAAGTTATTTCATCGTCTATTACCACTTCGACGATTTTACCATAAGCTTCAGCAGAGTCAAGCCATGGTGTCCAAACAAAATTACCCATTTTTCCTTTGCCGTTTATAGTGAGAACACCTGTTTCCTCGTCAAGATCCCACGTGACACCGGTGGATTCGTAAAGTAAATCGACATTTGTTCCGTAATCCGTTTCAGTTTTGGAAACCTCGTCCCATTGCTCCTTTGTTCCGGAATAATAAATATTCATCAGACCATCTGACGGTCCGCCGTCCTTCGAAGTTCCGGCAACGGAATGTTCTCCGAGTGACCCTATGCTTGCCGGAATTGCCATGCTTCTGCCGTACGGCTCAAGGCAAAACGCATAATTGCCGAGCGTCTTTAGTCCGTCGGGAAGCATTACGTATTGAAAATTACAATCATAAAACGCATAATTACCTATACTCTTCAAACCGGTTGGGAATATCATTTTATTGTTTATAGAATAGCAATCATAAAACGCATAATCACCTATACTTTCCAAACTATTTGGCAGTGATAAGTTTGTAACATAACTATAGTTAGAAAATGCATGATTTCCTACATGTGTTATGCCTTCACCTATTACAATTTCTGAGATGGAATAGTACATAAGGTCTTCGTTAACTCTAATGTTATACCATGGCGCATTGGTAGAATCTTCATAGTCAACCATGGGTCCCACTCCGCTGAGCGTAAGAGTATAATATGGATCATCCTGATAATTGGTGTTGCCGTTCGGCTCTATTGTCCATGTTATGTTCGTACCGTCAATCGTGCCGGTATACGTATCATCAGCCATTGCCGGTATTACCGGCAACACCGCCGCGGTCATGGCAAGCGTCACAATAAAGCTGATGATTCCCTTTGTAAGTTTTTTTCTCATAAAATCCTTCCTTCCTTCGCGGAATAGTTGTATTCTTTGGGTACCGCGTAAATTAAGCATACTAAAATGTTTTCACCTCCGCCGAAAAATATTGCAAACAAAAAGCGCGCCGCGCATTAATCTGCATACGACGCACCCAAAAACGCCGCTTTGAATTAATGCTGCGACACACTTCTTTCATAACCAACACTTCATATAGGTACGATAATCAAAGCGTGCGCTTTTAAACAAGCGCAAACCTATACAAAGTGTTTATTAAGATGTATGTCGCAACTATATTGTAGCACATCTCGTGCCGATTGTAAATATTTTTCTTTTTATATTCACACAAAAAAATACGCGGCATACCGAAATATTACCGCGTATTTTATAAAAAGGTGGTTTTTTACAGATATGATCAAATAAATTTGATGAGCTTAAGCCAGTTTTCAAGCGAATTTGCCCACTGTGCGACGTGCGGCATCTCCTTGGCAAGTCCCAGTCCGTGGTGCCCAAACGGGTATATATGCAGCTCAAACGGCACCTGCGCCTCCGACAGCGCCCCCGCGTACAAAAGCGAGTTCTGAACGGGCACCGTGCAGTCCTCGGCTGTATGCCAAATGAACGCGGGCGGCGTTTCGCGCGTGACATGCCTGTGGAGCGACATAAGCTCCTTGTCCGCTTTAAACGCCCTTTCGCCTATCAAATTCTGACGCGAACCGTCATGTCTGTACTCGAACATATCTATTACGGGATAACAGAGTATCGTCGCGTTCGGCTTACAGTCCTCATTATCGATACCGTCCGTTTTTTCGTATATATCCTTGCCGTAATGTACCGATACCGACGCGGCGAGATGCCCTCCCGCGCTCGAGCCCATAACGGCGATCTTGTTCTTGTCTATGCCGTATTTGTCCGCGTAATACCGCGCGTATCTTACGGCGCGCACAGCGTCGCTAAGCTCGGCGGGGTGCTTGTACGGCGCTACACGGTAATCTACCACAAACGACGTGATACCGATAGACAAAAGCCTTTCGGCATACGCCGCGCCTTCATGCTCGGCGCGCATAGCGTAGCCGCCGCCGGGGAAAATTACGACCGCGCAGTCGGAAGTACCCTTATAAACCGTTATCGTCGGCTTTCTCGGAGCTGTTTCCCCATCCTCGATATAGCTGTCGTTCCAATAAGGAATTACGCTTCCCCACAGATTTTCCGTAACCGTATTCACTTTCATATCCCCCTTAATCAGTCGTCGGATTTTTTACATACTCGTCAAAATTCTTTATAAAATCCGTTACCTTGCTCTTTTTTATCGTAAAGTTGACCTCTCCGTTTCTTAGCAGCGCGCAGTTAATATCGTCTATAGGCTTGATTTCGACAACGGTATCGTCCTCGTTTCTTATACCGTTGAACGTGATTTTCAAAAGCGTTTCATCGCCTATCGCGTCGCCTCTGTACACGCTGTCGACCGCCAGCGCCATAACGCTTTGATAAATACCCTGCGACACGTCGCTGTCGGTTTCCTTGCCGTTGAGTTCAAACGTGTACTGATGGTCTTTATGCTCGATATTTATCGTGTGCGTCTTTCCGCCGTATTCCACATTGACGCTCTTTACCTTTGAAATATCGAGAAGCGCCTGCAATTTACTTACTATATTAAACGCGGAATCGTTTACGAAGCCCACGCTGTCGGCGGGCGTGAGGTACGTTCTGTCCTTGTACTCCACATACGTTTCACCGTTTACGCTCTTACCTATCACAAGCTCCTCCGTGTATTCCTTGCCGTACTTTCCGGTAGTGTTGTCGTAAGGTCGCACGGTGAGCGTAAGACGCGGCGAATCGGCTGTAATGCCGCTGTCCGCGCTGTCGACTTGTGAGTTTAGCGCGATCGTGCCGATAGGCTCAAGAATTTTATCGTCGATATAATCATCGTTCGCGCCGCCCTTATACGGTGAAACCATCTCCCACACATTGTTTGTGTTCACGTCTACGTTGTCAACGAGCTTGATTTCTATCGTGCCGTCACTCCTGTCAAGGCGCACGTCGCGTATATCGTCAATATCAATATTAAAACGGTTAAATTCCTGATAAAAACTCAGCGGCTGTCTTAAAGTATCCGCCTTAAATGAATACATCGTGTACACAGCGTCGCCGCCGTCGAGCATAACAAAATACTCTCCGAGCGTCGGGCTCATGTCACCGACATAGAGCTTATCCGCGTCGCCGTTCTTTTTTGTAATGGTCACCGTTATATCGGGATCGTCAAGACCGTACTGCGCGAGGTCGGACATATCCTCGGATATTTTATGCTTGGAAGTAAGCGAAGCCACCGTGCCGGCGAGCGTGTACGCCTTTGAGGGATCAACGTCCTCGGTCGTCAGATCGTTTATCGTCCATACGGAGTTACCGAGATTGACGGCTTTTATACTGCCGCTTTCCGTTACGACGTTTACGTTGTCAATATTATCCGCATCCTCGGAGTATATCGTGTATACCTCCTCGTCCGCGCCCGTTTCGCTTTTCTTCGGAACGTCAATATTGTTCACGACCACAATACCCACAGCAAACACCGCCGCGGCAGCCGCCGGTATGATTACCTTCTTCCACGCTTTCTTCATAGATTTCTCCTCTTGATCCACACAACCAAACCGCATACAAGAATAATAAGCGGTATCAGTATAACAACGATTGCGAATATAACGACGATTTGTGACGCGCTGACGGTGAACGCGTTGTTTATAAGCGTTTTTTCGTCCACCAAGAACATATCGTCCGCGCCTGTCGAATAATTTACCAAATTCATAAAGTAATCGTAATTAGCAAGTCCGTACTCGTTCGTGATCATCGACGGATCGAGCGTCAGAAGCATAGTGTTACCCGATACGTACACGGACGAGCTGTGCTCCGCGTCGGCGGAAATCGCTCCGACTATGAACTCGCCTTCCTCTTCGCCGCCCACTCGCTCGACTATCTCGTTCGTTGTCGTGTACGCGCTCTCTGAGCTTGTGAGCACGGGAGTAACGGTCACGGAACCGTTAGCCTCAAATTCCTGCGTAAGCTGCTTCGAGTACGGGAAATACGCGACAGTTCTTTTATTCTTCAAAATACTTCCCGTAAATTCCGTTTCCTTGATTTTCGGCACCACAAGCGCAACGCCCGTGCCGCCCAGCGACACCGACTGCGACATATCCGTTTCGATCACCGAATTATCGTTTACGCCGATGCCCCATGACGATTTAAGGTACGTGTACAAATTATTGAGCGCGCGGCTGTCCGCGTCAAAGTAGCACTGAAGGCTGCCGCCGTCTTGCAAATAAGCGTCAAGCTTGCTTATCTCACCGCTTGACAAATCAGCGGTGGGACGCGCTATTATTACGAGTGACGCGTCCTTTGGTATATCCTCCGAGAGCAGATTTAAATCCGCCACCTCGTAATTTTCATCCTTAAGCTTTGCACGCGCGCCGTCCGCGCTTATCTCGTTATGTCCCGTCACTATGCAAGCCTTAAGCTCCGTATCGGATGATACGTACCGAAGCGCCGCGTTCATCTTATTTTCAACATTCAGCGACGTGTACTGTCCCGTCTGCGCGTTCACGCCGTAAAGCTCTGTAAGCGAGTAAATTTTAAAACGCTCACCAGAGTCCACGATTACGGAATTTGCAGTAAGACTTGTACCGTCCGTCACGTATTTTTTACCGAACGTCGGATTTTCCGCCATATTGATATTCGTCACTTTTATCGACGAAGCCGCCGACGAGTAGCCGGAGAGAACCGAGCTTATCCTCTCGTCCTGACT
>CANPXG010000046.1 GCA_947585795.1 uncultured Clostridia bacterium
GGCTGACAAGCCGTTCAGTGCGCTTGCAAGCGCTGTGCAGGTATTAACCCTTATAGGGTTAGTGCAAGCCACCGGCTTAGCCGGTGGTCTTGACTTCCATCCGACTCCCGTAGGGGCGAACCGTATTCGCCGGTTTCCCTGCCCGTGACCGCACATTTCCCGCCCCACCCACTAAAAATTTTTTAACTTTTTTTCAAAAAGGTATGGCGTACTTGTAATAGTTATGATATAATTATAAGATAAAATGACTATTAATGTGCATATTTGTATGCTTTTGAAAGGTGATTTGACGGTTATGAATGAAATATTAAACATTTTGGACAAGGAAAAGAACAGCGTTTCACGCGCAAAAATCGCGCAAATGCTCGGCGCGGACGAAAAAGAAGTCGCCGAAAGCATCAAACAACTCGAGAAAGAGAACGTAATCGTCGGCTATAAGACTATTATAAACTGGGACAAAACCGACCGCGACGTTGTGACGGCTCTTATTGAGCTTCGCATAACGCCGCAGAGGGGCGAGGGCTTTGATAAGGTCGCGGAGAGAATTTACAAGTACCCGCAGGTCAAGTCGCTCTACCTCATGTCGGGCGCGTATGACCTCGCCGTTACGATAGAGGGTAAGAGCATGAAGGAAGTCGCGCTCTTTGTCGCGCAAAAGCTCGCCCCGATGGACTCCATAATCTCAACGGCGACGCACTTTGTGCTCAAAAAATACAAGGAGGAAGGAATTGTATTCGAGGACGACGAAAAGGATACAAGACAGGTGATTACGTTATGATAGATTACAGTAAAATCGTTTCCCCCGTCGTGTCGGCGCTGCCGCCGTCGGGGATAAGAAAATTTTTCGATATAGCGGCAGAAATGAAGGACGCGATCTCACTCGGTGTGGGCGAGCCCGACTTTACCACGCCGTGGTCGATACGCGAGGCGGGTATATACTCACTCGAAAAGGGACAGACACACTACACCGCCAATTCCGGTCTTATGGAATTGCGCGAGGCGATATGCGATTACAACGACAGAAAGTTCGGCGTGAAGTACGACGCGAAAACCGAAGTCCTTGTGACGGTGGGCGGCAGTGAAGCGATCGACCTCATGATACGCACGCTTGTAAACCCCGGTGACGAGGTGCTTATACCGGAGCCGTGCTTCGTGTGCTACAAGCCTCTTACAATCATGGCGGGCGGCGTACCCGTGCCTATCGAAACGAAGGAGGAGGACGAGTTCCGTCTTTTACCGTCGCAGCTTAAGGAAAAAATCACGGATAAGACAAAGCTCTTAATTCTTCCGTACCCCAACAATCCGACCGGCGGAGTAATGTCGGGCAAGGATTTGGAGGCAATAGCCGAAGTGCTTCGCGGCACGGATATAATGGTACTGTCGGACGAGATTTACGGCGAGCTTCGTTACAGCGAGGAAGGACACATTCCGTTCTCAAAAATAGACGGTATGCGTGAAAGAACGGTCGTCGTAAACGGTTTTTCAAAGGCGTTCGCAATGACGGGCTGGCGGCTTGGCTACGCTCTCGGTCCCGCAGAACTTATAAGCCTTATGCGTAAGATCCACCAGTACGGCATAATGTCCGCGCCGACGACGGCGCAGTACGCGGCGATCGAGGCGCTTAAAAGCTGTGATAACGACGTGGAGGAAATGCGCCGCGAGTACAATTACCGCCGCCGTTACATCGTTGACGGCTTCCGCGCGATGGGACTTAGCTGCTTCGAGCCTTTGGGCGCGTTCTACGTGTTCCCGTGTATTAAATCGACGGGTATGACGTCGGAAGAATTTTGTGAGAAGCTTTTGGAGGAGGAACACGTCGCGGTAGTACCGGGCAACGCGTTCGGCGAAAGCGGCGAGGGATTTATACGCTGCTCGTACGCGTATTCGATAGAAAATATACAGGAAGCTTTAAAAAGGATAGAGCGTTTTGTCACAAAACACAGAGGGGAGTAAAAAATGGATACAAAATATATATTCGTAACCGGCGGAGTTGTTTCGGGACTGGGTAAGGGCATTACCGCCGCGTCACTCGGCAGACTGCTTAAGGCGCGCGGCTACAAGGTGACCATGCAAAAGTTTGATCCGTACATCAACATGGATCCCGGCACGATGAGCCCGTACCAGCACGGCGAGGTATTTGTCACCGACGACGGCGCGGAAACAGACCTTGACCTCGGTCACTACGAGAGATTTATCGACGAAAATTTGAGTGTCAACTCAAACGTCACGACAGGTAAGATCTACTGGAACGTAATTTCCAAAGAACGCCGCGGCGATTACGAGGGCAGAACGGTACAGGTAATTCCTCACATCACGAATGAAATTAAGTCGCGCGTGTACCGCGTCGCAAATACGCAAAAAACCGACATAGTCATAACGGAGATCGGCGGCACGGTCGGCGACATAGAGTCTACGCCGTTTTTGGAATCCATAAGACAAGTCGCGAACGAGGTCGGCAAGGAAAACTGCATGTACATACACCTCACTCTCGTGCCTTACATATCAACGTCGGGCGAACAAAAAACGAAACCGACACAGCACAGCGTGAAGGAGCTTTTAAGTCTTGGTATTCAGCCGGACGTGCTCGTGCTTCGTACCGAAAAACCGCTTGAGGACGGACTTGCGGACAAGATCGCGCTCTTCTGCAACGTATCACCCGACTGCGTAATAGAAAATCTTGACCTTGACACGCTGTACGAGGTACCGCTTGCGCTCGAAAAGGAAGGACTTGCGCGCGTTGTCTGCAAGCGTCTTGGACTTGAGGACAGAGAGCCTGACCTAAAAGACTGGACGGAAATGGTAAACGTCGTAAAAGACCTTATGGCGGGCGGCAAGGACGAGGTAACTATCTCACTCGTCGGTAAATATGTCGCGCTCCACGACGCGTACATAAGTATTGTTGAGTCGTTAAAGCACGGCGGCATAGCAAATTACGTGAACGTGAACATCAACTGGGTAAACAGTGAGGAAGTAACGGCGGACAACGCCGACAAAATACTTAAAAACTCGGACGGCATACTCGTACCGGGCGGTTTTGGCGACCGCGGCATAGAGGGTAAAATTATCGCCGCGCAGTACGCGAGAGAGCATAAGATCCCGTACTTCGGAATATGTCTTGGTATGCAGATAGCCGTTATAGAGTACGCGCGGAACGTTTTGGGCTACAAGGATGCGCACTCGTCGGAGCTTGACCCCGACACGACGCACCCTGTAATCGATCTTATGCCGGAGCAAAAGGACGTTGAGGACTTGGGCGGTACGATGCGTTTGGGCGTGTACCCGTGCAAGCTCACCTCGGGCACCTTGGCACAGAGTATTTACGGCAGCGACCTTATATACGAGCGTCACCGCCACCGTTACGAGTTCAATAATTTCTACAGAAACGAAATCATGGCAAACGGTATGGTTATTGCGGGACAGTCCCCGAACGAAAAGCTTGTGGAAATGGTGGAAATACCCGATCATCCGTGGTACATCGGCGTACAGTTCCACCCCGAATTTAAGTCGCGCCCCAACCGTTCGCACCCGCTTTTCGCATCGTTTATAAAAGCGGCGCTCGACAAGAAAAAAGCGGATAAATAATTTATTATTTAAATAAATTTAACCGATCAAGAGAGGAGGATCATCTTGAAACAATACTGGAAATACATAAAATCACATATCCTGTGCTTTATTTTCGGACCGCTTCTGATGCTTACGGAAGTAGCGGGTGAAATTGTGCTGCCGACGATTATGGCGACGATGATAGACGAAGGTATTGCAAACGGCAATATTCCTTACGTAATATCGCGTATGGCAATAATGTTCGGCTGTATATGCATCATGATAATAGGCGGCTTGGGCGGACATTACCTGTCCGTTTCGGCGGCGGTATCGTTCAGCGCTGATATACGCAAGGATGTGTTTAAAAAAGTTCAGGAATTTTCCTTCAAAAACATAGACACATTTTCCACCGGCTCTCTCGTAACGCGTCTTACGAACGATATAACGCAGATACAGAACATAACGCGTATGTTCCTCATCATGGCGATGCGTTCGCCGGGTATGCTGATAGGCGGCATAATCATGGCACTAAGACTTAACTCAAGCCTTGCCGCGATACTGATTATTGTCATTCCGCTTTTGGGCGCGGCTATAGGCGCGCTCATGTACACCGCGTATCCGCGTTTTAACGTCGTGCAGAAAAAACTGGACGGCTTGAACTCCGGAATACAGGAAAACATCACGAACGTAAGAGTAATAAAATCATTCGTAAGAGAAAAATTTGAAATAGACAAATTCCGCAGAGCGAACACTGACTTAAAGGATTCTACGCTTAACGCGATGAAAATAGTGATATGCACTATGCCTGTCATGACGCTTGCGATGAACATAACAATGATCGTAACCGTATGGAACGGCGGAAATCTCGTTGTGGGCGGAGGAATGGAGGTCGGCGACCTCACGGCGTTCACGACGTATATAGTACAGATACTCATGTCGCTGATGATGGTATCTATGCTGTTTCTGCAAAGCTCCAGAGCCGCTGCGTCATCAAAACGTATAAAAGAAGTGCTTAACACCGTCGTTGACCTTACGGACGACAACGCCGCGAATAAGGACCTCACGGTCGAGAGAGGCGAGGTTGAGTTCAGAAATGTATGCTTCAAGTACTACGAGAGCCGCAAGGACAACATACTGAACAACATAAGCTTCAAGATAAACCCGGGCGAAACGATAGGCATAATCGGTGCTACCGGCTCGGGCAAAACGTCGCTCGTACAGCTCATTCCGCGTCTTTACGACGTGACGGAGGGCGAGGTACTTGTTGACGGAGTAAACGTAAAGGATTACAGCATACGCCACCTGCGCGACGGCGTGGGCATGGTACTGCAGAAAAACGTGCTGTTCTCGGGCAGTATCGAGGATAACCTCCGCTGGGGCGACGCGGACGCGTCGCGCGAGGAGATAGAGCAGGCGGCGGACAACGCTCAGGCTGACGGGTTCGTAAAGTCGTTTACCGACGGCTACAACACGGAGCTCGGTCAGGGCGGCGTAAACGTGTCGGGCGGTCAGAAGCAGCGTCTTTGTATCGCGCGCGCACTTCTTAAAAAACCGAAAATACTCATCCTCGACGACAGCACAAGCGCGGTAGATACCGCCACCGAGGCGAAGATAAGACACGCTTTCGCCACCACGTTAAAGGACACGACAAAAATTATAATCGCTCAAAGAATTTCGTCCATATCAGACGCGGACAAAATACTTGTTTTGAGTGAGGGAAACGTGACGGGCTTCGGCACGCACGACGAGCTTATGCAAACGAACGAGGAATACCGCGACATCTACCGTTCGCAAATTGACGAGGAGGTGACCGCGTAATGCCTCCGATGAATTCAAGAAAGGCTGACACAAGAAAGCCAAAGAATACAAAAGCGACGATCAAGCGGCTTATGTCGTACTTAAATGAGGATAAAGTCAGAATAGGAATAGCATTCGTATGCGTGCTTGTGAGCGCCGCGTCAAACCTTGCGGGCTCGTATATGCTCCGCCCGATCATAAACAACCTCGTCGCCGACGTGAGCGCGGCTGAAAGGATTTCGGTGCTTGCCGTAAACCTTGTCAAAATGGCGTGTATATACGCGGCGGGAGTTTTGGCGGCATTCTTCCAGGCGCGAATTATGATAGGCGTTTCACAGAGAGCGCTGCTAAAGATTCGCGGTGACCTGTTTGAAAAGCTTCAGAAGCTTCCCGTGCGCTTTTTCGACACGAACAACACAGGCGACATAATGAGCCGCTTCACGAACGACGTTGACACCATAGGCGAAATGCTTAACTCAACGCTCGTACAGATATTTCAGGGCATTGTAAGCCTTATAGGCACGCTTACGCTGATGTTTTACACGAACGTTTGGCTCAGTATAGTGACTATTGTTGTCGCACCGATAATGGCTAAAATAGGCACGACGATAGCGTCACGCTCGAGAAAGAAGTTCGTCAGCCAGCAGATTGAGCTTGGCAAGGTCAACGCGTACATAGAGGAAATAGTAACGGGACAGAAGGTCGTAAAGGTTTTCTGTCACGAGCAGAAGGTCATGGACGACTTTGAAGGTCTTAACAACACCCTTCGCGACACGCAGATAAAGGCGCAGTTCGCGGGCGGTATGATGGGACCGAGCATGAACGCGATGAGCCAGGTAAACTACACATTGACAGCCGGAGTGGGTTCGATACTCGTAATACTCGGCAGACTCGGAAGAATGGGCTCGCTCGCCGCGCTCGATATAGGCGGACTTACCGTGTTTGTAAACTTCTCGCGCCAGTTCTCGCGCCCCATTAACGAGCTTGCTCAGCAGCTCACGGTCGTAATGTCGGCGCTTGCGGGCGCGGAACGCGTATTCGACGTTATGGACAGAGAGCCGGAAAGCGACAAGGGCGATATTATCCTTAACAATGTAAAGGGCGACGTTGTAATCGACGACGTGACCTTTGGCTACAACCCCGACAAGACGATACTTAAAAACGTTTCGATATACGCGCATCCGGGACAGAAGATAGCGCTCGTCGGTTCCACAGGCGCGGGCAAAACGACGATAACAAACCTTATAACAAGGTTTTACGACATAAATTCGGGCAAGATAACAATAGACGGAAAAGATATTTACGACATTGACCGCAGCAGCCTGAGAGAAAATATCGCCGTGGTACTTCAGGATACGCACTTGTTTACCAGCACTGTTATGGAAAATATCCGATACGGCAGACTTGATGCCACGGACGCGGAGGTACGCCAAGCGGCACTTACCTCGAACGCGCACAGCTTTATACGCCACCTTCCCGACGGTTACGATACCGTGCTCGAAGGCGACGGCTCCAACTTGTCGCAAGGTCAAAGACAGCTTTTAAATATTGCGCGCGCGGCGCTGTCAAAAGCGCCCATACTCGTTCTTGACGAGGCGACAAGCTCTGTCGATACACGCACGGAGCGCGACATAAACAAGGGTATGGACACCCTTATGGAAAACAGAACCACCTTTGTTATAGCCCACCGTCTTTCGACCATAAGAAACGCGGACGCGATTATGGTGCTCGAAAACGGCGAGATCATAGAACGCGGCTCACACGAGGAGCTTATGGAGCTCAAAGGACGGTATTACGAGCTTTATACAGGTCTTAAAGAGCTTGACTAACGAATTTTAAGAAAGGAAGGGTTAATCAATATGAAGGTATATCAGTTAATCTATACCTCTGTGACACACAGCCTGTCGGATCCGGAATTGGGGCTTTCAAATCGACCGGGACTGCGCGTGTTTTCCTGCACGCAAGGGCTTACCAAGCAGAATATTGATGAAATTATACGCTTCGCCACGTATCGTCTGCCGAAGAACAGCGACATAGAATACAGCGAAACGCCGTGCGATCCGTCCGTGCCGGAGCTGTTTCCGAAGATTTTCAGGACACTCACTCTGTCGGACGGCAGGTACGCGGCTATGCAGATCTCCTACGCCGGTTACGACTTTGACGGACAGGCGGGGAACGTTTTTGCTCACGCGTTTGTGTTTGACGATGTGGACGACGGCTTCATGCCCGAACGGTATATAAATCACCCGCTTTACCGCACACACCTCAGCGAAAAAGACCTCGCGGGACAGATAGTGCATTACCTTAAGCCGCTTGATTTTATAGAACCGACGGAAGGACTTGAGGACAAAGTCATAGACTTCATATCGTCGCACAAATACGAGCTTACGTATATGCTCGACAAAGCGATGCTCCTCCTGACCTCGGGCGATATAAAAAATATGTGTATCGCGGCAAGTGACGCGGAGCTTACGCAGATGTACCTTTTATCGCTGAAATGGCTGCTCCCGCGCGATGTCGCGCAAAACACCGGCATATCGACGTATAACGTATACCTTCCTTCCGATAAACAGAAACAAATCATTTTCCACGGCACCGTCAAAGGAAGAAACAACATAACAAAGCAAGCCGTCGAAACGCGTCCCACCTGCATTTATATCGACGTGGAAAACACAAAATTCCCACGCGACGCAGTATCGCTCCTGATGCGCTTCACGGTAGCGGACTTACGCAATATCTACGCAAAATACAAATTTACCTCTGCTACGCAGCTTCTCGACTGGGAAGCGACGTGCGAGAACACCACAAAAAGCGGCATCGCGGGCAAGCTTATACGCCTTAAAAAATCGGCGGGCGACGAAGCCTTTAAAACCCGCGTACTGGAAATATACCCCGCGATAAACGACCTGAATATGTCGGCGGTCAAGTACGAGCTCTCGAAAATAATGTTCGACAACCTCGAGCTGTTTGAAAACGAACGAAAGAGCGTGACCGAGATTTACATCGGTCAATGCCTCGAAAAAATGTGCGCGGGTGAAACGATCGAAATAAGTAAGCCGCAAAGCGGCGATGCCGCCAAGGAACAGGCACAGACCGTGTGCGATAACCTCAGCGGCTACATGAAAACGATCCGCACCTCATACGACAACATAGCTGACAAGAACAAAATATCGCTTCTCGTATTTTTGGGCAGCATAAAGCACGCGTCGGGCAAGGACACGTGGAAGGAACTTTTTAACGATACGGAGGATTTAAAGCTCTTCGTAAAAATGGCGTCACAGATAGTCATAACCGGCAGCGGACTTTCCGCGTTCACACCGGTTGAAGGCTGGGAAACGGGCGACCTTGCGGAACTTGTGGCGTACTTCGACGCGTCGACGCGCGACGTGTTCCTGAAAAAAAGCTGCGTGAAATACATTTATAACAACAAGGACGAAGCGTGGGACAAGTACGGCGTGTCCATGACGAAGCACACAAAGACGCGCAGCCGTCAGGAACAGGACATAAACAAAATCCGCCGCATGCTCAACCGAGTTGGTTACATTCCGTACCAGCGAGGGAAGTACAGCGACATAAAGGGCGAGGTCATGGACGACATACGCAACAGTAACTCCCCGCTTCTTGTATCGAGGCTTCTGTACGCGGTATACCGCTGGCAGGGCACATACGGAAATCAGATAGCGGCTGAAAAGACGGCAAAGACCGTCAGAGAGCTGATTTTGGAGATGCGCAGGACGCAGACCTCGTGTTACAATTTCATGATTTCAAAGCTGGCGCTCGAAATTATCGAGTCACCCGGACATTATCATGAAATCATGGTAAACACCGAAACCGTTCCGCCGAGCTTTTGGAACTGGTTCTTGATAGGCTATAATAAATGTAAAAGGGACGACGACAAGCTGCTCGCGTACACTCGCGTATACAACGCAAGCAAGGCGAGAATGTCGAGGATACCCGCAAAGAAAAAAATGCGTGAAACGTTTCAGGACGTAGTTGAATAGGAGAGATAAAGATGAATTTTAAGAAAAAATTAGCAGCGCTCTTGGCAGCGGGACTTATGATATTCGCGGCTTCACCGCTTGCACTGGCGGTAACGCCGGAGCCTGCCGACAATCTTGTACAGCAGGAGCAGCCGACAGACACACAGCAGACGGCGCAGGATCAAAGCGCGTCCATACCCGCGGCGGCGGGAACTGCCGACACGGCGGAAATAAGCAGCAGCAAATATCTGACAAAGGGCGGCGCGGCGTTTTGGTTCATTTTTATCACCGTCATTAACACCGCTTTAAGCTTTTGGATAGGAAACAGATTTTACCGCCTTTCAAAGAAGGACAACCATATTTCCGCTGAGATAAGAGCGCTCCGCAAGGACGTTGAGGAAAAGTTTGTATCAAGCGTCGGCGGATTTGCCGAGCAGGAGGTCGACATCAACAACATGAACGAATCTATGGCTTCCGACGACGAAGGCATCACTCTCCCCGAGAAGCAGCCGCTTTTGAGGGAAGTGAGCGCCGAGGAGGAGGAACGTTTTCGCCGCTGGGAGGAAGCGCAGTCAAGACCGAAGGGCGAGCGCGGCAGAGTAAAGTCGGCTGTCAAGGAGGAGCTTGAGGAAGAGCTTGACGACGTAAAAAAGATAAACAGAAAGAATTATCAGCCTAAGCGTGACGTTAAAGCGAGCGTTTTTGACGAGGAAGAACCGGAAGAAAACCTTGAAGAAACGCGCACGATCAAGCTTAAGAGCGACAACGCGGTAAAGTCAAAGGCAAAGGAAATTTTAGGCGATATGTTCCCTTTTAAGGAAGATTGATCGAAAAAGGACTGCCCGAGGGACAGTCCTTTTACAAAAAAAAGGAGGAAATGACCGTATGGAACAGATGAGTATGTTCGATGACAGAGAGCGCAGCGCGCCTCTCGCGAGCCGTCTGCGCCCCGAAACGCTTGACGAGTACGTGGGACAAAAGCATCTTGTCGGCGAGGGCAAAATACTTCGTCAGATGATTGAGAACGACAATATTTCCTCCATGATATTTTGGGGACCTCCGGGCGTGGGCAAAACCACGCTCGCGCGCATAATCGCGAAGCAGACAAAGGCGGACTTTGTCGAGGTGAGCGCGACATCAAGCGGCGTTAAAGAAATCAAGGAGATCATGCAAAACGCCGAAATGTCGCGGCAAATGGGCGTACGCACACTATTGTTTACCGACGAGATACACCGCTTCAACAAGGCGCAGCAGGACGCGTTTCTTCCATACGTTGAAAAGGGCAGCATAATACTCGTCGGCGCGACGACGGAAAACCCGTCGTTTGAGCTCAATTCGGCGCTTTTGTCAAGGTGTAAGGTATTTATACTGAAGGCGCTCGAGGAGGACGACTTAAAGGAAATGCTTAAGCGCGCCGTGACAAGCGAAAAGGGCTTCGCGTCCATGAACGTGCATATAAAGGACGAGCAGCTTTCTCTTATCGCAAGATTTGCCAACGGCGACGCGCGCACGGCGCTAAACACGCTTGAAATGGCTGTTTTTAACGGCAAAGTAACCGAGGACGGCGGACTTGATATTGACGATGAAACGCTTGCGCAGTGCATGAACAGACGCTCTCTTCTCTACGACAAGACGGGCGAGGAGCATTACAACATCATTTCCGCGCTGCATAAGTCCATGCGCAACAGCGATCCCGACGCGGCGATATACTGGATGGAACGTATGCTCTACGGCGGCGAGGATCCGCTTTATATAGCGCGCCGCTTGGTGCGTTTCGCGAGCGAGGACGTGGGACTTGCCGACAGCAACGCGCTCCTTATCGCGATTGCGGCGTATCAGGCGTGTCACTTTATCGGTATGCCGGAGTGCAGCGTGAACTTGGCGCAGGCGGTCGTTTACCTGTCAATGGCACCCAAGTCGAACGCGCTGGAGGTTGCGGACATAGAGAGTAAGCGCGACATAAACGACGCGCCCGCCGAACCCGTACCTATGCAGATACGCAACGCGCCTACCAAGCTCATGAAGGAGGCGGGTTACGGCAAGGGTTACGTTTACGCGCACGACACAGAGGAAAAAATGGCTAAAATGAACTGTTTGCCCGACTCTCTTATACACAGGCGCTATTACAGACCTGCCGGTCAGGGCAAGGAAAAGGCGATCAAAGAGCGTCTTGAAAAAATACTCGAATGGAAAAAATCATAACGGGAGAAATTAACAATGAATGTTGACATAAAGGGAATCACGGAAAATGATATTGACGCGGCAGCCGATATATGGAACGAGGTAGTCGAGGACGGTATCGCGTTCCCGCAGGAGGAAACGCTTGACCGCGCGTCGGGCGCGGAATTTTTTAAGTCGCAGTCGTTCACGGGCGTTGCCCGCGATACGGATACAGGCGAAATAGTGGGACTGTACATCCTTCATCCGAACAACGTCGGCAGGTGCGGACATATATGCAACGCGAGCTACGCGGTACGCTCCGACATGCGCGGACGGCACATAGGCGAAACGCTTGTGAGGCACTGTATTATAAAGGCGAAGGAGCTTGGGTTTGGCATTTTACAGTTCAACGCGGTCGTGAGCACCAACGAAAGCGCGCTTGCGCTTTATAAGAAGCTCGGTTTCACTAAGCTTGGCGTTATCCCTCACGGCTTTCGCATGAAGGACGGACATTACGAGGACATCATACCTCATTACATCGAACTGAATTAAATTTATTTATATTAAGCGGGAAGGGTTTTTATGGACTGTTTTGCACATATCCGAGGCAAGGTATGTATGGTCACGGGCGGCGGCGGATCGATCGGCAGCGAACTTGTAAGACAGCTTGAAAAGGGCGGCGCGGAGAAGATCGTCATAGTGGACATATACGAAAACGGCGCGTACTACGTCCGAAACGAAACGGAGCGCGCCGTGGTAGAGATAGCGTCCGTGCGCGATTACGCTAAAATGGACTATATCATGTCCGCGTACAAGCCGAGCGTCGTTTTTCACGCGGCGGCTCATAAGCACGTGCCGTTTATGGAGCAAAATCCGGAGGAAGCTGTAAAAAATAATATCCGCGGTACCGAGATAACGGCGGAGCTCAGCGAAAAGCATGGCGCGGACAGCTTTGTGTTCATATCGACCGACAAGGCGGTGGAGCCTGTAAGCGTTATGGGTGCGAGCAAAAGAGTGGGCGAGATGATGATGTATGACAGAGCGCAGCGCTCAAAGCACACCGCGTTTATAACAGTACGTTTCGGCAATGTGATCGGTTCGGAAGGCTCCGTCATACCGCTGTTTAAAAAACAGATAGAGCGCGGTTCCCTGACAGTGACCGACCGCGCCGCTTCGCGCTACTTCATGACCATACCGCAGGCTGTAAGCCTTATAATGCTCTCCCTTACCGCCGCGAAAAGCGGAGATATTTTTGTGTTCGATATGGGCGAGAGTAAAAACATTCTTTCGATTGCGGAGGAGCTTTGCCGCGAGGCGGGCAAGGAGCCTTACAAGGACGTGGAGATCAAATTCACCGGTTTGCGCAAGGGGGACAAGCTCAAGGAAAAATTATTTTACGACTTTGAGAAACCCGAACGCACTTGTCATGATAAAATTATGCGTGTCGCGGGAAGCAGCGTGGAAAATCTTGACGCGGCGGTAAAAAAACTTTACGACATGGCGAGCGTAAACGACAGGGAAGGCATAGTAAAGCTGATATTTGAAATAACTAAACAAAACACGCGTATTTGGAGGAATTAATGGATATACATGAAATTATGCAGACCTTGGGACAGTACGCCTACCTTGCGCTGACGGCGGTAAAGGCGGGCATAAAACACGCGTGGACTGCGGTAAGCACTTGGTTTCACGCGCTTCCGTTCCCAACGTCGATCAAGCTGTTCGGCAACGACACGGTGAATAAATACCTTTTTTTCGGCATTTTGGCGTTTTTGCTCGTCATGAACATATGGGCGTTTTACCTGTTCGGACATGACAAGTCGAGCGCGAAACGCCGTGACCGCCGCATCAGCGAGAAAAAACTTTTCCGCGTATGCTTTTGGGGCGGCGCGATAGGCGGACTTATCGGCATGAACGCGTTTCACCACAAGACGCTCAAGAAAAAGTTTTCCGTAGGAGTACCGATACTGTTCGTGCTTCAGCTTATCGCGGACAGCTTCGTGCTTGGTTTTTTGGGATTTTGGACTTTCTTTTAAAAAAGCTTAACAAACCGCATACCCCTTATCGCGAAGCGCGGTAACAGCGCGGTCAAAATTTTCGGTTTTTGTGAAAATATAGTCGGTATTGTACGTCGAAACGGCGAAAATACCGATTTTATTTTTCGCCAAAATATCGGCTATATCCGCCAAAATACCAATCAAAGAAAAATCCAAAACGCCGCATATACGGAACGCGCGCCAGCCGTGATCGGCATGGGTTGCGTTTTTCGGAACACGCTCTATCGGACACACGAGCGACTTTTCCTCGTCGGTGTTCGCCGCAAAGACCAAACCGTTCTCAAAATCCGTTTCGGAAAAATCCCTCACCTTACAGACGGCAAATTCACCGTCAATTATATGTATATTCATTTCAATCTACTCCAATTCTATTTTAAATGTCACGGGCATGTCGGTGTCGATTGCTTTTGTCGTAACCGTCAGCCCGTTTTCGTTACGCGTCCATTCGGGCGAATTGTCGTAACCGAGCACCTCGACCGATTTTACAATACCGTGAAAATTCGGTTTTCTCGACGCGTCGGCTTCGGCGAGCGACCTTATACAAATGCTGTTTTTACCCCGCATATTAAGGCATACCGCGTAAAGATAGCTGCCGTTTACGGTAAAGCGAATATCCTCGGACGTGTACGCCTTCGCCTCACTGTCGGCGAACTGACCCTCCTCTATCACGGTCGGGCCCTCCACGCTTTTGCGCCACAGGCGAGAACCGTAAATCGCCTCGCCGTTTACCTTCAGCCACTTTCCTATTTCAAGCAGAATATTTTTGTCCTCGTCGGGAATTGTTCCGTCGGCACGGGGACCAATATTTAACAGCATACGCCCGTTTTTGCTCACAATATCTACCAAATCGCGCACTATCTGCGCCGCGCTCTTGTAGTCGTTCCCCTCGGTGTAGCACCACGAATTTTTTGCGACAGCCGTGTCGGTCTGCCAAATGTACGGTTTTGCGTCCGCGAACTGACCGCGCTCCACGTCGGGAACCGCCGCGCCGAACATAAACGCGTCGTGCTTGTACGTTATCACCGCGCCCGTACCCCACTCGTCGGCGCGGTTGTAGTAGTACGCGGCGAATTTTTTAAGGTATGGCTTCACCGCGCTGTGCTGGATCCACCAGTCGAAATACACGATTTTCGGGCGGTACTTGTCCACTATTTCACAGCAGCGGCAGAGCCAGTCGTTCAAAAATTCCTCGGTCGGCGTCGGTGTGGAGAACAGGTCGTGATGGTCGGCTTCCTGCATCGAAGGCCAATAGAAATCGCCGCGCTTTAACGGCTCTTTTATGTCCGAGTCAAATTCCTTGCCGTGACCCATGAAAAACCAATGCTCCACGCGGTGACTCGACGCGCCGTTTACAAGCCCAGCCTTTTCACATTCGCTCGTAAGCTCGCCGAGAATGTCGCGGCAAGGTCCCATTTTCGCCGCGTTCCAGTCGGACAATTCGCTCTCGTACATCTGAAATCCATCGTGATGCTCCGCGACGGGAACGACGTACTGCGCGCCCGCGCTTTTGAACAAGCTGACCCACTCCGACGGGTCGAACCTTTCCGCCTTGAACATCGGGATAAAATCCTTGTAGCCGAAATCCTTGTGCGCGCCGTAGGTTTTTATGTGATGCTCGTACTCGCGGCTCCCTTGTATGTACATGTTGCGCGAGTACCACTCGCTGCCGAACGCCGGCACGGAGTACACGCCCCAGTGGATAAATATGCCGAATTTCGCGTCCTCGTACCACTTCGGAACGCGATACTGCGAAAGCGACTCCCACGTGTCCTTGTACCGCCCGTTCGCGATTACATCGTTTATTTTTTCAAGATATTTTTCCATGATTATCCCCTCCGATACGCGCTTAATTTACAATAAGTGTATCATATTAACGGCTCAATATCAATATTTTTCGCTTTACGGCGGAACAAAGGACTTATATTTTCAGTTTTTTTTAAAAAAGTATGGAAATTTTACGCCGAATATGTTAGAATATATATGTATTTTGAAAACTATATTTGAAAGGAGGACTTTGCGGTGGAGTTAAAGGACATTTTATCATCAGAGGATAAGCTGCGCATAATACAGGAACTCGTGCCGGGCAAACAGATTACGCTTTCGCACGTTATCGCCAGCCCCGATCCGATACTTTACACAAAGCTCGGTTTAAATCCCGAGATAGACTTCGGACACAGCGCGATCGGCATACTCACCATGAGTCCCGCCGAAACTGCGATTATCGCGGCGGACATCGCGACAAAGACCTCCAATGTTGACTTAAGTTTTGTGGACCGTTTCAGCGGCACGCTTATAATCACGGGCATGGTATCGGACGTGGAAACGTCCTTGCGCTCGATTATGAATTACGCGGAGAACACGCTTAAATTTACGGTCTGCGACCTTACAAAGACATGAGAAAGATAATTCTCGTCGGACGGAGCGAGTGCGGGAAAACGACGCTGACGCAGGCGCTCAAGGGCGAGAAGATCCATTATCACAAAACGCAGTATGTGAATCGTTTTGACGTCATTATAGATACCCCCGGAGAATACATACAGACCAAAAACCTCGGCAACGCGCTCGCGATGTACACATTTGAGTCGGACGTTGTCGGGCTTTTAATAAGCGCGTGTGAGCCGTACTCGCTCTACCCGCCGTGCGTAACGCCGGTGTGCAACAGACCGGTTATCGGCATAGTGACGCAGATAAACAACAAAAACGCCGACGCGGACAGGGCGGAAAGATGGCTGCGTCTTGCCGGCTGCGAAACGGTTTTTCGTGTGGACTCAAAAACGGGCGAGGGAGTGTGGCAGATAATAGACTATCTCCGCGAGGACGGCGACATCCTCCCCTGGGACGAAGAAAAGGAAAACAAGCCCGCGGAAGAATAAACGGAGGAAAAATATGTGGTTTGTATTCGCGCTGCTGTCAGCGGTATTTGCCGCGTTGACGTCCATTTTAGCGAAAATCGGCATTGACGGAGTGGACTCCAATCTCGCCACGGCGATCCGCACGATCGTGGTGGCTTTGATGGCTTGGGGAATAGTGTTCATGACAAATGCTCAGCACGGTTTATCGGAAATCGGGCGTAAAAGCTGGATATTCCTTATTCTGTCGGGACTTGCCACGGGCGCATCATGGCTGTGCTATTACAAGGCGCTGCAAATGGGCGAGGCGTCAAAGGTCGTGCCGATAGATAAGCTGAGCGTGGTTATAACTCTCGTGCTCGCGGTGATTTTCCTGCATGAGGAATTTACCGTGAAATCGGCAATCGGCGCTGTGCTGATTACAGCGGGGACGATTATTCTCGCACTGTGACCGCGCCCGCCGCACAAAGTGTATATTGCGGACGCGGAGAACATACGCCAATAATTGACAAGACAAAATTTCAAAGGAACAAACTGATTATGTTAGAGAAAATGAACGATTTCTTTAAAGCCCGTCTTGACGGCTATGACGAGCATATGCTGACCGAGATCGAGGGCGCATCGGAGTTTTACGCTTTTACGGCGGCGCAGCTGCCGACGGAAAAGGAGTGCCATATCCTCGACTTGGGCTGTGGAACGGGGCTTGAATTGGAGAAGTACATATGCGTAAACCCTGCCGCGCAAATTACGGGTATTGATTTATCGGCGGAGATGCTTGACAAATTAAAGGCAAAATTTCCCGACAGTAATTTGAATTTAATTTGCGGTTCATATTTTGATGCTCCTTTCGGAGAAGATTGCTTTGACGCGGCTGTTTCGGTGGAATCGCTGCATCATTTTACCGCCGACGCAAAATTGATGCTTTACCAAAAGCTTTATACATCTTTGAAACGCAACGGGTATTTTATTTTGACGGATTATTTTGCGGAAAGCGAGGCGGCGGAGATGGAGTATTTTGAAAATTTGCGCCGCCTGAAAAAAGAACAGGGGATAGACGACAATGAATTTTATCATTACGACACGCCGCTGACCGTTGAGCACGAAATAAACGTGCTGAAAAACGCGGGCTTTTCAAAGGTTGAGATACTTCATAAATGGGGCGCAACGTATTGCATAAAATCATCCCGTCCGTAAAAATTGCGGACGGGATTTTTTATGTGACACAGTAAAAATAATCCACCTGCTATGCAGGTGGATTCCAGTAGCTTCAGCGTGGAGCATTGAAAAAGAA
>CANPXG010000047.1 GCA_947585795.1 uncultured Clostridia bacterium
ACCTCGTAAGTGCCTCGGCTGGAAATCCCCTAAAGAAATTTATGTTGCACTTGCTTGACTTTCTGCCGGGGACCGCGTTAGCGGTGGATGAGGTGTAGCCGCACAGCGGCGTCGTAGGGGTTTATTTTTTAACTCCTCCTTTTCGTGATAAATTACGTTCTTTCTGCATCCAAATCTCCCGCGCCTACAAAGCCTTCCCCTTGCTACGGCGTTTGTTGCTCCGCAACACGCCTACCACACGCGAGGCGTGTGGTTCACCTCACCCCGCCGTTCCCCCGACACCCCGCCGTCAACGGCACCGTAGGGGCGGATATTATCCGCCCGCAAGCCTTCCCCTTCACTACGGCGTTTGTTGCTTCGCAACACGCCTACCACACGCGAGGCGTGTGGTTCACTTCACGGTCGCCCGCGGCTCCCCTACTAGGTGAACGACGCTTCAGCGTCGTAGGCATAGAGCTTGCTCGTATGCCGTAGCAAAGGAGCTGTCATGCGTAGCGTGACTGAGGGGTTTATTTTTTCCCCCGCCTTTTCGGGATGAATTACGTTCTTTCTGCATCCAAATCTTCTACGCCTACAATTTAAATCCCCTTAGCCTCCCTTGTCAAAGGGAGGGGGACCGCCGAAGGCGGTGGAGGGATTCCTTCCCCGCATGGACGAACCGTGTTCTCCCGCCCATTTTTATAATCTACACACACCGTATGCGCAAATATTCCCTACCATCTTGTAGGGCGGGGTGCCCTCACCCCGCCGTTCCCCCGACACACTGCCGGCAACGCTCTGCTAAGCAGGGGTGTCCTCGTAGGGGCGACCTTTACGGTCGCCCGCAAGCCTCCCCTTGCTACGGCGTTTGTTGCTACGCAACACGCCTACCACACGCGAGGCGTGTGGTTCACTTGAGGGGAGCTGTCAGCGTAGCTGACTGAGAGGTGGCACTAAAAAAACATTGTACATTTCATAAAAATATGATACACTATACCTATCAGCAACTGTAACGGAGGGTATTTTTATGAAAAAAACAATAATAGCATTCGCACTCGCGGCACTCACCGCCCTTACGCCTTGCGCGGCGCTTGCCGATGACGTTTTTTACGCCGGCGGCGACATGACCGAGGTAAACTACATAGAGGACTTGGGCGGCACGTACAAGGACGAGGACGGCAGCGCGGTCGATCCGTTTGAATTTTTGGCAAAGAAGGGCATGAACATGGCTCGTATACGTCTTTCCAACAACCCCGGCAAAGGCAGAGGCGACGGCACGTACTATCTGCCCGAAGGCTACCAAAACGAGGCGGACTGCCTTGACCTCTCGAAGCGCGCGGCAGCTGCCGGCATGGACATACAGTTCACTTTTAATTACTCCGACTACTGGTCGAACGGAACGCGTCAGATCATACCGGCGGACTGGGCGGCGCAGATAAAGGAGGAACTGGGCTATGACATAAAAAGCGCTTCATTCCTAAAGTCAATGACCGCGGAGCAGAAAAAGGAGATACAGGACAAGCTCGTCACCGTTATTTACGACTACACCTTTGACATAATGACGAAGCTGAAAAATCAAGGCACCGTGCCGAAATACGTTTCACTCGGCAACGAGATAAACGGCGGCTTGCTTTTCCCGTTCGGCAACGCGTATGAGGCGAATATGAACAGCGACAATTTCGAGCTTGTGTTCGGAGATGACAAGGACGACGCGAACGACATAAAGTGCGCCAAGGAAATCGACTATTTTAAAAAATTCCTAAAAAGCGGCTACGATGCCGTAAAAGCCGTATCGCCCGACACACAGGTCATAATACACTTGGCGACTGAGGGCGGCAACAACTCGATCAATGACGGAAAATACACATGGCTCATGGACGAAGCCGTACAGGCGGGAGCTGTTGATGTTTTGGGCGCTTCGTACTACCCCGCGTGGTCGGAGGCACCGATCGAAGCGGCGGCGGAATTTTGCGAAAGAATGTACACGAAGTACAATAAGCCCGTCATGATCATGGAAACGGGCTACAACTGGACTGCGAAAAAGAAAAACGGCTACGACGGACAGCTCACCGCGACAGCCCCGGGCTACGACACAAAGTACCCGTACACCGAGGAGGGACATTACAATTACCTTTCCGACGCATTCACGGCGCTAAGAGCCACCGGCTGCTGCGCGGGCGTTCTCTACTGGGATCCGGCTATGATACACGTCGAGGACGGCGAAAACGCGAACGAATCCCTTTCGGGCTGGGCGTACAGGGAAGACACCGACAAGCCCGACGGAAACGTCGTAGAAAACACGACTCTCTTCGACTTTGACGGCAAAGCCGTAAAAGCCGTAAACGCGTACGGACTGACACTCAAAAAGCTTGACGTAAAGGACGTTTCGCTCGACGATAAAAAAGCCTCCGTGACCGTCACAAACAGCGCCGACAAAGCCGAAACTATCACGCTCCTTACCGCCCTGTACGACGAAAACGGCGTTTTAACGGGCGTAAAACTCACCAAACAAACCATCGAGCCGAACGGCGAAGCGACCGCCGAAACGGACATAACGGCAAGCAAATACACCGCCTACCTTTGGAACGGCGAAACCCTGCAGCCGATCAGCGAAAACAACTAAATAAACACAAGCCGGCTTTTGTGTAAAAAGTCGGCTTTTTTTACGCAAAACAATAAATATCATTGACAAATTGCATAAAAAATGTTACTATA
The DNA here is from genome assembly GCA_947585795.1 of uncultured Clostridia bacterium. Classification (GTDB taxonomy): domain Bacteria; phylum Bacillota; class Clostridia; order UBA1381; family UBA1381; genus Hominilimicola. The sequence goes on from CANPXG010000047.1 coordinate 2,695, forward strand.
AATAATATAGTATAGCCAAAATTTACAAATAATACAAAGGGGGCGGCATATAAACAATGAAAAAAGAAAAAACACTGAAAAAAGGCAAAGGCGCGCTTTACTACCTGAAAAGGGACTGGCAGCTTTACCTCCTGCTACTGATACCGCTTGCGCTGGTAATAGTTTTCAAATACCTGCCGCTTGCGGGACTTTCGATCGCGTTTCTCGACTACAAACCGATAAAGGGCTTTGCGGGCTCGGAATTTATAGGACTTGAGGTATTTGAAAAAGTATTCAAGTCGAGGGACTTCTACATAGCGCTCAAAAACACGCTTATACTTAACATCCTCGACCTGATCATAGGCTTCCCCGCGCCAATCATACTCGCGATATTCCTTAACGAAATACGCTGCAAATGGTTCAAGCGCACGACGCAGACGATACTTTACCTGCCGCACTTCCTCTCATGGGTCATCATCGCGGGACTCGCCTACCAGCTGTTCTCGCCGCTTTCGGGCTACGTGAACGTGCTCATAACGCGCATGGGCGGCGAAACCGTACCGTTCCTCACGGAAAAGTGGCACTGGCTCGTCATGTACGTGCTCATAGGCGTATGGCAAAGCATGGGCTGGGGCACGATCATCTACCTCGCCGCGATTACCGGCATCGACGCCGAGCTTTACGAGGCTGCTACCGTTGACGGCGCGGGACGCTGGAGAAAAATATGGAACATCACTCTGCCGTGCCTCAAATCCACGATCATAGTAATGCTTATAATGAGCCTCGGACGCATCATGGGAAGCTCACTCGAGCGCCCATACACGCTCTCAAACCCGATGGTTACGCAATTTTCGGACGTTATCGCCACATACGTTTACCGTGTCGGTCTGCAAAACAGCCAGTACAATATAGCGACGGCGGTCGGCTTCTTCCAGTCACTCGTCGGCGTCGTACTCGTACTTATCGCGGATAAAGCGGCAAAACTCATGGGCGAAGACGGTATCGTATAAGGAGGGACGCGGCAATGAAAATAAAAAAATCACCCGCCGACATCACGGCGGACGTGCTCATCTACATATTTATCACGCTCATCGCGATCATATGTATCGTGCCGTTTCTCCACGTTGCGGCGATGTCGATAAGCGGTGACGCGGACGTGTACGCGAACAACGTATTCCTCATCCCGAAGCACGTGAACCTAAACGCGTACAAAACGGTGCTCGGCGACCCGTCAATGATGCACTCGCTCATATTTACCGTGATACTCACGGTCGTGTTCACCGTACTCGGTATGTTCGTGACGATATGCTCGGCATACGCGCTGTCCCGCCCAAAATTAAAGGGCAGACAGGTACTTTCGACGATATTCCTGATGACGATGTACTTCAGCGCCGGTACCATTCCGGACTATTTGCTCATGGACAGCCTTAACATTCTCGACACCGCGACGGTACTTGTATTGCCGCTGATTTTCTCGGCATACAACATGATAATTTTAAGGACGTTCATGCAGAACTCGATACCCGAAAGCCTTATCGAGGCGGCGGAGCTTGACGGCTGTGACGACTTCCGCATACTTGCGCAGGTCGTGCTCCCGCTGTCAAAGCCTGTACTCGCGACGCTTGCGCTGTTCTACGCGGTAGGACGCTGGAACTCCTTCACGGACGCGCTCTACTTCATACAGTCCGACGCGTTAAAGCCGCTTCAGCTTAAGCTTTACAACCTTGTAAACGCCTCCGGCTCCACCGGCGCGCTTTCGCAGGAAGCGGGCGGCGGTCAGCAGCAGGCTGCCGAGGTCGTAAAGTCGGCGACGATCATGTTCGCGACGCTGCCCATCGTTGTTATATACCCGTTCCTGCAGAAATACTTCGTAACGGGCGTAATGATAGGCGCGGTAAAGGGTTAATTTCACGTAAATAAATGCGCGGAGCATTTTATAATTAAATTCATAAAAAAGAAAGGAAAAAAAGCTATGAAAAAAAGAGTATTGAGTATTTTTCTCGCTGCCGCTTTAACCGTGGGCGCGGCGGGAGCGCTTTCGGGCTGCGGCGGCAAAGGCGGCGCGAACGTGGACACGGACGAGATCATGTCGCGCGAGGACGTTGAAAATTACGTTTACCCCGAGCAGGTAGAGATCAAGATCCCCGTATACGACAGAGGCAACGCCGGTCAGGCGAACGTAACGGACAACTACTGGACGAAGTACGTTCAGCAGGAGTTCGGCGACAAGCACAACATAAAGGTTACATTTATATCCATTCCGCGTAAGGAAGAGGTTACGATGTTTAACCAGCTTTTGGCGGGTAAGCCGGAAAACCAGCCCGACATTATCTTTAACTATGACTACCCGACGATAGTATCCTTCGCGGACCAGGGCGCGTTCCAAACGCTCGACGAGGAAATGATCAAGAAGTACGCTCCCGATTTCTACGAGAGAACGAAGGAGCTCGACGAGTACACATACGTGGACGGCGAAAAGGTATTCCTTGCGGCGACAAGACCTGACGCTTACAACTTCGTAACGCTCGTGAGAAAAGACTGGATGGATCAGCTTGGCATAGCCGAGCCGACGAGCAAAGAAGAATACGTTGAAATGCTTAAGAAGTTCCGTGACGCGAAGCTTGGCGGCGAGGGAACGATACCGTCAACGTACACCCTTGGCAACGCGAACTACGGCAACTACCAGTTCAGACCGTATCCGCTTTCGGATGAGGACAACGCGCTTTACAGCGATATCACCGTTGCCTCGCTCACATGGGAGCCGACATATAACCAGCTCAAGTGGGATAACATGCTCTACAACGAGGGACTTATAAGCCCCGAGTGGTACCTTGACAAGGACGGTTCAAAGGCGAGAGAAGCGTTTGTATCGGGCAAGGCGGGCACATATGCCGACTACCTCTCGAAGAACCCCGACGTTATCAATACCTTGAAGCAGAATGTGCCGGGCGCGGACGTAACGATTTTGAGCTCGTATGACGATCCCGACTTCGGTCACCCGACGCCGTCAAGACGCGATAACCCGTTCGGTATGATTTCGGGTATCAACATAAACTGCGCTCACCCCGAGGCGGTCATGATGTACTTTGAGTGGCTTAACGACAATATGTTCGTAATGCAGAACGGTATCGAAGGCGTAACATACACGATGGACGGCGACGTTCCCGTGCTTATAGACGGCTACGAGGGCGAGGACAGACTTAATTACAACGGCAACAAGGATATGTGGTGCCTTGTAATAGAGGGCAGAGATCTTGGCGACGAAAAGCTTAACGTTGAGGCTCAGGCTAAGTCGTTCGCTCCGACCGGTTACGAATTTATCATAGAGAAATCCTACGATAACTTTGTAAAGAGCGACGAGTACAGATACACGGACTACATCTTCTCGAAACCCGTAACGTCGCTTACAGCGTCGGCGGGAACGCTCCTTGACAACTGGCTCGTTCACAAGACCGAGCTTATCAACTGCAAGCCCGAGGAATTTGACGCGAAGTACGAGGCGGCTTGCGCCGACTACCTCTCCGCGGGTTACCAGCAGGTACTTGACGAAAAGAAACAGCTTTTCGACGAGGAGAACTAAATCGAATACAAAAACGGGAGGCGTAAGCCTCCCGTTTTTTTATGATTATTTTACTGAGCCCAATAAACATCCTTGTATACCACTCCAAGCTGTATCGCGAGCGAATGTACCGGCACAGCCATATCTATATGATATTCGCCTATGCCTCCGCCCGTGTCCTCCGCGCGGCGGAATCCGTAACCGTCAACGTAGACCCAGCTAAGCTTCGGGATAGTGTTCGGATTTACGGCTATCGTCTGACCGGGTATCAGTTTACCCGCCCACGCCGTGTTGCCTCCGTGTCCGCCGTTGCATATCGCGCAGGGACAGTAGTGAGTGATTTTAAACTTCCCTATGTAATCGCCTATCGTCATACCGCTTGTGTCGATCATGTCATAATCGCCGCCGCTGTCCGTGGGTATGTATATATTGCTGTAATTTTCCGGCGGCGTAAGAGGCGTTGAATAGTCGCCCTCGCCGTGATTCGCGATTATGGCTATATCGTCGAGAGGCTTCGGGTCATCGGGTATTGAAACGTAAGCGCAAAGCTCGTCTTGGTTCCAATCCACGTTAAGCCCGAACATCTCCATCGAATGACGTATGGGAATGACGAGCGTGCCGTCGTTCACGAGCGCCGCCAAAGCGTCCATCTCGTAATTTTTACCTATCGCGACAACGTCACCCTCACTGTCGGTAAAATTATACCGTATGACGGCGTTCGCGTCGTAAAGTCTTAGCGCGGCGGTTATGTTCGTCGGCTGCAAGCCAAGACCGAACCCGCCCACCTGACTTATTACCTGGGCCGCGTAACGCTCGATAGGCTTATCTGAATAAGCGTTGGGCGTGAGCGTCAGAATAGCCGTTTGCGTCGCTTGGTCCCAAGTGACCTGCATACCCGCCGCCTCCGCCATGTCCCTCGCGGAAACAAGCGTTCGGTTATCGACCTCGAACGGCTTTACATCCCCGAACGGCACATACATCTGACCGTCCGAGGCGACGGAGTTCATCACGACCGATATATCGGCGGCTTGAGCGCTTACGGCACTTACCGCCGTGACCGCGGTCAAAGCGACCGCCGCGGCAGCTTTTCTTAAGCTGTTCATTTGTAAATTTCCTCCTATTTACGGAATACGATTCCGGTTTATTGAGTTTATGCCGTTTAATAATTGTAGTTGTTGAAAAGTACAATATCCGTCGCCGTGCCGTCAACCGTTCTCACGAGCGCGTAATTGTACGGATAAGTGCTGTCGAGCGTCGCCTTTCCCGTTTCTCTGAACTCGCTTTTCGGAATAGTCCCGAATATCGCCGCACTGTCGGCTATCTCCGTTTCATACTCCCTGCCGTCAACGTCGCAGCTGTAAACTATCGTGTCCTTCTGCACGTCTATTTCTATACCGTTATCAATGTCGCCGTCCTTGTTTATAAGCGTGAGCAGATTATTCTCATACGTGCCTATAATACCGAACGCGTAATTGTACCTTTCATTTGAAGCCTTAGCGCCGTACTTCATGAAATCCCACTTTTTGGCGACCTTTCCGCCCGACGTGAAAAGATTTTCAAAATTATCGCCGTAATTTTTATCGCTCGTCGCGATATTTTCCGCCGTAGGTCTGAATATAAGATCGATATCCTTTATCTCGTCACCCGCGATATTCGCCGTAAGGAACACAACGTCGCCCTTTTGCAGGCTGTCCGCCGTTTCACCCACCATGGACTCATACTCCTTCGGCGCGCTCGTTATCGCAACGTCGCTGTCTATACCGACCGTCATCTCACTTCCGCAGTAAAATACCGTGACCGCGTACATCTCGTTACCTTCCTTGTCCGAGGAGATAGCCACCTCGTCAACGAACGCCGGCGCGTAGATAGCGTCTACCGCCTTCTCGTATATAGACGGATACGATTTATCGGGCTTCGCCGTAGCTTCGGGCTTCTCTGTAGCCTCAGGCTTCGCTGTAGCCTCAGGCTTCGCCGACGGCTCCGGTGTACCTTCGGGCTTCGCCGTAGCCGAAGGCACGGCGTCCGTAAACTCAAGCTCACTAAGCTCCTTCGACTGAACGAAATACACCTTCTTCTTCATATCCTTGTACTGCGGCGCGACCGACGCTTTAAACGCGCCGTCCTCACTTTTACAAAGACTGCTGTAGCACATTCTGCCGTTTTCATCGTAGCACATTATAACGGCTCTCGTATTACCCTCACGGCTAAACGCCGCGCTGCCGTTTTCATAAGGAGCCGTGACCGTTTCGGCGAACGCCGACGCGGACAAAAATGTTGTGAGCGCCAAACACAGCGCCGTAAATTTCTTCTTCATCATACATCTTCCTTTCCCGCAATATATGCCGTAACAAATTGTTTAGCGCACCTCGCGCTTTTTCCACCGTAATTCATCTGCCAAATCACCGCCTGCTTCTCTATATCCGCGCTCATCTCAACACCGCGCTTTTCAAGTAATCCCGCGACTATATTCAAATACTCCTTTTGCGTCGGCGCGGAGAACACAAGACTTATACCAAACCTCTCCGACAGCGACAGCGTTTCCTGCATATGATCATTCACATGCACTTCACCGCCCTCACGGTCCGACCAATTCTCACGCACCAGATGCCGCCTGTTTGACGTCGCGTATATAAGCACATTCTCCGCCTTCGCCTGAAGCTGACCTTCCATCGCTATCTTAAGCGCCTTAAACTCCGGCTCCTCGGGACCTAGCGTCAAATCATCGAGAAATATTATATACCTACCCGGACTTGACAAAAGCGACCTCGACAGCACGGGTATATCACGTATACACGTTTTCGGCATCTCGACTATCCTCAGCCCGTCCGCGGCGAACATATTCAAAAGCGCCTTCACCGAGGACGACTTACCCGTACCCCTGTCACCGAACAGCAGCACGTTATTCGCCGCCTTACCCTCCACAAACGCCCGCGTATTCGCGATTATCGTCTGCTTCTGATACTCGATACCTATCAAATCATCGAACGTGATATCATCCACCGCACCCACGCCCGTAAGACGACCGTCCTCGTACTTAAACGCGTTATACTTCGCCATAACACCGCAGCCAAGCTTTCTGTAGTGAAGGATAAGAAGGTCTAAAAGCTCCTTCGCGCTTTTTGCCTCCGTTATAGCCTTCACCGACTGTATGTAAGCGTCAGAGAACCCCGTGTCGTTACCCGACGGCGTGTACTTTATCTGTATACTGAACAGCTTTTTGTATATCTGCTCTATATCCATGAGCGCAAGGCGGTACAAGTCGTCACCGATACTTTTACCCGCGCCCGCAAGACGCGAAAGGATATTGTCGTCGTTTGCGAGAAGGGACGCGGTATACTCACGTATGGCGTTATTCGTAACGCCCTCCGTTTCGGAGAATTTTATCACCTCACGCAGCACCTCTATATTGTTTTTCTCCATGACCCCTCTTACGCAGGGGTCAGCGTCTGTCTTATCGAATATAAGTAAATCCATCACGACCTCCTAAACTCATAGCTCACCCTCTATTTTATCACATTTTCGGAAAAATTGCAACCTCTATGTTTTTTTACGGCGTTTTTACAAATTTTTACGCGTTTTATATTGCCAAATCCATGAAAAATGGTATAATTAAATTAATAATTCACATGACGTAAAGGAGAAAGATATGGAAAAAATAAAGCAAGCCGTGGAAACGGGCAAAACGGTGCTCGGTATCGAGTTCGGTTCCACGCGTATAAAAGCCGTACTGACGGACGAGAGAAACGATCCCGTCGCGCAGGGCTCTCACGAGTGGGAGAACCGCCTTGAGGACGGCATATGGACATATTCGCTTGAGGATATATGGACGGGACTTCAAAGCTGCTACGCCGACCTTGCGCGCGACGTCAAGGAAAAGTACGGCGCGCGTCTTACGACGTTTAAAGCCATGGGCTTCAGCGCGATGATGCACGGGTACATGGCGTTCGACGCGGACAAAAACCTGCTTGCGCCGTTCAGGACGTGGCGAAACAGCATAACGGGCGAAGCCGCCGCGTACCTTACCGACCTTTTCGGCTTCAACATACCCGAAAGGTGGAGCATAGCGCACCTTTACCAGGCTATCTTAAACAAGGAGGCGCACGTTCCCTCCGTAAAGCGCCTCACCACGCTCGCGGGCTACGTGCACTGGAGCCTTACGGGCGAGTTTGTTTTGGGCGTGGGCGAAGCGTCGGGAATGTTCCCGATAGACAGCGCCGCGAAGGACTACAATGCGGAAATGATTGAAAAATTTGAAAATATCCCCGCCGTCAAGGAGCTTGGCATAAAGCTTCGTGACATTATGCCCAAGGTACTTACGGCAGGCAGCGCGGCGGGCACTCTCACCGAGGAGGGCGCGCGCCTTATCGATCCAAGCGGCGCTCTGATGCCGGGCATACCGCTTTGCCCGCCCGAGGGCGACGCGGGCACGGGCATGACCGCGACGAACAGCATAACGAAGCGCACCGGCAACGTGTCGGCGGGCACGTCTGTGTTCGCGATGGTGGTGCTCGACAAGCCGCTTAAAAAGGCGTACCCCGAGATCGACATAGTGACCACGCCGTCGGGCGACGATGTCGCTATGGTACACGTTAACAACTGTACCTCCGACCTCAACGCGTGGGTGAACATTTTCCATGAATTTTCTGCGCTCATCGGCGCGGACGTGAGCATGGGAGAGCTGTACGACAAGCTCTACACGAAGGCGCTCGAGGGCGATAAGGATTGCGGAAAGCTTTTGTCCTACAATTACTTTTCGGGCGAAAACATAACGCATATGCGCGAGGGAAGACCGCTTTTCGTAAGACTTCCCGACGCGAACTTTAACCTTGCCAACATGATGCGCGCGCATCTTTACTCGTCTATGGCGACGCTGAAGCTCGGCATGGACATTCTTGCGGGCGAGGACGTGAAGATAGAAAAAATGCTCGGTCACGGCGGTCTGTTTAAGACCAAGGACGTGGGACAGAGGTTTATGGCTGCCGCGATGAACTGCCCCGTGTCTGTTATGGAAACGGCGGGCGAGGGCGGCGCGTGGGGAATAGCGCTGCTTGCGTCGTACATGATAAACAGGGAGGACGGCGAAACGCTTACAGACTTCCTTAACGGCAAAGTATTCGCCGATGCAAATGTGTACACTCTTTCGCCCGACAAGAGCGATACGGAAGGCTTTGGAGAGTTTACAGAGAGGTACGTGAAAGCGCTCCCCGTCGAAAAAAGCGCCGTGGAATATTTTGAATAATGATTTTGGAGGTACAATAAATGCTGGAGGAATTAAAAAAGAGAGTTTACAAGGCAAATATGCTGCTCCCCAAACACGGACTTGTGACGTTCACGTGGGGCAACGTCAGCGAAATTGACCGCGAAACGGGATATTTCGCGATAAAGCCGTCGGGCGTTGATTACGACGAGCTCACTCCCGACGATATGGTAATAGTTGACCTTAACGGCAATAAGATAGAGGGAAGGTACAACCCGTCGTCCGACACCGCGACGCATGTGGAGCTTTACAAGGCGTTTAAAAACATAGGCGGCGTAGTCCACACCCACTCTCCGTGGGCGACGAGCTGGGCGCAGGCTGGACGCGACATTCCCTGCTACGGCACGACGCACGCCGATTATATTTACGGCTCCGTGCCCTGTGTGCGCAATCTCACGAAGGAGGAGATAGACGCGGGGTATGAGAAAAACACCGGCGTTCTTATCGTCGATCACTTTAAGGATAAGGACTACGAGGCGGTGCCGGCGGTGCTGTGCAAGAACCACGGACCGTTTACGTGGGGCAAGGACGCGCATGAGGCGGTGCATAACGCCGTCGTGCTCGAGGAGGTCGCGAAAATGGCGGTGCGTACAGAGGCGATAAATCCCGACGTAAAGCCCGCGCCGCAAATTCTTCAGGATAAGCATTACTACCGTAAGCACGGCGCGAACGCCTACTACGGTCAAGGCAAATAATTTTTCAGAGGTGACATACAATGATCAAAGGAATTTATTCAAGAACACTTTACATTTTGGGCAAGCTGCCGTTCCGTCTGTGGGGAATTTCCCTTTTGGGCGGACTGCTCTCGTTCATAGTTTCGGTTTTGGGCGTAAACGTGCCCATTATTTCAATACCCATAGTCGCCGCTATCTCTGCGGGACTTGCGGCTGTGTATTACAGCGTGTATAACGGCTCCGAGGCGGAGAGCAAAACGCTTCTTTCGCCGTTTACCGACTTTAAGACGTTCGCGCATACGGCGGGCGGAATGTGCTGGAAGGACCTGTGCCTCTTTCTGTGGTTCCTGATACCGATAGCGGGACCTGTGATAGCGCTCATAAAATCCCTCTCATACGCGTTCACGCCGTACATTTTGCTTCGCGAGAAGGAAATAAGCGCGACGGACGCGCTCAAAAAATCGATAGAGGACACGAAGGGACTTAGACTCAATATGTTCCTTGCGGTAATAATGCCGACTATCATATATATGTTCCTGTCGATAATTCTCGCGCTGCTTTCGCTCATTCCGTATGTGGGAATACTGTTCATCGTTATAAACGTGCTGCTCTCACTCATTTACGGACTTTTCGCGCCGATGTTTTTGGGACTTCTCCGCGCCGGCTTCTATGAGTACGGCAAGAAGCCCAAGACAGCTCAAAAGCTCATAACGGCGAAAAGCGAGCCGACAGTTTGCCCCGTATGCGGCAAGGAAAACGAGGGCGATAAAAAATTCTGCGGCAAGTGCGGTGCGAAGCTCTGATGGCGCGCGCGTGGAAAAGATGGGCTGCCGTCCTTTTGATGCTTTTATTGATGGCTTGCGGCGTTTCCGCGTCCGCCTCCGCGAATGTCGCGGCGCTCATGTATCACAGCGTGACGCGCGACGCGTCCCGCTGGGATAACTATACCGTATCGCCCGACACTCTCGACGCGGACATAGGATACTTTCTCTCAAACGGGTATATAACGATGACCGCGGCGGAGCTTGCCTTCGCGTCCGCGGAGGACGTAGACGGGCGCAATATACTGCTCCTGACCTTTGACGACGGCTACTCGAATTTCTACACCGATGTTTTCCCGATACTGAAAAAGTATAACGCGAAAGCGACGATGTACCTTATCGGCTCGTATATAAACCGTTACGGCTACCTGACGGAGGACGAGGTGCGCGAGATGGCGCACAGCGGTCTTGTGGAGATTGGCAACCACACAAATTCCATTCATCACACTCCGAAGGAGCTGCTTGAGGGGATATACAATGACCCAAACTCGTTTTACGAGGTAATAGAGGATATAAAAAATAACGGCGAGCGTCTTAAGAGCATCACCGGTATAGATGTTGTGACGCTCTCCTGGCCCTACGGCTATTACACGCCCTCTCTCGACGGAGCCGTAAAGTCGGAGCTTGGCTACGGTTTGTCCGTCGGCACGGAGTACGGAGTTAATAAATGGAACGCGGGTATGGCTTCCGAACCGTTAAAGCGTATGAACAGGGAAGCCTCCGCTTCGACAGAGGAGGTCTTTAACAGGGCTCATCGCTCGTTCTGAACGGGCAATTTACAAACGAGGACCGATCTCCCCGTCCCTTCGGGGAGATTTTTAACGAAAAAGAGTGAAAAATTATAAAATTAAGCGTCAAAAACATGAAATTAAGCGTCAAAAACGGTGAAAAAAGCGTCAAAACTTGGTAAAAAAGGCACCAAAATACGGTAAAAAAGGCGCGTTTTTGCGTGCTTTTAACGTGAAAAAACGTGTAAAAAACCGCCAAAACACGGTAAATTTGACGCATTTAAGAGTGAAAATCAACGGAAAAAGGCGGAAAAAACGGCATATTCAGCCCAAAAAAAGCTATGAAAAGCATAAAAATCAATGCGATAAATGGTAAAAAACATGAAAATAAGCGATAAAACACTGTAAATTTGACGCATTTAAGAGTGAAAATCAACGGAAAAAGGCGAAAAAACGGCATATTCAGCCCCAAAAAAAGCTATGAAAAGCATAAAAATCAATGATTTAAAGGGTAAAAAACATGAAAATAAGCGGTAAAACACGGTAAATTTGACGCGTTTAAGAGTGAAAATCAACGAAAAAAGGCGGAAAAAACGGCGAATCCGGCCCCAAAAAAGCTATGAAAAGCATAAAAATCAATGATTTTAAAGTGAAAATAAGTAAAAAAAGAGTGCTCAAAAGCCTTAATTGTTTTGAAGGAAACAGCGTTTACAACGCGGTTTCCGCTTATTTTGATGAGCTTTTAGCGCCCGTTACGGACATGATCTCACCCTTTGCCGCCGCCGTTTTCGAGGATATGACCGCCTATTGTATTCTAACCCTTGGCGAAAAAATCAGCGACTACTCAAAAAAATTTTTCGACAAAGGCGAGGGAATGCGCGGCTTACTCGTAAACGCGATGGCTGACGATTACATCTTTGAGCTAGACAAAAAACTTTCCGCGCGGGTGAAAGAAATGTGCGCGGTTTTGGGTTTGGGAGTGGAGGCTCGTCTTGACGCGCCAAAGGACATTCCCTTGTTCGAGCAAAAAATTATTCTCGAAAAAACAAAAGCTCCCGTGTCACTGACCGACGCCTTCATGCTCTCTCCCGAAAAATCTCTCGCGTACACGCTGAACCTCACCGCCGATAAAAAAATTTTTCGCGCGGAGCACAACTGCGCCGAGTGCCCGAACAAAAGCTGTCCGCGAAGAAGCGTTTCGGGCGATAACTACGCGGTTTTGTCCGAGCACGGGTATGTGTCCGAAATAAAAAAAGGCTCCGTCGTTTGTATCGACATAGGAACGACAACGGTCGTGTTTGAGCTTGTGACGGAGAAGGGCAGCGTCAAAACGTATAAGACGGTGAACCCGCAGAGGCGTTTCGGCGCGGATGTTTTGTCGCGCATAGACGCGGCGAATCGGGGCAGGGAGGACGAGCTGTCGTCGCTTATACGCTACACGCTCCTTAAGGGCTTTAAGGAGGTCACAAGAGGCTTTTCGGACGTGGACAAAGTCGTTATAGCGGGCAATACGACGATGGTGTATCTGCTCATGAATTACCCCTGCGAGGAGCTTGGGAAATACCCGTTTCACGCGGAGCATACGGACACGGTCAAAACCACGTTTGACCGCCTGACAAACGCCCCCGTGCCGCCCGCTGCGACGGTGATATACGGCGGTATATCCGCTTTCGTGGGCGGAGATATTGTAAGCGGACTTTATATGCTTGACTTTGATAAGCTTGACGGCGTGAATATGTTTATAGACCTCGGCACAAACGGCGAGATGGCTATAGGCAAAGGCGGACGCATCATAACAACGTCGGTCGCGGCAGGTCCCGCGTTTGAGGGCGGACGCATATCGTGCGGTACGGGAAGCGTGGACGGCGCGGTCTGCGGAGTGGACTTAAAAAAGAACGTGATAAAAACGATCGGAAACAAACCGCCCGTCGGCATATGCGGCACGGGTATAATTGAGCTTGTTTCCGAGCTTTTGGATTTGGAGCTGATAGACTCCACCGGTCTTTTGCGCGGCGAAAGCTTTGAAAACGGCTTTAAACTGACCGATAACATCGTATTCACCATGGACGACATAAGACAGGTGCAAATGGCTAAAGCGGCGGTAAGAGCCGGTATAGAAATACTGATGAAGCTTTTCGGCACGGACAGCGCCGGCGTTTCAAACGTCTACCTTGCCGGCGGCTTCGGCTGCGGACTTTCCGCCGAGAAAGCGTGCAATATCGGGATATTGCCGCGTGAATTTGTAAGCAAAACAAAATTTGTGGGTAACAGTTCCTTGGGCGGCTGCGTCAAGTATTGCGCGAGAGGCGACGCGGACGCGTCTATAGCTCGCCTTAAGACGATTTCTGAAGAGGTATCTCTCGCGCGCCGCGACGATTTTAACGATCTTTATATAAAATATATGAATTTCACACGCGAATAATTATTTTTTCAGTCTGTCAATTTCAAGACGCATAAGCCGCAGCTGCTTTGTGACTTCTTCCTTAAAGCGCCTGTAATCCTTGTCAAAGCTTATGGGCTGTCTGTTCAAAAACGTTTCGTCAATACTTTTGTCATATAACTCAAAAAGCGCCAGCAGCGTGCTTATGTCCGGCTGTGAGTAGCCCGTTTCCCAGTGACCTATCACCTGCTGCGACCGTCCCATAAGGCGGGCGAGCTCCTGCTGAGTAAGCCCCGACATCTTACGTAGATTTTTTAATATGACGGCAATTTCACCTTTTGAAATCATAATTGATCACTTCCATATAAAAATTTCTCTTATTTTTATTAAATTTTATCATAATTTTATCAATATTGTCAATACTAATTCCTAATATAGTATATAAAAATTAGTTAAAAATCAAATTATACTGATAATAGGGATGTGATTATAATGGAGATGTTTTATCCGATAGGGAATAGGATCCAACAGGAAAGGCAGAAAATGGGGCTTACGCAGGAGGAGCTTGCGGAGAAAGCCGGCATTTCTCAAAATTTTATGTCGCTTATCGAGAACGGGCGGAATATGAGTTTGGGAGTGATAATACGCTTGGCGAAAATATTCGGCGTGACGGTGGATTATTTGCTTCGCGATGTTTTGGAGGCGGGTGAGAATAATCTTATCGAACAGAGCACGTCGTATATGAGGAAGCTCACGCCCAAGCAACAGTTGTTTATTTTGAATACGATAAAGCAGTTTGATGAAACGGTAAATAATGAGTAATAAAAAATCCACAAATTTTTAGAATTTGCGGATTTTTTGTTGGTGTTGTGGGGGGCGGTCATTGGCCGCCCCTACGGTGGATTTTTAAATCACGTGTTGTAGGGCGGGCTGCCCCCAGCCCGCCGTGATTGGTGAACCTATAAGCTATACGAGGATGAATAGCGGGCGGATGGTATCCGCCCCTACGATTGTTGATAGAGGCACATCGGGGATGTGCGGAAGGGATGTTCTTTTTAAAAAAAGAACCAAAAACCCTAAGAGGGGGGATTTCGATTTCCCCCCTCTTAGGAATCACCCCCTTGAAGCGACCGGAGGGGCGCGCTGCGCCCCCTCATGGACACCCCTGCTTAGCAGAGCGTTGCCGTCAGGGTGTCGGGGATATGGCGGGGATAATTTATAATTACACATTGTAGGGGCGACCTTTACGGTCGCCCGCGGGCGGATAATATCCGCCCCTACAAACCGTTGCCGTCAGGGTGTCAGGGAGGCGGGCTGAGGGCAGCCCGCCCTAC
>CANPXG010000048.1 GCA_947585795.1 uncultured Clostridia bacterium
CCGGTATACGCAACCGCTTTTTCTGTTTGCTCATTTAAAGCGCTTATAATAATTTTTCCCGTATCGCCGTCGATCCAATACATATCCTCGTACAGCGTACCACTTCTATGCTTTAGCATTTCCTTTGCCTTAGCATATAATACGCGGTTCACTTCGTCATTCGGCGTTAAATTATCGAATTTACGTCTGTATTCGCCGCTTTCGATATATGCACTGTTTATTTGCGTTGACTTATTCCTTCCGTACCGCTGATTTTCGAGTGCCACCATATCACCCCTTACACTCATTATATCATTTTTTACGGAATTGTCAACGCTTTCGGCTTTTTACACCAGTTTTTTCTCCTGCCATTTACCTGAGTAATACCGCGCCACGGGTATAGCCGCGCCGGCAGTCCAGGCAAGCGGTGTTGCTATCCATATACCCGTCGCGCCGAAGAATTTTACGAGTATGTACGCGAACAAAATCCTCGCACCGAGCTCCGTCATGCCCGACACCGCGGACGTATTCACATCGCCCGCGCCGCGCAGGACATTGAGATAACTTCGCATTACGGCTGCGACGAGATACGCGGTGCTTACTATTATAAGGTACTCACCGCCGATTTTTATCGCTTCCGCCGCCGCGTTCTTGTCAAGGAACATACCGAGCAGCTGCACGCGGAACGTCACTATCGCGGCGGCGATCACGACGCATATGCCGATAAGCGCCGCAAGCGTACGGTACAGCCCCGTTTTTATTCTGTCAATGTTGTCCGCGCCCATGTTCTGACCCGTGAACACCGACAGCGACATTCCCACCGACACGACCGGCATAATCGCGATAGAGTCAATGCGCGTCGCGGCGGTGTACGCCGCCATGGTCATTGAGCCGAAGGAGTTTACGAGCCGCTGCACGCTCATCGTGCCGAGCGATATAAGGCAGCTTTCGAGCGACGCGGGCAGTCCCGTGCGGAAAATTTTGAACACAGTTTCCTTTTTCGCCTTCCATATAATGCCGTCGAGGTTTAATATTTTTCTGTGCCGTACTATGTGCGTTATACAGAACACCGCACTTATCATCTGCGCTATGACCGTCGCCCACGCCGCGCCCGCCACGCCCATACGGAACACGACGACGAACAGCAGATCCATGCCGACGTTCAGCATAGCCGAAATAATGAGCGCGAACAGCGGCGTTCTGCTGTCACCAAGACTTCGCAAAACCGCGCCCGACGCGTTATACGCCGCCGTCGTCACCATGAACGCGAATATAATCGTTATATACCGCACGGAATTATCTATTACATCGGACGGCGTGTTTAAAAGCAGCAGAATACGGCGCGCAAAACACACGCCCGCCGCGGACGTTAAAACCGCCATAACAACTATTATGTACACGAGTGACGCGACCGTTTCACGCAGCTTCACATAGTCGCGCTTGCCGAAACACTGCGAGATTATTATACCCGCGCCGTTCGTCATGCCCATCATAAAGCATATCGCGAGCGTCATAAGCGTAGACGTCGCGCCGACAGCCGCAAGCGCGTCCGCGCCAACGAATTTCCCAACCACCGCCGCGTCAACAAAATTATACACCTGCTGGAACACGTTTCCGATAAGCATGGGCAGTGAAAATGACAGTATCATACGAAGAGGCTTGCCCGCCGTCATATCGTATATCATGATGCGCCACTCCTTTCCGAAAAGAATTTAACAATCATTATAGACCAATATAATATTTATGTCAACAGGTTGAAAAATTTTTTCGGCTCTGATATAATAATAGAGATAATTCTAAATAAAAAGGGGGATTTTAAAGTGAAGGTGCTTTTGCTCTCCGTGAAGGCGGGCTACGGTCACCACTCGACCGCAAAAGCGATAATGGAATATTTTGAAAAAAGCGGACACCAATGTAAAATGCTTGATATATTCGATTACATAAGCCACCGCCTCGGCAACTCCATACAGGACGGCTACCTCCTTTCGACAAAATATCTGCCTAAGGCTTACGGCAAGGCTTACGGCAAGCTTGCCGAAAAAGACGTACCTTACGACCGCCGTTCTCTTATATCGATGCTGTCGCGGTTCGTGTCAAAAAAGCTTTCAAAATACGTGAGCGACTACGCGCCCGACCTTATGATAGGCACGCACAGCTACGCGGGCGTTTGCATGAGCATACTGACCGAAACGGGCGTGACGGCGTGCCCGACGATAGGAATAGTAACGGACTATACCGTTCACCCGCTTTGGGAAAGCACATTTTTGGACTATTACGTCATACCCGACAAGCTTATCTCGAGCGAGATGAAGAAAAAAGGAATAGCGGCGGAAAAGCTTCTCCCGTTCGGAATACCGGTACGCGAGCAGTTTTCGGTAAAGACAGATAAGATCGAGGCAAGAAAAGCGCTCGGCATAAAAGATATGCCGACTGTACTCATAATTATGGGCTCAATGGGTTACGGAAATATAAAAAGTCTGCTTGAAGAAACAGACGTAAACGAAAACGATTTTCAGATTTTATGCGTATGCGGCTCGAACAAAAAAGTAAAAGCCGCCGTGGACGAGTTTGAGTGGACGAAGCGTGTATACAGCTACGGCTTTGTGGACAACGTGGACGTAATGATGGATGCCGCCGACTTTATAATCTCAAAGCCCGGCGGTCTGACGACATCGGAGGCGCTTGCAAAGGGAGTACCGATGGTCATGATAAACCCGATACCCGGTCAGGAGGACAGGAACCTTAACTTCCTTGTAAACAGCGGCGCGGCAATAACGGTAAACGCCGACTACCGCGTGGGCGAGGCGCTTAATCTTATGCTTTGCTGCCCTTGGCGCACGGAGCTTATGCGCGAGAGTATAAAACATCTCGCAAAACCCGACGCGGCAAAGGCGCTTTACGAGTTCGCGGCGGAAAAAGTCGAGGCAAAATCAACGGCTATTTGAAATTCGCGGTCATTTAAGTAATTCAAAATTCCCGCGTCCGACTTGAACGCAAAATGCAGCTTGTACGACGCAAGCTGTATTTTTTGCGCCGTTTTTGAGCCATACTTTTTGTCACCCGAAAGCGGGTGACCTATATGCGCCATATGCGCGCGTATCTGATGCGTGCGTCCCGTTTCTATCTCCACCTCGACAAGCGACCTGCCGCCGGAGCGCGCGAGCGTCTTGTAAGAGGTCTTTATAAGCTTCGAGCTTTCCGCGGGCTCGTCCGACACGGTCACCTTTTTCTCACCGCGCGTAAGGTAAGCGGTGAGCGACGCTTTATCGTCCGTATACCCGTCCGCGACGCACAGGTACAGCTTCTTGATCTCCCTGCTTCTTATTTTCTCGTTTATAATACGAAGCGCCGCCGCGTTTTTTGCGCCGATTATTATTCCCGACGTGTTGCGGTCAAGACGATTACAAAGCGCCGGCGCGAAGCTGTGCTCACTTTGCGGCTCGTACTCGCCCTTTTTGTACAAATAGTCGGTCATACGCTTTAAAAGCGTGTCCGCCGTACCCTTATCGTCCGAGTGAGCGACAAGTCCGGCGGGCTTATTTATAAGAATAATATTTTCATCCTCGTACACAACGTCTATATCGGCACTTCCTGCGCTGTACTCGATTTCGGCGGGGAAAAAGTCGTCACTCATATACAATCTCACAACATCGCCGCTTTGAAGCGTGTACTTTCCGTCACGCACGTGCGAACCGTTTACGCGCACGCAATTTTTCCTAAGACTTTTATACAGCATGCTTTGCGGTATCGTCAGGTATTTCGTAAGGAATTTGTCAAGACGCTGTGACGCGTCATTATCGTTTATTATAATTTCTCTCATATTATCTGAAATTCAAGCTCTGTATTCCGAACTGCGCGGACGCGTCCAGCAGGCGGTTCTGTATTTCCGTCTTTCTGTCGCCCGACGCGATCGAGGGCTGATAGTCGTTATACTCGTCATGTCCCGATATTGTGGCGGGGATAAGCGTCATGTTGTCGTCCTCCTGAAGAGTGCCCTCGACGAAGGTGAATACCTGACGGTATATGACGGTATCCTTGTCGGAGGGGTTATTGTTGCCGCCGAAACAGAAATTTCCGAGGCTGTAGGCGATGTATCGTCCGTTATACTTTTCTATACCCTGCAAAACGTGGGGATGTGTACCCAAAACGAGATCCGCGCCGAGGTCTATCGCCTTGTGTGCAAGCGCGATTTGCGTTTCGTTGGGCGTTGTTTCCTTTTCCTCACCCCAGTGTATACTCACTATCACCAGCTGCGCGCCCAGCTCCTTTACCGTACCTATCGCCCTTTCAAGCTTTTCCGCCTCCGCTTCGTTAAGCGCGTTTATGCCGACAAGCCCTACGGAAATACCGTTCACGTCACGAATTGCGGTGTTCGTGCCGGCAAAATTCGATATACCCGCCTCGTTTAAGTACTTTATCGTGTCGGAATGACTTATGTCGCCGTAGTCGGAGGAATGGTTGTTGGCGAGGTTCGCCGCCTCCACGCTCGACGTGGTCAAAATCTGCACGTATTCCGGCTTACCGCGAAATGCGAATTGCTTATCCATACGCGTACCCTGCGATGAGAGCGTGCCCTCGAAATTTACGATCGTGAGGTCGTCCTCGGCGAATATGGGCGCGGCGTTACGGAGAAAGTACGAGTAGTCGTCACCCTCTTGGTTCGCGTAAGCGTTAAAGCTGCCGTCTTGGTCGGCGTACGCGTCTGTCGCGAGAGTACAGTCGCCGACGGCGGTAACGGTGACGGTCTGCGTGGAGGGAGTGTATTCCTCCTTTATGTTTTTTTCGCGTATTTTGCCGGAAACGCCGAGCGCCGCGGCTATCGCGAACAGTATTACAGCGGTGAATACCGTGATTTTTCGTATGCTCATTTCGATTACCTCTGTGTTCCAATCTTTTTTATCCTAACTATTGTATTAAAATACAACAATTTTGTCAATATAATTTTACATTTTAATATCATATCTTGACTAATCAAAAACATAGGTATAAAATGGTTATATATAAGTAATAAAAGGAGGGTTATTCACCATGAATAATTTTGAAACCATCGCGCCGATCGCGGTACTTGTCTGCGCCGTGATCGCACTGGTATTCTCGTGCATAAATTTCTACTCCGTAAAGAAAAAGCCCGAGGGTACGGAACAGATGAAGGGTATAGGCGAGAAGATCCGTAAAGGTGCCATGGCGTACCTAAAGCGTCAGTATAAGACGGTCGGAGTATTCTTCGCGGTAATGTTCGTTATATTGCTCGCACTGTCGTTTACGGGCTTTTTGACGAAGTATGTACCGTTCGCGTTCCTTACGGGAGGATTTTTCTCGGGACTGTCGGGATTTATCGGCATGAAAATTGCCACCTACGCGAACACGAGGACGGCGAACGGCGCACAGCAGGGACTTAACAAGGGACTTAAGATAGCGTTTGCGTCGGGTTCGGTTATGGGACTTACGGTAGTGGGACTCGGACTTTTCGACATAAGCGTGTGGTTCATCCTTCTTAAGTTTGTATTTAAGCTGGACGTTGACAATATAATGGCGGCTATGCTTACGTTCGGTATGGGCGCAAGCTCGATGGCGCTGTTTGCGCGTGTGGGCGGCGGTATATTTACGAAAGCCGCCGATGTCGGCGCTGACCTTGTAGGTAAGGTGGAAGCCGGTATACCGGAGGACGATCCGAGAAATCCCGCTTGTATCGCGGATAACGTAGGCGACAACGTCGGCGACGTTGCTGGTATGGGCGCTGACCTTTACGAGTCATACGTTGGTTCGATAATCTCGTGCGGCGCGCTTGCCACAGCGGCGGGACTCGGTTTTAACGGCGTACTCGTACCGATGCTCATCGCGGCGATAGGTATAATCGCTTCAATTGTAGGCACGTTCTTCGTTTCAACGAAGGAGGGTGCCGACCAAAAATCGCTTTTGGGCTCATTAAGACGCGGCACATACGCGTCGGCGATTTTGAGCGCGATAGGCGCGGCGGTGCTTATATTCACACTGCTCCCCGAAAACTCAAACGTATTTTGGGCGGTTATTTCGGGACTTATCGCGGGCGTTTTGATTGGTTTCTTCACCGAGTACTACACGTCCGATTCGTACAAGCCGACGAAAAAGCTCGCCTCATCATCGGAAACGGGTTCGGCTACGATCATCATTGACGGTATCGCGCTCGGTATGTCATCGACGGCTATACCGGTAATAATCATAGGTATTTCTGTTATAGTAAGCTTCTTCACGGCGGGCGGCAGCGCGAGCTTTGAAAGCGGACTTTACGGCGTGGGACTGAGCGCCGTTGGTATGCTGTCAACGCTCGGTATCACGCTCGCGACCGACGCGTACGGACCGGTTGCGGATAACGCCGGCGGTATCGCGGAAATGTCGGGACTTCCCGAGGTTGTCCGCGAAAGAACGGACGCGCTCGATTCTTTGGGTAACACAACGGCAGCGACGGGCAAAGGCTTCGCCATAGGCTCGGCGGCGCTTACGGCGCTCGCGCTTATCGTTTCGTATACGGACAAGATAAAGGGACTCGGAGCGAATCTCGACCTGTCGATAACCAATCCGGCGGTACTTATAGGTCTGTTCGTCGGCGCGATGCTTCCGTTTTTATTCAGCGCTCTTACGATGAAGGCTGTCGGACGCGCGGCGCAGAAGATAGTCGTTGAGGTAAGACGTCAGTTCAGAGAAATCAAGGGACTTATGGAAGGCAAAGCGGACGCGGACTACGCTACATGCGTTGATATTTGCACGAAGTCGTCGCTCAAGGAAATGATTTTACCGGCGGCGCTCGGTATCGTGGCTCCTATCGTGGTAGGTCTTGTGCTCGGCTGTAACGGAGTTGTCGGCATGCTTGCGGGCGCGCTTGTTTCGGGATTTGTTTTGGCTATCATGATGGCAAACTCCGGCGGCGCGTGGGATAACGCGAAGAAGTACATAGAAGCCGGTAATTTCGGCGGCAAAGGCAGTGAAAATCACAAGGCAGCCGTTGTCGGCGACACGGTGGGCGATCCGTTCAAGGATACGTCAGGTCCGTCGGTCAATATCCTTATAAAGCTTTTGTCAATGGTTTCGATCGTGTTCGCGGCAATCGTTGCCTCTTACGGCGGTATGGGACTGTTCTAAAGGATAACAATGAACGCTCATTTATAATTTATATGTAAACAGGACGTACCGAACGGTACGTCCTGTTTTTACGAAGCAAAATATTCAGCTTGCCTTTTTCTCTCTCTCCAAAATCCGCCGCTTCTCTGCCGCGGCTTCCGCCTCCAAACGGGCGATTTCTACATCTAATTCCTTTACAGACATTTTTTTCATATAATCAGGGATTATTACCCTGTCATCCAAAACCTTTTCCAACATTTACAGCACCTCCCAGAAATCTATTTTGTAATTTTTCTTGATTCGCTCAATCGCTTTCTCCTGTGCGTCCGATTCGCTGTTACCAACTTTAACAAACCTCTCTACATACGCATTATATATAGTGACCGGAATTTTTTCGTCAGAGCTGTACCCATACAATTTACCGTTATGACATGCGATATATCCGCAGGCATAGCCGCCTCTGTAACAGGAATTGAAATCCGCTGCGCTCGGCGGCATGCTGTGTGGATGCGTATGTATTGCAATTAAATTGCCGCCTTTATAAGAGGAAACTGTTTTTCTTACAGCATTTGAATAAACTATTTGCTGCTCCGTTTCGCTGTTTATCTCTCTTGCTATAATCTTTCCCGTATCGCCGTCGATCCAGTACATATCCTCGTACAGCGTACCGCTTCTATGCTTTAGCATTTCCTTTGCCTTAGCATATAATACGCGGTTCACTTCATCGTTCGGCGTTAAATTGTCAAATTTACGGCGATACTCGCCACTTTCGATATATGTGCTGTTTATTTGCGTTGACTTATTCCTTCCGTACCGCTGATTTTCGAGTGCCACCATATCACCCCTTACACTTATTATACCCGTTTACGACTGAATTGTCAACAAATTCTTCCCCGCCGCCTTCACGGCGCATACGACTTAAACACACGGCTTTTACGTGATTTTTCTTGACAAACAGACCAAAAAGCGGTATAATAGCATATATATGTTTATGACATCGGCGCGGCGTAAAAACCGCGTGGAAATAATAAAGAAAAAGAAAAGAGGAAAAAGTATGAAAATCAAAAAGCTATCAGCAATCATCATCGCCGGCGCAATGGCTGTGACAGCTCTCGCGGGCTGCTCCACGGACGAGAAAAGCGGCACAAGCACGGCTAACCAGGGCGACAAGGTTTACAAAATCGGACTTTGCCAGCTCGTTCAGCACGACGCGCTTGACAAGGCAACCGAGGGCTTTCAGGACGCTTTGAAGGAAAAGCTTGGCGACAACGTTGAGTTCGACCTCCAGAACGCGGCTGGCGACAGCGCCACCTGCGCCACGATCGTAAATCAGTTCGTTTCATCCGGTTCGGACTTGATCTTCGCCAACGCTACTCCCGCGCTTCAGGCTGCGGCTGCGGCTACGTCGGAGATCCCTATCGTCGGCACATCGATCACCGACTACGCTACTGCGCTTGACATTGACGACTGGACAGGCACGACAGGCAGAAACATCACCGGTACGGCTGACCTCGCTCCGTTGGCTGAGCAGGCGGCTATGTTCAAGGAGCTTCTTCCCGACGCTAAGAACATCGGTCTTCTCTACTGCTCGAGCGAGCCTAACTCAAAGTATCAGGTGGACATCGTATCTGAGGAGCTTACACAGCTCGGTTATACGCCGGTAATGTATCCCTTCGCTGACTCGAACGACGTTGCCGCTGTAACAACGACGGCTTGCGCCGAGAGCGACGCTCTTTATATCCCCACCGACAACACGGCGGCTGCAAACGCTGAGATCATCGCGAACATCGCTAACCCCGCAAACATCCCCGTAATCGCGGGTGAGGAAGGCATCTGCCAAGGCTGCGGTCTTGCGACGCTTTCAATTTCATACTACAGCATCGGTCAGGTAGCCGGCGAAATGGCTTACGAGATACTTGTAAACGGCGCTGATCCCGCGCAGATGGAAGTTCAGTACGCGTCAGACCTTACGAAGAAGTTCGTTAAGGAACGCGCGGATAAGCTTGGAATTACGATCCCCGAGGATTATGAGGAGCTTGCGCCCGCGGCTGAATAATTTACAGCTTAACATTTATTGACATTTAATTTGCAATGGGGCAAGCGCTCCATTGCAAATTTATCTTTACCGGATTATACAAAAGTTTTGCCGTATGATCCGAGCAGTATGGAAGGAGAATAAAAATGCTGGACTTTTTTAGCTCAATGCCCGGCGCGATTGCCCAAGGTATAATTTGGGGTATCATGGCGATGGGCGTGTATATCACGTTCCGCATACTGGACGTTGCCGACCTGACGGTGGACGGTTCAATGGCTACGGGCGGAGCGACTATGGTTGTGTGTATGACAATGGGTATGAACGCGCCGACGGCTATGCTGATCGCGCTTTTGGCGGGATGCCTTGCGGGCTTGGTTACGGGAATTTTCCATACGAAATTCGGAATACCCGCCATACTCGCGGGTATACTTACACAGCTCATACTTTACTCTGTCAATCTTCGTATCATGTCACAAAAAGCGAACGTGCCGCTGTCGGTGGAGAAGTATGATCTTTTACTTTCACTGAGAAACCTACCGAACGCGATTGCGGTCGGCGCGATTTTCGTCGTTGTGATCATAGCTGTTATGTACTGGTTCTTCGGTACGGAGCTTGGTCACTCGCTCCGCGCGACGGGCTGTAACCCAAATATGGCGCGGGCTAACGGTATAAATACCGATACAAATAAGATAATCGGCTTGGTACTGTCGAACGGTCTTGTAGCTGTTTCGGGCGCACTTTTGGCTCAGTATCAGGGCTTCGCCGACGTAAACATGGGACGCGGCGCTATAGTAATAGGTCTTGCCGCCGTCATCATAGGCGAGGTACTTTTGGGTAAAATATTCAAGAACTTCGCGTTAAAGCTTTTGGCTGCGGTTATCGGCGGTATCATATACTATATAGTGATCACACTCGTACTTAAAGCCGGACTTAACGCGAACGACCTTAAGATGCTTTCGGCGCTCGTCGTTGCGGTATTCCTCGGTATTCCGTTCTGGAAACGCAAAATATCCGAAAAGAGAACTGCGAAGGAGGGTGTCTGATGTTAAAGGTAAACAGTATATACAAAACGTTTAACAAAGGTACGGTAAATGAAAAACGCGCCTTAAACGGCGTTGACCTTGAACTTAACGAGGGCGATTTCGTTACGATAATCGGCGGCAACGGCGCCGGTAAATCGACGCTCCTTAACAGTATATGCGGCGTGTTCCGCGTGGACAGCGGCTCCATTCTCATAGACGGCGAGGACGTTTCCAAGCTGCCCGAGCATAAGAGGGCAAAGTATCTCGGACGCGTATTTCAGGATCCGATGATGGGTACGGCTGCAGATATGTGGATCGAGGAAAATATGTCGCTCGCGTACAGACGCGGCAAGCCTCGCGGACTTAAGTGGGCGATCACCAATAAGGAACGCACAATGTACAGAGAAATGCTTGCTCAGCTCGGTTTGGGACTTGAGGACAGGCTTTCGAGCAAGGTAGGTTTGCTTTCGGGCGGACAGCGCCAGGCGCTGACGCTGCTCATGGCGGTAATGCAGAAGCCGAAGCTTTTGCTGCTCGACGAACACACCGCGGCGCTTGATCCAAAGACCGCCGAAACGGTTCTCAACCTCTCGGATAAATTCATTTCCGAGGGCAATCTCACAACGCTGATGATCACGCATAATATGAAGGACGCAATAACTCACGGCAACAAGCTTATCATGATGCACGAGGGACGTATCATTTACAGCGTAAGCGGCGAGGAAAAAGCTGCGCTTACGGTTGACGATTTGCTTAAAAAGTTTGCCGACATAAGCGGCGAGGAGTTTGCGAATGACCGCGCGCTTCTGAATTAAAAATTTCAAACTGTAAAAGGGACGGCGTGCCGTCCCTTTAATTTTACATTATTTTCACATGATAATCTCTTAATAAGTAATTTACCTGCAATATATACCCGATAAACTGCGGTCCCGCCATAAGCTGACCGAAAAACGGTTTGCCGTAATCGGACGAGCCCTCCAAAAGCGCCCTAAGCTTCGTCTTGTCGCACAGCGACAGTACAGGCGCGTTCGGATCGGAGATAACGCCGTCCAAAAGCTCCTTCGCCGCCGCCTCGTAATGCGGGTTGTGCGTTTTCGGGTACGGACTTTTACGGCGCAGCCTAACGTCCTCCGGCAATATACCCTTCGCCGCCTCACGCAGCACATTCTTCGACACGTTATCCTTATTCTTCATTTCCCACGGTATATTCCATACATACTCTACAAGACGGTGGTCACAGAACGGCACTCTGACCTCCAGTCCACTCGCCATACTCATTCTGTCCTTCCTGTCCAAAAGGTTCGTCATGAACCAATTTATATTGAGATACGAAATCTCGCGGCGGCGCTTTTCCTCCGCGCTGTCACCCTCAAACGTCGGCGTTTCCGCTATACTCTCATCGTAACGCATACGCGAGTACTCGCTCAAATTAAGCGTTTCCTTTACCGACGGCAGCAGTATATTCTCACGCAGCGACAAATCGTAGCACCACGGGAACGCGGGCGTTTCAAAAGCTTTTTTATCGCGGAACCACGGGTACCCGCCGAAAATCTCATCGCTGCACTCACCCGACAGCACGACCGTATGATTTTTCTTGACCTCGCGGCAGAAATACAAAAGCGACGCGTCCACGTCCGCCATGCCGGGTAAGTCCTTCGCGATAAGCGTTTCCTCCAAAAGCTCCGTGAGCGCGCTGTTCGAGCACACGAGATACGTATGCTCGGTATTAAATTCCTCGACCATGCGCGGCACCCATTTTGTGTCGCTGTCGGGCTGAAAGCTCGACGCTTTAAAGTACTTGTTATTACCCTCATAATCGAACGAGTACGTCGAAAGACGCTCACCCTTCTTCTCCATTTCAATCGCGCCTATCGCCGTTATCACGCTCGAGTCCAGACCGCCCGACAAAAATGTCGCAATAGGCACGTCGGAAACAAGCTGACGCTTTACCGTGTCGTATACGAGCGAACGAACGTTGGCTACGGTGTCCTCGTAGCTGTCGGGGTGGGCGCGGCTCGTAAGCGACCAGTACTTTTTTATCTTTACGCCGTGACGGTCTATGATCATGTACCGCGCGGGACGAAGCTCGAAAACATCCTTAAACACGCCCACGCCCTGAGTTCTCGCGGGACTTAGCGCAAACAGCTCGCAAAGACCTGTTTTATCGAGCGCCGCTTCCACTCCGGGGTACTCGAAAAGCGACTTTATCTCCGACGCGAACACGGTCACGCCGTCCTTTACAGTATAAAAAAACGGCTTCACGCCGAATCTGTCACGGCACGCGAACACGCGCTGACGCATACTGTCCCAAATCGCGAACGCGTATATGCCGTTAAGCATCTCGGCGCACTTTTCGCCGTAATGTATGTACGCGGTGAGAAGCACCTCGGTATCCGACGAGGTCGTAAACTCGTAGCCGTAGGACATAAGATCGCGCCTTAATTCGTCGGTATTGTACAATTCTCCGTTATATGTGATCACAAACTCATGCCCTTCCACGGTGCGTTTCATCGGCTGCAAGCCTTTTTCCACGTCTATGACAGCCAAACGGCTGTGCGCGAACACAGTATGCTCCCCCACCCATTCGCCCCACGAGTCGGGACCGCGGTGGCGCAATCGCTCCGCCATACGGCGGGCGGTCAGTTTATTCTCCGCTTCGTTTTTCACAAGGTTTGTCTTAAAATTTATAAATCCGCATATTCCGCACATTATATTACCCTCCTTGATTTTTCTGTTGTATAATATGCGCGGACCAAAACGCGTGTGAATAATAAACTTCCCGCCGTTTTTTTACATAATTCCCTTCAATTTCAATATATGCCTTACCGCGCTGTTAAGCGTGTCCATACTGATTTCGCCGCTTTCCACCGCCGATAAAATCTGATTATACCCCGTTTCATAATCCGTCGTAATAAGCAAATCGTTACCTGCGTTCACTGCGCGCGTGTACACGTTCTCCACGTCTGCCACCGCGCCCATAGCGATGTCGTCCGTCATTATAACGCCGTCAAACCCAAGCTCACTACGCAGTATCTCATGCACCTCGGGCGAAAGCGAAGCGGGATTTTCCGCGTCCAAACCGCCCGCCGTATTATGCGACACAAGCACGCAGCTCGCGCCCGCGTCTATACCCGCCTTAAACGGCACAAAATCCTCGGCGCGCAGCGCGTCCGCGCCCTTCTCATTATACACCGCGCCCTCGTGGCTGTCACCCGTTACCTCACCGTAACCGGGGAAGTGCTTCAAAACGCTGTATATACCCTCATTCTTCATCACCGTAACGACGCGTGAAATGAAATCCGCCGTTTCCGCGTACCCCTGACCGAAGCTTCGGTCATAAATGTACGTGTCGGGATCGGTAGACACGTCCGCGACGGGCGTAAGGTTCATATTGATACCAAGACTTAACAAAAGCCTCGACTTCTCCGCCGCGTTATCCTCGACCGCTTCCATGCCGCCCTCGTTATATATATCCTGCGGCGACTTGTACTTTTCCGGCGCGAGGTTTGGATTTGAACTTACGCGCACGACCGTGCCGCCCTCCTCGTCAACGCCGATAAACAGCGGTATATCGCTTTGCGACTGAAAGCCCTCGATTTTTGTTACAACCTCGTCCCTCGTCAGATTTTCAAAGTCGCGTCCGAACATAAGTATACCGCCCGGCTTTATTTCCATAAGACTGCTTACCATTTCCTCCTCCGGACAGCGCACAAACAATAACTGTCCCACTTTTTCCTCGACGCTCATCGTGTCAAGGAGCGTCGGCGTTTCCGTCGGAGCCGGAGCGTCCGTCACGCTCGGCGCGTATACGTCCTTACCGCACGACGTAAGCGACAAAGTCATTACGATCGCAGTCAAAACCGATATTATCTTGTTCATGATCTTACTCCTTTATATAAATCATACCGTCCCTGTCCTCTATCTCAAAGTACGCGGGACGCTCAAGCGGATGCTCGTTCGGCTCGTGTAAAAGCAAAATGAGCCTACCGTCAAACGTTTTGAAAATCATACCGTGACCGCCGTCTTTTTTAAACAAAAGCTCGTCGCGCTGTACCCACTTGCCGTCTATATCCCCGTTATCTGACACGGCTATCGCCTCGGTGTACCCCTCCTCACCGACACTTGACCACAAGAGAAGAAGCGTACCATCCGCGCAGCGGTACGTAAACGGTCCGTCCGTTACGTATATACCGCCCTCGCCGCTTTTTATCCAACTTGCCTCATCCGCCTTAAAAAGCGTAAACGGCTCACCGACGGCGCGCTTTAAGTCCGCGCTCATTTTGACGGCGCAGACCTCACCCGTCTTGATTTGTACCCACTCGTGACAGAATATCATATACGGCTCGCCCTTTTTCGACACGTAAAGCGTGCCGTCAAGCGCCTCCCAATCAGGCGGCGTTATCGAGCCGTCACTGTGGACGGTAAATTTACCGTCGGGCGCGTCCGACTTTAACACGAGCGTCGCGCGGCAACGGTCGGCGGACTTAAACGACGCGAACATGTAAAACGCTCCGTCATACGCGTACACCTCGGGAGCCCAATAGTGCCTGTCCGCCCAAAAATCTTTTGTATGCGTAAAAATTTCCTTCGGCTCCGACCAGTTCTCCAAATCGTCGCTCACATACACGTCAAGACCTGTCGCGCTGTCGCCCCAGACCTCGCTTCCGCGCGAGCCGTAGAGGTAATACTTACCGCTATACGGAAGTATGAACGGATCGCGTATATGTATCTCACTTCGTTTCATTTATATCTCCTCCGTCAATGACCAAGCGCCGCTTCAAGTATCTCATAATACGCCCAGTGCGATTTCGGAACGTCGGTAAACTCATTCGGGAACCAGTCGGTGTTTTCTATAAACCGTCCGAGTGCGCGGTTCACAAGCGTTACCGTTTCCGCGCGCGACACGGGCGCGTCGGGACGGAACGTGCCGTCGTCGTAACCCGTTATTATTCCTTTCGCGCTTAACGCCGCGATATAACCCTCCGCCCAATGTCCTTTAATATCGGCGTACTGCGTGTTTTCGGCGGGAGCCTCACCGAGATATGAGCAAATCACTTTCGCAAGCTCCGCGCGCGTTATATTGTTGCTCGGCTTAAACGTACCGTCACCGTAACCCGCGATATATCCCGCCGCGCTTGCCGCGCTCACACTGTCACTGTACCAAGCGCTCTCGCTCACGTCGCTGAATTTATTACTGCCGTCCGCTTTCGCGCCCGACACGTTCGTGATTATCGACGCGGCTTCCGCGCGCGTTACGCTGTTGTCGGGACGGAACGTACCGTCGCCGTAACCGGATATATACGCGTTACGCGTCGGCGCGTCGGTTTCGAGGCGTATAACGCTTAAAGAGTTCGCGGGCGCGCTGTAAACAAAGCTTTCCGCCGCGTTTGTTATCTCGCCCGCCTTCGGAGCTATCGCGTCCTTATGCTCAAGGCTGTTTTCAGTACCCGTATCACCCGACATAACTACCGTTTTCGCCGCGCTCTTTACGTTTGCGCCGCTTACCGTGACGTTTACGTCCGCGTCCGACGAAAGCATATTCACAAGCTTTACTATAACATCACCCGTCGCTTCGTCATACGTACTCGACGCGTAAACGGGACCGTATGTTTTCGGCTTCGTGTACGAGCAGATAAACTCTCCGTTTAAATACGCCTTGATCTCATAATCGCTTACCTCTACCTTAACGTCGTACCACTCGCCGTCGTTTATATGCACGTCGCCGACATACGACTGTTCCGCGACGTTGCCCACATCCGCACTCACGCCGTTTACTATATGCTGAATTTTCGCGGTGGTGTTGCCCCAGCCGCCGACGTTGACGCGGTAATAGTTCGCGCCGTCCTCCGCCGCAACGCCTATCTGAAATCCTTCTCCGCCGCCGTTTTTCTTAGCCCTAACGGTAAACGTGTAATCTCTGTCGACTGCGCTATCGAGGTCGTTATATACGGTCGAGCCGGTCAAATCGCCCGTCTGCGTAATAACGCCGTCGTCACCTATCGTCCATTCACCGATACCCTTCTGCCAGCCGTCGGGCGAAACGTCAATGTCGCCGCCCTCCCGCTGTATACGCGCGTCTTTAAACTCGTTTTGTGTGCCCCACGAGCCGAGCACAACGCCGCCGCGCAGATAATCCTCCGTCGGAATACCGTTCATCTCCACATCGGTCGGGAGAGTATAATCACCGTAATTATTTGAAAACAGCGACTGCACGTAATAATTCGGCGTAAGAACATAATCGTCGTTCGTGAACCAAATCATATTCGCCGCCGTCCACTGCGTGTTGCCGTACTTCGCGAACATCGGCGCATAACTCGCCATGCGCACAACGTCGGCGTTACGTTCAAGCCCCGTCATGAACGCCGCTTCGCAGAGCGCGTTGTACCACGTGTTGCCCTTTGACGCGTATTCGCCCAAAAATACCTTTGAATTTGTGTCGCGGCGGTAATCGTCGTAGCGGTAAGCGTGCTGCCTGAACCAGTCCGCGCTCTCGTAGTAATGCTCGTCAACGCGGTCGGCAAGCTCCGTGTTCGCGTTTATCCAATTCCACGCAAGGTCGTTATTCGTACCGCTTGAAGCCGTACCTGACGTTGTTACGAGGTTAATATCGGGATATTTTTCGTGTATCTGTTTCGCAAACTCCGCGTAACGCTCAAAATAAATGTCGCCGTACTGCTCGTTACCTATGCCGATATATTTGAGATCAAACGGCTCGCTGTGTCCCATTTCTTTTCTTAATTTAACCCATTCGTTACTCTCGTCCGTGCCGTTCGCGAACGCTATCAAATCGAGCGCGTCGTCAATGTAGGGCTGCAAATCGTCCATCGGTACAACGTGGTTTTCGTCCTCATTTCCGCCGGAGCGAACCTGGCACGAAAGACCGCAGTTTAATATCGGTACGGGCTCCATGCCCAAATCCTCGCACATTTGAAAATACTCGTAAAAGCCCAAACCGTACGTCATTTGATACGTGCCGTCGCCAGGGCTCCAGATATTTACCATTTCCTTACGCTCCGAAACGTCGCCCACGGTGTCCT